>JABDDW010000008.1:31497-33837 GCA_013287405.1 Deltaproteobacteria bacterium
ACGTTCGTCGGTGAGCCCCAACGTTAGGGCAACGGTCTGTTTGCTGCTCCCATACCCGGGTAAGACAGGTGTGACTAAAGTTACTAAGAGAAGGAGTGCAGAAAAAGTCTTCATTGATTGTACCTCACGTCACTACCGTGAATTTCAATAAATCCATTACCATGGGGCTTTTGGGCTAAAGGTTGTGCAACAGGTTGTTGCAAAAGTTTCTTTTGAATGGCTCGTTCGCTGTCGACTCCCAAAACTGTATCAAGAGTGCTTGTGGGCAGTCGGGGAATAACCTTATCGTTTCCGTTTCTCAAAGAAAGAAACATGGCTCCCGGGGCGACACTGAGTATGTAAATGAGGTTTTGGGCTTCAGTAGGGTTGACTTCGACAGTGACGGTGCTGTAGCCGGTATCTCCATTGAGATTTTTATAGGCCGGTTTTCCGTTGTAGGTGTCGATCTGGAGAGTGCGTGGTATGTTATTTGTCACATTCAAACCCGTTGCCAAAACAAGGATGTCTTGGAGTAAGGTTTTGACCTCCCGCCTATCTGCTTTACCGTCTCCGTAGTTAATACTTGTAATAATATCGATACGATCTCCGGGTCTAATCAGCTTCCCCACGCCCCGAACATCGTCCACTGGGATTGTAACCGCTCTCTTGTCAGGAGCGACTTGCATAGACAGGCCTGTATTGGCTCCCGGGGTGAGGAGTTTAGTCATAAGAAGCTGCTCGCCTTTTTTTATTGGTGTGGCTGCAACGAGTCCCACGGCATCATCCGGGTTTTCGACGGCCCCCGGTTGAATAAAGTCCACGGGTTTTTCTTCTTGATTCACCATGGTCTCGTCAATGGTGCTCATCTCTAAAATATCTTTTGAGGCTACGAGAACAGTTTTGGTCGTTCCGTATCGTTTGTCGTATTTGGCTTTTTGTTCTTCGGAGTAGCTGTAGATCAAAAACATGGCGAACATCGCACAGGCTAATGAAATCCAAAACGATCGGCTATTTGAGTTCATTACGGAGTCTCCGTGTCGCTAGGGCATGCGGAATCAATACAGATTCCGTAGCCGGTCTTAATATTTATTTTTGCCGTTTTGTTCGCTTGAGAATCGAGTTGGGGATTAGCCATACTGGTCCCATCGTCGTTGGCCAAGGTGAGAGTTCGGCCTGAAGCGTGGGTTCCGTTGTTATCAGTATCAGGTTGGTCTTCGTCGGCAGTGGCGTGGAATCTAAAATGCCTCCCTTGGAAATCCACGTGGGAATCCCCTGCGCCCTCGTCTGCCTGCCTTAACCACCTCACATTTGTCCGATGCTGAAGGGTTTCAAAGAGATAAGTTCGAGCGGCGGTGGATCCTAAAATCCCAGAATGAATGACCGTAAAAAAATCAATGGCGTAAGCCGCTAAAACCACAAAAGCCATCATGAACACGATGGATTCCATTAGAGCAAAACCACTTTCTTTGTTTTTCTTTTGTTTTTTCATCGCTAGCACCCGTTGTCCATAATGAGCGTGGGAGCCGTAGCGCAGGCTGTGCAGTTGCTATATTTTCCGAGAATCGTAGCTGTAGCGGCATTTAAGTAGCGTTGACATTCGTCGAAGGCTGGTTCTCGGGTTAAAAAGCTAGATAGAGTAGCTTTGAAATCCTGTGCTCCATTTGGGGGCTGGATGGCGCTATTTAAGAATGGAAGTTTTACGTTCAGAATGGGAACAACGAACTGAATTTGAAATCCTTCAAACTGATTGTGGTGAAGGGTATCGGCACCAATGTTATCGGCGTAAGTTCTTCCGGCGTCTAAGCTCATTACTTTACTCGAGTTTTGAGGGATGGAGATCCAACCACTTTGTTGAGCTCCTGCCAAAAAAGGAAGGTTTTTTACTAAAAGATCTCCTTTGGCCTGCCCTGCTTTCACTTGTTCGTCTAAAGTCAAATCTGCAGCGAGATAAGATCTTGCACTTGCAAAAGTGACGTATTGAAGGACTTCGGTCAGACTCAAAGTGAAGGTTAAAATTCCAAGAAGAGTTGAAACCGTAACGATAAGAACACAGGCCAGCATAAACTCTAAGGTGAGTTGTCCACTTTGATTAAGCCCTTTTCTCATCAAACGCGTCTTCCCCATCACGCTCATCCCCCCTGATCATTCAATGTAGTGGAGTGGCGCGTCCAAGAGGTGGGATGCAAATTAGAATATTGATTTTTATTATTAGTAGGGATTCCAAATTCCATGGTGTTTGCTAATCTTCCCCACGGAGTTCCAAAAAGTTTTTGAAAAAAATCCGATCGCCTGAGAGCTCCGGAAACTGCGAGCCAAACGGCTAATATAACCATCATCATCATGGCGCTCTCTAATACAGCT
>JABDDW010000009.1 GCA_013287405.1 Deltaproteobacteria bacterium
GTAAATGAAACTTTTTATTGGAGTCGTTTTTCTCACGATTTTTTTTGGGGTGGCAGGCTACTCCAAAGCTCCAATCCGAGTGATGATTGACCCCGGACACGGGGGCGAAGACCACGGCGCTCAGTTTCAAGGAATCCAAGAAAAGAACATTGCCCTGGCTGTAGCAAAAGACCTCTTCAGCTATTTAGAGAAAGATCGAAGATTTGTCCCCTTACTGACTCGAGAAAAAGATGACTTTGTTCCTCTTGTCAATCGTCCAGAAAAAGCTGTGAACGCCAAGGCCGATATTTTCATAAGCATCCATGCCAATAGTTCGCCTATCATTGAGGCCAAGGGGACTGAATTTTACTTTGAAAATCAGGTCGCCAGTAATGATGAGAGCGAACTTCTTGCCAATCGGGAGAATAACTCAAAACTCAAGAATTCGCTGGAGTCAGACCCGAAATCGGATATCGAAAATATCATTAGTGATCTTCATCACCATGAACATATGATGATGAGCGAAGAACTCTGCCAAGCCCTCCTGGACACTTTTCGAAAACACATTAAAATTAAGACTCGTTCAATTAGGCAAGCCCCGTTTCATGTTTTATCTGCACCTATGCCTTCTACTCTAATTGAGCTCGGATTTATTAGTAACCCTGATGAAGCCCGCTGGCTTTCCGATGGCCAAGTTCAAAAAAAATTGGCCTTTGCAATCTATCTCGGACTGAAGAGATTTAAAGAAAAGTTGGACAAAATACATAAGTAAACCATAGATTGACCTACCTATGAGAACTGACAACCGCGCCGTTGATGTTTTGCGTCCCGTTAAAATCACGCCTAATTACACAGCCTACGCTGAGGGATCCGTCCTCGTTGAGTTTGGAAATACAAAAGTGCTCTGTACTGCGAGTATCGAGTCAGGGGTCCCCCAATTTTTAAAGGGAACCGGTAAGGGTTGGGTCACGGCAGAATACGGAATGCTTCCCCGCTCCACCCACACCAGGGTGAAAAGAGAAAAGGCAGCTGGTTCTGGTCGCACCCAAGAAATCCAACGGCTCATCGGAAGAAGTTTAAGGGCCGTAACGGATATGAAGGTCCTCGGTGAAAGACAAATCGTCGTGGATTGCGATGTTATTCAGGCCGACGGAGGAACCAGAACAGCAAGTATCACCGGCGGTTTTGTCGCCTTGGCTCACGCCTTTAAATTTTTAATGGATCAGAAAATGCTCCTGACCTTTCCGATGACCGATTATGTCGCGGCCGTAAGTTGCGGAATCATACAGAGGGAACCACGGCTTGATCTTTCTTATGACGAGGATTCTCTGGCTGACGTTGATATGAACTTTGTCATGACCGGAAGTGGGAAGTTCGTTGAAGTCCAGGGGACCGCCGAAAACCAAGCCTTCTCCGAAGAAGAAATGACCCAAATGATAGTCTTGGCCCGAAAAGGGCATACTCAACTTTTTGAAATCCAAGAGAGCCTTGTGGGCTCTTTTTTTAAGCGCCAAAAATGATATCTCTTTGGGTTGCGACCACAAACAAAGACAAATTCAAAGAAATCAAAGAACTCCTTAAAGCGCTGCCTATCGAGGTGCATGGAGCCTTTGAACTGCCTCAATATACGGCACCTCAAGAAAATGGATCGACCTTCGCCGATAATGCAAGAATCAAAGCCAAATTTCTTAGAGCGATGAGGCCCGACAGCTGGGTCTTGGCCGACGATTCAGGACTAGAAGCTCAAGGACTTAAGGGTCTCCCCGGTGTTCATTCGGCAAGATACGCTGGTCCACGGGCTCGCGATGTCGAGAACACGACAAAACTTTTGACTCAATTGAGAATTCAAAACGTGGCTGACCGCGCCGCTCAGTTCAAATGCGTTATGGTTCTTTTATCTCCTACTGGAGAAGAAACGATTTCCGAAGGAGTTCTGAGAGGAAGTATTAGTAAAGAAATGCGCGGCAAAACGGGATTCGGGTACGATCCCATTTTTATCCCCGAAAATGAAACCAAGACTCTTGCCGAACTTGGCATGGCCATAAAAAATAAATTAAGTCATCGGGCCCAAGCTTTGAAAACCGTCAGATCCCACTTAGAGAGGATAATGACAGGAGTCTGAGAGAAGGCTTCGATTCCAAGCTTCGTTCTGCCCAATCGCTGAAAGCTGCGAGGCACCTGGCAAATCAGGCAAAATGTTATTTACGAAACCAGCCCAGGCTTCCTTTCCATAAATATTTTCTAAATGATTGCGCAATCGGCAAAACTCAACAACTTGAGAAATTTCAAGCCATCCGTTGCGATAGAGATAGGATTCTGGAGGACGAGCTCCCCAAGCCAATAGAGTAAAAAGTTCCATTCCAGTTGAAATCCAGTTTCGAGTTAACGGTTCAGAAGAAAGATCCTTCTGACATTGACGGGTCACTTCGTTAAATTTAGTTTCGAGTTTATTAAGGGTATCAAAAAAAGCAACACAACCTCCCGGTTCCGGATGTTCTTTGCAAACCGCTAAAGCTTGGCTTGCCGATTTCGCAAGACCTTTTACGCCCTCAGTGTAAAGTTCGATTTGTTCCGTGCAGGCTGTTTTTGGAGGATCAAGAAAGAAAATTATGATTACGCCTATGAGAAGCCCTAACGTGACCTTGATGAAATTATTTTGAAGTAGGGACATCTCATAAGCATAAGGTCAATTCGAGGATTACTCAAGCCCTCCCGTACGGAGGTCGAGATGCATCTTTAATTAAAGGAATAAGGTACAAAATCAAAAATGGAATGCAAATCAAAGCATTTTCCACCGTGGCCTCCCGTTCTAAGTATCGAACTCCATCTCGCCTGTTCAAATAAAAACTTTCTAGTGGTTCCATATTGCAATCGGGCGGCCAAAAGAGATTGCAGTTTTAATTTGAGTAGACGTTACGGGAGGGGCATATTGACTCTCTCCATGCCTAAGAAGTTCGTAAAATTTTAGAATTTACTTGGCTTAGAACCTGCAAACCTAAAATTGTATGACGACAAGCGAACTAAGAAAAAGAATTGAGAGTTTCATGCATCAGTTTCACGGGGAAAATGTTGAGAGGGATGATCTTATCTCTTTATTTTATCGGACGCTGAAAGATGCCGAGCTCTGTAATCAATACATTGCCGACGCTGAACGAGAAGGGCATCAGGATCTAGCTGATTTTTATAAAGAAATTCAGGCCCAAGATCGCCTTCGTGTCAGCAGAGCAGAAGAATTTCTCGCACGCCATTTAGGATAAATTTTACCCATTGAACTGATCCCAGGAAGTGCTATCAACAATAACCGGGCCCAATGCGGCGCGGTGGGGTTAAAGAATGATCAATACTGACGTTTTAGTGGTGGATGATGACACGGACATTCGAGAATCCATAAGTCATTTACTGGAATATGAAGGGTATAAAGTAGTCACAGCCTCCAATGGCGCTGAAGGTTTCCGACAGTTAAAATTTACGCGACCTTCAGTGATTCTTTTGGATCTCATGATGCCCGTTATGGACGGCTGGCAATTTAAATCAGAATTCGACGGCCGCTTAGAACTTGAGGGAATTCCTATCGTCGTCGTTTCAGCGGATGGCAATATTGCTGAAAAAAGTAAGAGTATCGGCATTCAGGAATTTCTTACCAAACCCATCGATATTGACGTTCTTTTAGCTCTGGTTAAGAAATATTGTCTGAAGCCAGCCATAGCCTAACGACTATTGAAGACACCTTCTTAATACTGGCCAGAACTTGTGCACTGGTAATAGGCTGCTACGGCGGGATCGCTGGTCCAACCTAAAGGTGGCAGGAGCGGCATTTTTGCGGTTAATTTAGATGAGGAATAGGAGGACGAGGCCGGGTTTATGCCACTAGGCGCATTCAACAGACAGGATGAGTTCACAGTACTTGAAATAAGAGGGTTCCAAATCGTCGAATTCCTAGAACCATATGTAGTATAGGCAAAGTCATCCTCAGATTTATCTAAAACAACATTGATCGAAGCTTTATCTCCTTTAGGAGCAACACACTGTGGGCCTGAAGTTGAAATAGGACCCAATGAGGAAGCTCCGCTGGGCAAAGTAATATCACATTGATAAGAGAACTCTTGGTTTAAAGCATCAGGCGACGCATTTAAATAGGAGACCCTATTTGAATCAAAGATAGTGCCATTAATTAATTCTGTTGTTTGGTGAGGAAAAAGATTTGGAGTGACTGTCCACACAGTAGCAGCCACAAAACCCCGATTGCCTCCCCCTCCTCCAGGATTGTCGATGATCATATTTGGAAGCAACGATATCACATTGGAGCGCATTTCTATTCCTGTTTCCATGGCACCGCCAATATAGTATTTCGGTGATGGAAAATTGGGATTATAGTATACGTTCGCCACGGCCTGGATAGATGCTGGAAAATAAGGATGCCAGCCCGATGCACCAAATGCAGGGGATTCGCTATCGGTGATTATATTTTCAGAAACCATGGAATCCCAAAGCAGGTTGTAACGGCCCACGAATTGGGGAGTTCCCGTGGGCGTCGCTGGGTAGCTCCAGATCTCTTGGAAGGACCTCAACCATACTTTTCCGTCGTCTTTAAGGTTATTTGCGATCAATTGAACGTTAGTTCCACCACAATAAATAACAAAACCTATGGGACTGTTGCTCAAGGTATTTTCCTTAATGATAGTGTCATGAACTCCGCCAGCAACAACCGAATAGATGCTTTTTCCTGCAATTGGCGTTTCATCCCATGGATGGTCAATTATCAGAGTGTCGGAGCTTTGGTAGCGGACAATTTTTCGGAGTTGTCCAGCGCCGGGGCCGTCGATAATGGCCACGTACCTAGACATTAATCCTCCAACAGCACTAGGCTCCCAGAGCCTCAAGAGGGCGAAGTCCTCAGGAGTCCCTTCCGCAATCTTTGTCCAATCGTCTTCAGGATCTGCGATCCACCAACGGGATCCCTTAAAACTTGCCCCAACAAGTGTAGTTGTACCGGTGCCGCTAGCAACAGTACCCACATCCTGGTTTGGAGCCGTGCAAGTCTGTGTGTTAAAGTTTTCTCCATACCCGTCATGGTTTGCTAGAACTGAACCTAGTCTTTGTGGATTTCCCGAATAGTTAACCCCGTACATAAGAAGGTCGCCTGGAGGCGGGGTTCCAACAACACTACTTTGATTTTTTAGAAACACCATGTTTGTCCCGCCAAATTCTGGACCACCGTTGTTGGCACCATCTATAGAGGAAACACGGTCTCGATGCCTCTCAAAAGTATTGCCCTCAATAATAAAATGGTCTCCGCCCAACTCAGAATTTCTTGAGTAGTAATTATGAATGGTATTGTTTCGGATGTAGAAATATTGTCCATAGGTCTGAAGGGGTGCCCAACTGTGATAGCAATTTCCCCTCAAGATCGTTGAATTTTGAAATAGAACATGGCTCACATTCCCATAGGTTGCTCCAAGCCCATTGCCTATAAGATTGACCACGGATGAAGACCTGGTTTCATCGAATGTCACATTCGAAACAAAAACCTGTGAGACCGTGTTGATTACGGGCTTCACTCCGGATCCAAAGTTTAGCGTATTGATGAAAAGGGAAACAACTCCCCAACTATTAGTTTCGCTAGCTGCGGTCGTGCACTTATCGGGTCCAACACCAGAGGTATTGGCACTCAAATTGGAAAGATTGATTTTGCTTGCTGGCACATAACCGGCCGTTTGGTTCAGGTTGATCAGCTTCAAGTTTTCGACGCCACTATTAAAAGACTGATGAGATGCCGTCAACGAGGTGTTGCTAGAAAAAACAAGACCCATAGCGTGATATTGATTGTACTGGCCCGTTGAGGACGGAGTGATAGGCGCCGGTCCAAATCCATAGTAAAGGGTGGGAATGCTCGTTACTTCTCCCTCTAGGATGACATTTGATGGAATAGAAAGAACACTATTGTTGATAACCTGAGGTTGGCCTTCAGGTCCAGAACAGGCCTTGAAGGTGAGCTGGGAATAACAACCTCCTTGAAGAGAGTTATTCGATTCGAGAACGTAATTTCCAGAGGGAAGATAAAGCACACCTCCGGAAGTGCCATCAGAGTTTTTTTGAGTTGCCACATAGAGGAGAAGAGCCTGAAGGATCGGTTGATCATCAGACTTCCCATCTCCTTTAGCGCCACTGACACAACTTCCATTTTGTAAGTTGGCGGGGCAGAAATTAACACAGTTTATTTTTCCAATGATATTTTGAGTTCCCGAAAGGGTCGAGGGAGTTGTGGTGCAGAACTTTGGAAAAGACTTATAGAATTGATCCGGAGGGGATTTTGCATTAACTAAATTTTTGTAAGAAGGTAAGTCCACTTGCCAAGGAATATTGAGCCCGTAGTTTCGATCAGCGGGAAGAGCGCTTCGAGCCACGATTTCATCTTTTGAAACGACTTGACCGGAAAGCCCTGAGGAGGGAGCGTTAATGACTCGAATTTGATATTTTTCACCTGCTTTGATTTGAGTAGGAGTTTCAACTGTGAGGATTGTTGAATCAGATGAAGATAACACGACTTGTGCTGTAACAGACCCACCTCCTACAATTGGAACAAACTCCACCAAAGGTGAGATGTTTTTAAGTTTGAGATTTGCACCAAAGATCCGAAACAGTTCTCCTGGGTAAAGTTGGTCAAATTCAAGCTGTTGAATATTTGGAGAATTAACTACGAACCGAGAACTTGTTTTAGTTGATGTTTCGATACTTACATAAAAAGGTTCCTCTCCCAAAACGGCGTCATTGGGCAGGGCTACCGAAATAAAGTCATTGGCCTTTTTCAAAATACAATTTGTACTCGCTGAGCTGGCGCACAGTTGACTAATAACATACTGGCAAGATCCGACAGAACAATTCAGGCTCACATAAGGGGAGGTTCCAAAACCATCACCTCGAATACCGATAACGTGAAAGCCGTTGGTTGTGGGGTCTGCACTCGGGCTTACGTGAAAGATAATTGGATTTCCGGGACCCAAAGCCAGAGTGGGGCTTGAGCTCGCCAGAGCCTCTGATTGCACTGGGCCGCCTTCTATACGACCGTTTTGGCATCCAAAAAAAATAAGACTGAGAGTTACGGATAAGCCAATTTCAAATATTTTTTTATTCACTTTACCCCACACCTTGAGTTAAGCTGCACAGCCAATGCCAAGCTCAAGTGGTGGATTTACAACAGGATTTAATTCAGGATGCACTCATAGATTGTCTTAAAGTTAGGCACAGAAAGTCCTAACCCAACATCAGTAATCAAATCCCCATACTTAAAGAGCTGTAGAACAATTTGTCAATGAATGTGAGTTCTAACGATAGCCTTCGAAACAGAATGGACAGAATGACGATCGTGAGTTGGATGAGCAACGATTCGTTCCCAAAGGGGCTTAATTGCTGGATTTTTAGGCCAAACATAAATATAACTTTTTAAAACGGCTCGGTAGCTCAGTTGGATAGAGCAATAGCCTTCTAAGCTATAGGTCATTGGTTCGAGTCCAATCCGAGTCACCACTTCCGACAAATGGAGAACATCCGACCGCCTCTTTGAAGGCAGGAAAGTGGGAGGCGGATTTTGGGAAAGTGAAAGGCAAAACGGTGGCCCCAGACTTGATCTCTGAGGCACCGTTTTTTTGCGAAAGACTTTCCCTTTGATCCTTTTCGGGGGTCATACGATAAGAGATTTCAATTCCTTTAACTGAAACAATAATGGCCATAAAAATCTGGCGCAGGAGTCTTTTTTTGATCGCTGGAGAGGCTTTAAAAAATCCCCGTCTAGCCTCTTCGAGAGCAGCTTGAAACTCTCTCTTTGGATCTTCCATTTCCTTAAAATCTAGAATTTGATACTCTAAATTTTGGATGGCGTTTCTATAGTCCAGTTTTTTCTTTCCTAAACCTTCAAGCTCCTCTTCCAAAGTTTGAGCGGCCAAGGAATTCGGTTTCATTTCTGAGGCCATACGAATTACATTTTTGACGCTCGCATCAACAGCAAGAAGGTTCTCTGAAACCTCTCTCTTTTGGGCCTCTAAATTCTCAATTTTTTCTTTAGATTCTACTTTTGAAGACTCCCATAGCCCTTCCAAATACTTTGGTTGGTTTAACTCAGTCATAAGATGATCAGTAACCATTTCCTCGATCTCGTCGGCCAAATACCTTTTAGCTAAACAAGTAATACTCCTACCCTCTACTTGGCGGTGCCCATAATAACGGTAAGCTTTCTTTGCCCCTGTGGCTGAAGCACCAATTAATCGACCTCCACAGTATCGGCAGGAAATAATTCCTGTCAGCGGATAGGTCCTGGCCTGGACATCTTGAAGCCGACTTCGTTCCATCGTTTGGGTCATATCAAGAAGGTTTTGGGCTCTCTTGAAGGTCAACTCATCTATGATCGGGGGCCAACACGCCTTGACCACTTGGAACCGGTGCCAGGGTTTCAACTCCTCTTGGTTCTTTTTTTTATACTTTTTATTTATCTCTTTTAGCCCAATATAGGCCCGGTTTCGGAGCAAATTTTGTACGGCGTCGCGATTCCATTCTCCGTTATTGGCTCGTTCCTTGGGTCTATTCGGATTCCTTCGCGGTTCGATCCCTAAATCCTTAAGAGCTCTTAGGGTGTTCGCTAATGTCCCAGCCTCAAGGAAAGTACTGAATATAGATTTGACCTTCTGAGCTTCATCTTTATTGACCACCAAGCGGCTTTTATTTTCCGGATCGACCTCATACCCAAGGACCGGCGCACCCCCACTTCGGAGTCCTCGGGTGGCCCTGGAATGAAAATTCATAGTGACTCGCTCAGAGGTCTGCTTTCGTTCAAACTGGGCGAGATTCATAATGTTTAAGATCATCATTTCGCCAGCAGCGGTACTTGTATCGAACTGTTCTTTCATCGAAAGAAATTTTGCGCCACACTTGACGAGGTCATTTTGAAGAACACAAAAATCAAGTAAGTTTCTTGAGAGTCTGGCGAGATCAGTCACCAAGATGAAGTTAATTTTTCCCTTTCGAATATCCGACAGCATCCTTTGAAACGCGGGCCTCCGGGTATCTTTGGCGGAAATCCCCTCATCAATATAAAATTCATTGATCTTTCCCCAGCCTGGTTCTTGGGCATTTTTTATTTCCACAAAGGATGTAAGCCTGTGTCTTTGAGAGTCAAGCGATCCTTCTTGAACCAGGGCTTGCTCTTCTGTGGAGACCCTGAGATACACTCCAATTTTATACCGCATAATTATTCTCCATGACCATTGTTTGAAGGCGGACGGCCCTTGCGTCTCGCAAGTAAGAGCAAGTGGACCAAGATTTTACGGACCTCAGCAATTCGGTCAGAGGAATCCGGACTGTCATCTTCGACCCTACTAATTTTAATCTCATAACCATATTTTGAAGTTGAGTTGGAAACTTCTTTAGAATTTGAAGGCATAGGCCACCCATTCTAAAAACTGTCATTTATGTCTCCATGTACTTTCGTAAGAGGCTCATGAGGGCTTGAGCTTTCTTACTTGGAAGATCATCAAGGGCACGCATAACGGCTGCGGCCAAGTTATTCGGGTTTCTTCCACCTATTTCAATGTTGGAAACCGCTTTGAAACCTGAGAGTCCAAGTACCTTAGCCATCTGTTCCTGTGTTAGCTCTAGTTTGGTTCTTATTTTTTTGAACTCTTGGCCTTTCAATTTCAATCCTCATTTTCAAAGTTACGTACCTTCTTTTCCCAAGACGCGGCTCCCGTGTCAATTCATCTAAAGTATAAAGGGCCACCTTATAAGATTTTAGAGTCTCTATAAGAGACATAACGTGGGTCAGCGTTCGCGAAAACCTTGTATAATCTTTTGTAAGTATCGCATTCACTTTACCTGAGCGGACGTCCTCAAGCATCTTGTTAAGGCCGGGTCGATCCATTCGCGTTCCTGATACTCCATTATCAATATATGTATCTACAACTTCACCCCACTGGGAATTGTCCTTATTTTTCAATGCTACAATGTCCAGGAGTTTCTTTCTTTGGTCTTCAACACTTGCATCGTTTTCTTGGGCCGAACGAATGTACATTCCTATTTTATACTGCATGTTCTGCCTCACCTTCAATATCTACTCCACCATTGGTGGAAGTCTTTGTCAACTTAGATTTTACATTTTTCTTAGTTGGCGTATCTAAGCCAACTTGGGCAAATAGAATTTGCCTTAGCTCTAACGGCACAACACCTGTTTCTTGGGCCTTACGCAGGACGGCTGAGAGCGCATTGACCGCATTGAAATTATCAGTCCTGATAGCCTTTACGTCGCTATCTGATATTTCTTTGCAGGCTTTATCTAATAACCAACTGGCAACAATCTGACGGCTCACCTTACCTCCTTCGTAGCCGTCATTAATCTTATTCACAGTTTCTGCCACTAACTTTTCCACATCCTTATCGATGGTGATTTTAATAGAGTCGTCTGTCTTCTTTTCACCGTCGTCGTTTTCTATGTTTTCGGTATTCATGTAGTCTCCCTCCCTTCTAATTTCTCCGACCGCCCAACTATGTTTTAAATATTTTCTGATGTCCCTGGCCCAGCCTTGCCCAGGCCGTGACCACTTTCCACCAACTCGTTGGGGGGGAGTGGTCACGGGCGGCTCGGGGCAAGTGCAGGGCTAGCGGTGAATCAGAAAATATTTGTGTTTTTTCATAGTTGGGCGGTCGGAGGCTGATCATAATGGGTATCCTTTATTTCCAGACGGAGTGTGGTCATTTTTCTGGTGTTCAAGAGGCTTTGCGGCCAGAATATGAATTCCTTTTTTCTCTTAACGTCTGGACCGTTTTTTCCAGAGTCAAAGGCCTTTCATCAAACTCCAATTTCCCCTGACCTGGGGATTTCATGACTTCATCTATGAGTCCAAAGACCATGGGCCTTATTTTTTGAGGATAGGAAGTACGAACCTGTGCCCTTTTTATTGAATCAATAATGCCTTGGGTCTTACAAAGAATGATCACTGAGTCGATGTTGGGGCGGCGCTTGTATTTATTTGTAAATTCATCGTAACGACGATTGTCTTTCCTTGACCTCTCAAATTCTACGGCAATAAAAGTGGGGTCTCCTGGCACGTTAAGTTTAATAACGAGGTCCGGATATTTTATTTTTTGATTCCCCTCTTGATAGTCCCTTGAATATTTAAAACCGTCTCGCTTCATCTCCTGCTCTGAGGTCCAGCTCTCAATGAGCTTGTCTTTTTGGATTCTAACAGCATATTCCATAACAAGCTCATCATGGGCGATGAAGTCTCCAATAGGAGGATCAACGGGGCTTAGTCCCATCTGAGCTGCCAAACTTCTACCCTTCTCAGTGAGGATTACTAAACGATAGGCGCCAGTAAAGCGACTTGAGTGGGTAAAAAGTTCGGAATGATGGAGGGTCCGCCATTGTTCATAACGCCAAGCCTTCTTGGTTGGAGGCAAAGCATTGTCCCAGACGGTCTTTGAGAAGAAGCCCATCTTAGCTGCGCATTCAACAGGAAGAATCATCCAGGACCTAGATTTCATCGACCCTCCTGCCACCGTGCGGGTTCTGCAATTACATATTCAAAATGACCTTCGACGTAACGGTTGCCAACTATTTTGGGTTCAACCCAAATAGTTTCAACCTTAGCTTGACTTAACTGTGGGGGGCTTCCCGGAACTGGAGACGCGGCGGCAGCTCCCTCTTTTTTACCTTCAGCGCGGCTTATCTCCATGCCTTTATGGACGGCGAGGCCAGCTGCCATTCCTAAGAAACCCCCAACGGCCCCGCCGACAATTACGTTACGGGTCCGGGCTTCGCCGCTGGCATTGGGATCGGCGATTGCACCAATAGACATCCCGGTGCCAGCTCCAATGGCTGCACCTAGACCCGCACTCTTACCTTGAGTGGCACAAGCATTTGTTAAAAATATAAACGCTGGAATTAATAAAAAATATTTCTTCATACTTCCTTCACTTCTTTATTAGTTGTTGTTGTAGAAAAAGCATTCCCTGTTCCTGTATCTTTCTCGCCTTTTTCGACCTTATATTTTGCAGGAAATCCCACCGGCAACGGTAACTCACGCTTGGGAAGCTCAATAGGGAGTAAGTCGGGAAGTCTTCTAAACTTCACCCGCACATGGGACGCCCCATACTTATGTGGGA
Organism: Deltaproteobacteria bacterium; assembly: GCA_013287405.1. Next base: position 12,127 of record JABDDW010000009.1, read on the forward strand.
CTACCATGACAGCCTCAGCCACCCCTAGGCCGTTTTTAAAAACCTGGGGGTGGTAGAGGAACGTCTCTACAACTCGTACTGAAGCATCGCCTGTTTCGGTGTGACCAAAGATCCCTCTCGTTGATCGTTGGGTATATTTTTCATCGGATTCGGTACCAACTAAACGGGAGCAATAGTCTGCCGAGTCGGGATCAACGCACTTCATAAAAATCTTCAAACTTGAATCGGTCTTTATGCCGTTGGCGATATTTTCTCCCAAGCTCTCGATATCTCCGAGGGCTTGGTGGGCAAAAGTCACTCCGACGTCGGCACTTCTGGACTTGTTAAGGATCGTTAGGAACCCTTCATAGAGGTATTCTGAGAAATCGTCCAGATAGGCCGAAAAGAATTTTCGGTCACTATCTGGAACCTCGTGGCGATGGGCAATGGCGTTGGCGAGACACTGGAGCACGAACTTGCCGGTGGCCTTTCCAAAGTCTCTAGTGCTAAGCGCCGGTAATTGAAAATAGAGAATTTCGTTTTTACACAAGGCTTTATTGATGTCGATTTCGGGCCTATCGGTATTAAACAAGACCGAGTATTCACCAAGGGCGAAGGGTGTTAAATGAGCAATGAGGCCACTTGTGCGTTTCTCCCGATCCTCATTAGATAAGGATTTATAGCTCTTCGCCCACTCAATTAGATCTTCATTTGAAGTATGTTCCGCCATGTTCAAAACTGACTGGGGATTTTTTAGAGCTTCAAGGAGGCCCTTAAATGTGGGCACCACCTTGACGGTGGAGAAGATACTCAATATGGTTGAGACAGTAGTTTGCTGGATGCTTTTATAGTATTCATCATCAAATGCAAACGCCTGCATGATTCTATCAGCTACCTGTGCTGGTGAATCACCCATGAGCGGATTAAATGTGCTACTGATACTTAAATCTGCAAGGCTTAGAACCTTGAGATCGTCAAGTCTGCCCGTTTCTTTAGCGTAAGCCGTAAGCTTAGTAAGGGAACTCTTCTCTGGCTTTCCGTCGATGAGAATAAACCCTCTTCCATTACGCATATCATCGACGGCGAAGAGAAAAATTCCATTTTCTGTTTTTCCAGTACCGGGTGCACCGATAACTTGAGTATGAGTTTTACGGGCACTAAGATCTATATTTACTGCCGATTTGAATTCATCAAGCCCTATATAAAGGGAGTCCTTTTTTTTATCAAAAACTTCGTCGATAACTTTCTGTTTTTTCCTCTTTTCAACCCAAAAGCCAATAGCTCCGATGACAGCAAGTATTATAACAACAATGACCAGCGTTAACACTAAGGCGGCGGGGCGCGGATGGTGGAACGCCCAGGCCTTAACTCTCAAATATTGCTTGTAAAAAAGATAAATTAAAAAAGAAATGCCAAACAACATGAGTAGGCTATCCAGATGGTCGAAATCTTTTACATCTTTTTTCAATTAAGTCCTCCAGGTTCACGATATGTAAATCCATCGAGCAATATGGCCTGACAATGGGTCCCCTTTTTCAACTCGATCCAGGCACGTTCTTTCTTAAGGTTTTCGGCCCACGAATCCGCACGCTCATGGGCGGTTTCGGATGCTCCATTGAGAAGACCATTTTCTAGCCCCCCTTGGCTCTGGCCGGTGGGGCCTCTGGCAATCGAGCCCTCTGCGGCTCCAGCAATGAAGTGAGTAATTAGGGAGCCAAAGGTATTTTTGACGCTGTCTGAATGAACATCGCCATCAATTCCAGGCTGGTTATCCTCTGCTAAAGCAATGGCTGACATATTTTTTGACCTCCCGTCAGAAAACATGACCGATTTCCACTGCACGTTGGCTCTCTTGAATTCCTTATCAAAGCTAGCGTCACCAAAGACTCTACTTCCCTTAGGAAGTGCAATTCCAAAATCTGTGACAACGTCTTTATCCACTATGCCGATGAGCGGCTGATTTTGACTTGTAATAGTGGCATTATCGGAAAGAGTAATAGAAAACTTCGTCCCCGGTGGAAGTTGGGTCGAAATATCACCGGCTCTCGCTAATATCATGGGTGTATTTCTGTTCGGTGGCGAGCCCTGCTGAGATGACATTTCAGAACCGGAATCACCACCAAAGCCATTTGAAAACTTTCCAACAGCCTTGGAATTATTTGGGGCTGGCGCTGACTCAGTACCACCATCTTTTTTTTCTGAAAAGTTTGTAACTTTTGGGGGTTCTTCCGCCATTAAAAGAACTAGGGTAATAAAAGTGATGACCAAGACCACAGATAGAATTGCTATACGCTTCCAACGAATGGTCGGCTTATCAGAAAAACCTTCGGGCTGGCTCAAGAAAAACCATTTTATGCCATAGTATAGTTTTTTAAAGTTTGAGGTTTTGTCTATTTTAGCCATTTCTTTACTCCTGGAAGAAGAATAGAAAGGGGCCTTTGACTTCTCATTTCAAGCTTTAATGGTGACGTACCAGCAAAATCAGATTCTTTAAGGATAAGCGTTCCGGACGTTGGCAATGGTGGGGATGCAGAAAGCCTTGACAAATAGAGAGACTGTATCGGTTTATACTTTCCATCTTGAGTTACCCAGAACCAATCCGGTTTTATTGGAAAATCTTTTGCCGCTTTAATTTCAAAATTAACAAATAAAATGCCACCGGCTTGAAGGCCTAGTTTTATTATTTTTAATGTGAAGGCACCAGCCTGGGTCGTTCGCAAATACTGCTTCCACTGAACCTTTCCCTCGGGTTTTGGGGGGGTACTTGCCGACTTCAGGTAGACTATGTAGTCGGCAAGTTCCTTCGGAGCTGGGACTAAATGAATGCTGAATCGCTGGCTGTCAGTATAAATATAAAGATTGGTCCTAGCACCCCCGTGGAGCGGTTTAATTGTGACGCCGTTATCTAGATACTCTAACTTAAATGCTTCGGTATCACCGATGATTGCACTTGTAGGCCTATCCGGAACTTGAATAAGAGTTGCAATACCAACAGAAGTTTTGACCGCGACAATTTGGTCTTTTTTAAGAAAAATATGTCTTACATGAGTTACATCCCCCAGTTGGGGGGCGACGGCAGCTTTGGCTGCCATCGCTATAAATAGAAAAGTAAGTACCCTCGTCATTGAGACACGATCTCCTCTTCCTTAGTGACGTAGAATCCCCAAGGATTTTCTAGACTAGATTTTCCGTGCTCAAAGTAGAGCTTCACGTTTAGTAAACTCGCAGCCTTTAAGCCCTGGATCTCATTGATGCGATCTGCAACCACATGAGCAAAACCGTGCTCCATATCTACTTTGACGTCGACGGGATAAACACGCTGGGACACGGCCTTACCTTTTGAGAACTGGAGAAGTTCAGTCACAGTTTTATCAAATGCAGAGCGTGAGCCATCCGAGATAAACTTCCTTGTTATATATAGGTGATCGGCCTGATTCTTTGGGTTCCAGCTGTAGCGGGAGTCTAAATAATCTTTTACCCCTTCTTGGACTTGGTCTTCTGACCAAACCTCTTTTGACAAAACCTTAACGCGTTCGCCATTTTTATCGAGAGGAAGAATAATGGGCCGTCTAAAAGAGGAGGTTATTGCCATCGTAATCGCGAGGAAGCAAACTATATATGCTCCTAATGCTAAAACCTTTAGAGAGTGATTATCATGTAGAAGTTTAGCCATCTTTTTAGGAACTCTCGCGGGGAAGAACTTTTTTTCTCCATCATTCATTACAAAACCTTTCTTTTAAGAATTCTTACGATTATTTATTTTTCGCGACATATAAGACATCGTGCCACCAAAGACCTCTTTACTTGTGGTAACGACTGTCGCAAGCTTTACCGGCGCGGCTGCCATCGCGGCCACTGTGGCAACCCCAATCGGAGTTGCCATTGCTTGTACTCCAGGCCCGACAAGTGATTTCACGATTGCGGGCGTGGCAATCATTGCAACTGCAATGATAAAATTCATTATGGTAAGGGTGACGTAGCTCCCTTCGGTGGCATAGATATTTCCGAAGGCAAGGCTACCGAGCATTGCAGACAAAATGGCCCAAACAATTTTCCATGACGCGACTTCGATCATTCCACGAAATAAATTCTTTGTGATGGAACTTGTTCCGGGGAATAAATTGCAAAGTAATATAAGTGGCGCTGATACTGTGAGAAAGAGCCAGAAGAAATGATACATTGCAATTGACAGATAACGAGCAAAGTATAATAGGAGATAACTTCCAAATGATAAGACGGCGATGAAGAGGTCATCGAACTGTAAAAGGAGAGGGTTAGAGCTTAATGTATAGCCCCTAGCCTTTTCTCCCGCCATTCGGATGAAGGTGGTGAGGGACCCCTGTTTATCAATAATATCTGCAATCGAATCCGCTATACTCACTATCGCTTGGGCTATTTCTGGGAAAGCGACAAGTAAGACTGTTGAAACAATGGCCCTTTTTATAACGTCGATAAAATTAGGGCCACCACTCGGATTTCTAACCCACTCAACAACGAGCGAAAGGCAGAAAAAAACAGGTAGCAGTAGAAAATAGAGTTTTTGAAATTCCAAATGAAGATCCGTGACGAGGCTCCCTAACATTTCAAAATGTGGCATCAATTACCTCCTGAGGGGATGGAAAGCTTGGGATCTGCTGGCAGATCAGAAATTGCCTTTGAAATTCCCTCGTATTCATTCTTAAATTGCTCGCTACCTAGCTTTTCTTTTCTATTTTGAAGTGCAAAATTTTCTGCCATAAGCTTCAACATTGCAGAATTTGTTCTTAGGAGCTCGGTGGTTACACCAATTAAAACAGCAAGGGACTGATTTTGAAGTTTTGCAGCACCTTGAGGGTTTACAACTTGGGAGTGTGCAATAATTTGATCTCGTTCCATATCCACTTGGTCGGCGTATTTAAAAAGTCTTGAATGGATGGCTAAACTTTCGGCAACGGTTTGGTCGTGGTTAGACTGCATTATAAAGTCAGCGGTCTTTGGAACCTTCCCATAAAGTTGGGATAGGACATCGACTAACTGGTTTACGTCGTCGAGATTTCCCAACACCCCTGGGGTCAATCGTGGATTTATGATTTGAATGATTGAAAGTCCTTCTTTAAGCCCGCGATTGACATCCTTTAGTAGATCAAGGGTATCCTCTCCTGCGCTCAAAATTTGCCGAAGCTGGGCAAGCTGTTGAACGGCATTGGAGAGGATTTGCACCAAAACAGCAACGTCACCACCCCAGATATCACCGCGAGCACTCATGGGAGAAAATAATAAGACGAAAACTGCGACCACCATTACGATAACGCGCCTAAATATCTTCATGCCGCCACTTCCGATCTCTGGGCTCCAACTCCGAATGGATACCGAGTTGCGGCATTTCTGAGTGCGTTGGCTAGTTCCAGACTTCCTCCCTCCATTAAATTTTTGATATACTCGTTATCTCGGGCGTCACTGGTTGATAGCCAGTACTCTAGAGGCTGGGGATAAACTCGGATGACTTGTCTATGATCTCCCTCAATCATAAAACCTTCACTGAAATACCCCTTTTTTTGGCCCAGGGATTCTATGAGGTTTATTTCTTGAGGATTAAGCTTTAAGACATCTCTTAAGACCGCGGAATCACCCCTTTGAAGCATGACAAATTTTGTTGCCGTGTTATTTAAAATGGCTGCTCCAATCGAGCTTGCGACAATCTCGTCAACGCCTTGGGTAATAAAGGTTATGCCTGAACCCGTCTTTCTTAAGGTCCTCACGCAATACTCCATAAAATTTGCAGACGCTTCAGATTTTAAGAATTGCCAGGCTTCATCTAAGAGAATTCTTTTGGTGGTGGTTTTATCTTGATCGACCTGGGTCAAAATAAATTCGGTTAGAATTAAAATGATGACGGCCTGAAGATCTGGAAAGGCCGACAAGCCTTTAAGATCAAATGTCGTAATGAGGCTATCTGTTTTGAGGGAGCCTTGCTTATCTAAGAGTTTTCCGTATGGCCTCTCTCCTGTCCAAGAAAAGAGCATCTTTGAAAAATTTTGAAGCTGCGACTCTCCTGATTCAAGGCACGTCTTACTTAAATCACTGAGGCAAGGAACTTTTCCCTTTTTCCTCTGATCGTCGTAAGTCTTTAGAATCGCTTTTTCAAGTAAAACCCGATCTAGCTTTGGAAGTTTTACTGAATCATTTTCACTCACCATTGTTTCAATAATGGCGAGTAATGATTTAATTTTTTGGTCACTGGGTTCGATAGCTGAGTCAGGGATATGAAATGGGTTTATGGCGTACTCATCTGAGAGATTAATTTCAATATATTGACCCCCGAGAGCTTCTGTTAATTTTTTATAGCTCCCGCCAATGTCTATAATAAAGGCACGGGTACCCTTGGCAATTTCCTGTAACAGCACAAAATTATTTAAAAACGATTTGCCAGCCCCGGCCGAACCCGTGACGAGGCAGTTATAATTTGGAAGATTTTGGTCAAACGGGTTATAGCTAACTAAACCATTAAGCCGATTGCGAAATAAAACAGACGGAATGGCATCTCCAAGCCTTGGGCCATACAGTGGTAAGAGGTCGGCAAGATTATTTGTCTTTATCCTCTTTCCCCGAACTTGTGCTTTCGGAGCTCCTGGCAGATTATTCTTAAAGATCTTCCATCCAGCTAGGGACTCAACCAGGCCCTCGGCCCCGTTAAGGGACCGAAGCCTTGACAAGAGTTCACGAGTAGAGACGTCGAGCTGTCTTAACCCTTCCTTACTAGGATCGGATTTCAGTATGAAAGTGAGTTCAAAAGTGAAAACCTTTTGCCCAGTGTTGATGAGCTCCCGCATTAATTCTTCGGTAGATGATAGCTTCGATTCGCTCTCAAGATCACTTACGCGATTTGCCGGACCCGATGCCATTGAGTGGGCCATCCGACGCTTGGCTTTTAGTTTTTCCATTTCTTTGGTTTGAGGCGGAACGACTACCGACAGAATTAAATCATAATGGAATGGAAGGCGTAGTAACCCAGCGATCATTCCAGCAAAAGTAATTTCCGGCAAAGTCTTAAGGGTAATGACTCTATGAGCCTTTCCATCTAAAATAAAATTCTCATAATTTAAGACTAAATCGCCAAAAGCAATTTGGGATCTCGGCGAGTCCAGAGCAAGCCAGGGGTTTCCTTTCAGGGGTTTCCTTTCAGGGCTTCGCTTTCAACTTGGATGCCAGTTGGTGAGAAAATATCAGGATGAGGAACGGAAGTGCTTCTCGTCGGATTGAGAAACCTATATGTAATTTCGATAAGGTCACTGAGCTCTAAGTTTTTCGTCTCAAGTCCCAGTATGTCAAAAGAGGATTTTAGGGAATTGAGCTGTTGATTCAATTCCTCAAGGGTAGATTTGTATTTCTCATCACTTTGTTTCAAAAACTCCTCCTCCTTTTTAAAAAAAGAAAGGGGACTATTTTCCGTCTGCTTTAAATTGATAAAGGCATAAAGCGTCGGGCGATAAAGAATGCGAGTTTTAATTTCCTCACGTATCTGGGACACTCTTTTTGCCGACAGTTCTTTTACAGTTTCGGGCGCATCTTCGGTGAGTTGCTTTTCATGTTTATTCAGCAACTCACTAAAATCTGAGTCAATACTCAAGACAAGCTGGACCTTACTCCCGTCATTCAGAGAATTCAGAAGTGATCGGATCTGGGCCGTCATGTGATTTGTTGATAGGGTGTCAAAACACTCAACATCCACTAGATCAATCTTAAGCCCTGCTGTTAGTGACCCATCGGTTAAGATAACATGGGGTTGGGGATCTCCAACAAACTCCCAATATGGAAGCTCTTCAGAAATTGCCATTTCTTTAAACTTGCCCATTTTCTTCCTCTCTAAAAAATTTCTTGTACTTGCAATCGGGGAGTCCAGCGAATCTTTGTTCTCTGGTACTCAAATACTCGCCTAGATGTTGAAGGTAACCATCAGGTTTTCCCTTCTTTGAAAAGTGAAGAACCAAAGCTAAAACCGTGTTTGCTCCCCACACTAGGGGGACACGGAAATGTGTCCCCCCAAAAATTAAATTTGTGACTGACAAGCTGAAAAAGACGATCAGGACGTCAGCGAGCTCAAAACCGAAAAGTTTGTTCTTTAAGTCCAACGCCCTTGGGACTCGACTGGCTAAAAGTTCTTGTTCTTCCAAAGTATTACCCCTTCCTTAATGCACAGTTTGCGAAATAAAATCGACAATAGCTTGAGCTCCAAAACCAATCGCAGCACCGATCACCGCAAAAAATGCATGTTGCTTGGCGTTTGGATTGCCAGTGAAGAAAGAAATTGCTGCAATGCAGATTCCGATTACTGAAAGCACTGGAAGAATAACACCAGTAAGTTTAGTTTTAATTCCATAGAGCGAAGATTCCAAAGACGCATGGGTAAACTCAGGAAGAAACGTCAACACACTCAATGCTATTATGGATAAAAGAAGAATTTGTCTTTTCGTCATAAAGATCCTTTCAAAACTATATTGATCTTGGAGAATAAAGTCCCAATTCCCCAACCCCTCACGCGACCACCTTAAGCCCAACCGGTGGTGCCAGTTGTTTGACCTGTCTTTCAAATTTCCGAGGGAAGATGCTCATGTAAACGGGCTCTGAACAAAGATCAATTTTGATCTCCATAAGCCCAAGGGAAGGAATGACTTTCGCATCACCCACTTCGCACCAGTAAACTCTAGCTGCTCGTTCATTAATTTTAATTTCGTCCCGGGTTAAAACTTGATAAGTGCCCTGTTGAGTGTCAATCGATCTCACAAAATATCTTTCACTCATGCGTGAAAATATTTTGAGTTGATACTCATGTTTCCCTTCTCTCAAGAAACCAAGTCCGGCAAGTCTGATTTTTTCAAACGTCCCATCGCCGTTTACTACACCTTTGAAAATTTCAAACTGAAGCCTATGACGACTATTTGACAGGGATCTCCTATTATTAAATTCGTTCATTTGGTTTCTCCTCGTCTAAAGCGGATATGGTTTTTCCAATTCGTGCGCATGTGCTCGCCTCGATATTCAAGACGGAGCCAATCTTCGTATGTAAGATCTTGCTTTTTTAGAGCGAAGACCTTCCAGATAGATCGGCAAATCTTTCTAGTGAGTTTCAAAATCATGCTACTTCCTCCAAAGCTGCCTCACAGTCGCGGACCTCGTAGGGATCCACGTAGAGTCCATCGGAGACGTCAAGGCGACGGACATAGACCTCCCTGTAATCACATGGCGTGCAGTAGCCTTGGTCTGGAAACTTGGCGAAGCTGAATTGTTCGCAGATCGGACATTTGATGAAACATGGTTCGGGCTTTTTCATATCGCCAACTCCATTTCACCTTCTGTAGCGTCCTCGGTCTTCGCGAGTCGACGCCCAGGCGTCTTGTCCCATTTCGTAAGGGGCCGATTTTTGATCGCCTCCAGAGCCCATTGAGGGACGGCGCAATCATCGGCTCCAGGGGCTAAATCTGGGCTGAAGTCACATAACACACAAAAGGAGTGGGTCTTAAGAATATCCAGACCCCTTTCTCCACATCTAGGGCAGGACGAGAACATTGGTATTTGATCTTCCATCTTTTTAACCTTCTTTCTGAGGACCGAAAAAACCCTGGGTCCTCACACTTACAAACTGCAAGATTTTCTAAAAAACATGCCAGCGATGGAAGTGCGTGAGAGTTAAAGTGAAAAAAGAAAAAAGGCCAAATTTTTGGAAAAATATGAAAATGGAAATTTTCCGGATTTTCGTGATTAAAAAATAAATAGAAAGTAAAATTCAACACTTAAGATTTTTACGGATTTCCGGGGCATACGGAAATCCGTTTATGAGAAATCGTGAGTTTTTCTTTAGAGACACGGGACTCCGGAATGGATTTAGAAATCAATCGGTGTGACCGTGTTAAAATAATTACCTTTGACTTTGCGATATTGACTTGCGACACTTCTCTCACCCGCTATGAAAGTACTTGTCATTGGTGCCACAGGGCTTACTGGAAATCATCTCCTGAAACATCTTCTAAGAGATGGCCATGATGTTACGGCCTTTGTACGAGACCCCGCCAAACTCGAAATTAAACACTTACACCTCGATATTGCCCAAGGCGAAGCGCGTGATGTCGCATCGCTTGAACGAGCCACCAAAGGGCAATATGCGGTCATGTCAGCGTTTGGACCGCGTTCACTAAAGAAGGATGATCTTCAAGAGGTCTTTATGCGTAATCTCGTGTCTGCAATGACTAAGAATGGTGTTAAGTGCTTGGTCAATTTATCGGCTATGGGGGCAGGAGACAGCCGCCAAGGTTCACCTTTCATCATGCGAAAAGTCATCCTCCCCCTTTTTCTCGGCAGGGTATTCGAAGATAAGGAGAAGGGAGAAGTCCACCTTTTTGGAAGTAATTTAGATTATATAAATGTTCGTCCTGGCCGACTGACAAATGGGCCAGCACGGGGTGGCACTAAGGCGAGCTTACACTATGATGGCCTTAAACCATTTATGTCCCGCGAGGATCTTGCAATTTTCATGATTACCCAACTCATTAGCACAGAATGGGTTCGCAAATCTCCTTTAATAGGATATTAAAGAAAAATTTCTAGGTCTCAGGAGCGGGCGCATTATGACCCTTTGGAAATTTTATTTTGAGTTTGCGAATTAAATCATAAAAAGTTGAAGGAGGGATATGAATGAACTCCGCGGCCTCCGCTGCATTGCCGTTACAAACCCTCAGCGCCTCATGGAAGTATGATATTGTATCGTCTTCTTGTTTCTTTTTCCAAAGGCCATAGTTGAATAGGGGCTGTGAGGGTGCTGAAGTCTTAAAAATTTTTGGATCAAGGTGCTTTGGTCGAATGACCTCATCATTTACATCAACCAAAAGTCTTTTAACACAATTTTTCAAAACTCGGACGTTACCAATCCAATCGTGACGTTCAAAACACCTGATCGTTTCTTCTAAAAAGAATTTTCTCTTTTCTGTTTCCCTGAAATGGTCGTCACAAAAACTACGAACGAGAGGGCCAATGTCCTCTGGGCGCTCCCTTAGCGGTGGAATATTAATTCTTAAAACGTTAACGCGATTGTAAAGATCCTCCTGGAACCGCCCATCTGCCACTCTCTGTTCAATGTCTGTCTGGGTGGCTGCAATAATTCTGAAATTGATAGGGTACTCATCTCGCCCACCAACCCTTTTTATAGTTTTCTCTTCAAAGGTGCGAAGGAGCTTAGCTTGGGCATCACGATCAAGCTGATGGAGCTCATCAAAAAACATTGTACCGCCGTTAGCAGCCTCGATGATACCGATTCGACCCATGGCTCCAGTGAATCCCCCCTTTTCAGAGCCGAAGAGCTCATTTTCTAAGAGATTTGAAGACCTAAACGACGCACAATTAATTTTTTTATACTTTTCTTCTAGTCCTGTGTGTAAGGCCCTCGCAACACGCTCCTTACCCACTCCTGTCTCACCCAAAATGAGAACAGAATAATTGTTCTCCCTATAATTATAAATAATTCGAACAATATCGGCTAATTGCCGCGATCTTCCCACCATGCCAACAGAGGCTATGTATTCTTCACGAGCCGTTGAGGACATTTCATTTCCTAATAATTTTCGTGTTTGGTGATACTGGTCACAATAGTTTGCCAACAACTTTTGAAATTTAGGGAGAGCCATGTCCTTTTCAATGAACTTCGACACTCCAGCATCCCAAGCCTCATCTAACGCCTCGCGGGATTTGTCACAAGAGTACATCAAAAGAACTGACTCCGAATTGATTTTCTTAATCTCACGGGCAACTTCGAAGCCCTTAATACCCGGCATCCGAACATCTATAAGAATAACTGAGTAATCAGGCGAAGCGCCTTTAAGGATACCCTGTTGGCCACCTTCGGCTTTTTCAGCGATGTACCCCCACTCTTCGAGAAGAGAACAGGTAGATTTTAGATTTTCCTTATCATCATCTACCATTAAGATCTTATTAGTCATACTGCTACTCCTATTTCCCCGGCTGGTACAAAAGAAATTTGAAAGGTAGTGCCCCGGTTCAAAGCACTTTGAAACTGAACATCGGCCCCAAAGAAAGTGCAAAGATTCTTTACAATTCCTAAGCCTAGTCCAGTCCCGCGCGTTCCTTTCGTCGTAAAAAGGAAATCAAATATCTGATTTTTATGTTCGTCGGCAATCCCATGACCATTATCAATAACTATCAACGTCGGGCGTCCATTGCGATTTCTAATATTTACCTCGACAGCGCCTCCATCAGGAACCGCGTCGATGGCATTACGCAATAGGTTTTCAAATATTCTTTGGAAGGCAACTGGGGCAATTTGAGTTGTCCCCACGTTTTCTTCGGCATCAAATTTAAATTGGATTTTTCTTTCTATAACATCAGAATTTTGTGCCATGTCACTTAGTAGAATTTTTCCCTGTTCAACGATGGAACAATACTTCTCTTCTGAAGCCAGCCCATCTTGGAGGCCCTTTACCTGTTCTGAAACATCTTTCACTCTCTTCAAGGTTCTCTCTACGTCCTCAACCTTATTTAAGTCCATGGTTCCTGTACGAAGAGTCGATGCAACAAGAACGGCAAAATATTTTTCAACCTGACTGATTGGATTTCGGAGGTCATGACCAACCTCTTGTAAAACTGCAAGATGTAGTTTGGATTTTACGTCATCCACTGCGACCCCTTGAAGCCTTACGATTTCATTTTGAAGACCATTAATCGCGGTTTGCATATCTTCAAACTCTTTGAAGGGAGCTGTCATCTCCTTATTCTCTGATGGCGAATTCTCAGGTTTGCGAACCTGTTTGGCCCATTGAGATAACTTATCAGTAACAGTAGCGCTTGAGTTATCAAGGGCCGCTGAGAGCCCCAAAGCTTGAATAATGAAAATCACCGGCACAAGGAATACAAAGATCAAAAACCATGTATGGTCAAAGACTGGATTCACCTTGTAATCTGCATAACCAAAGAGAGAACCGCCACTGTCATTACTAAAGTAAATAGGTTCAAGGTGTTCAATTTGGCTGAAGTGATTTATCCAGCAAGCCAACTTTGACGGTGGGCAAGCGGGTTTTTCGTTGGGATTCCCGTTATTATAGATAGCCTTCAACTCAGTATCTCTAATAACGATAGATTCAGTAAGTTTTAAATGGACAGTATCAATCATCTGGGCCTGGACCGCGCGTATGTCTCCAACGGGAGAGGTGATTCTCGGACGAAATGCGAATGTAGTAGTTTCAGCGAGGGAAAGAAGATGCTTTTCCGAAGCTGTCTTAATTATCCAAAAGAAAGCAGGTAGCGCAAAGACAAGAACAAGGCACAGGCCGATGAGAGACCACTTAATCGCCTGTTTTCTAAAAAAGGCCCGTAGACTGTTCTTTGGGATCCGTTTCAATTTGTAACCCCCTTGAAGCGAATCTTTGAAAGAGTCACCGATTCATCAGTTATTGGAACCTGGCTTAAATCAATGTCACCGCGGGCTATCCCGACGGTAGATAGGTGGAAAAGAGGAACAATATGTCCCTTATAGGTGGCATCAGTTAATATGGCTCTCATATTAGCCACCCTGGTCTCATCGCTCTTTTGCCGTCGGGCCGTGTTAAGGCGGTCGATGAAGTTCTCCCCCACCTCCGGTACGATTTTAAAATCATTCTCAAAATAAAAGGACATAAGGCCTTCGGGATCCGGGTCGGCTAGACCGACGGTTCCGACGTAGAAATCATACTGGCCGTTTTTGTATTGATCCATGACCTCGTTCATCTGAACTTGAATAATTTTTGGCTTATGACCAGTGATACGCGTTATCTCACTCTCGATATTCTTCTGCAAAATAGGGCTGACTCGTTCAGGGCTCAGCATAATTTCAAGCGGCCTATTTTTGAACGTGGCGGGTAGATCCGTCATTGAAACTTTTGCTTTGTCAAAAGTCGGATCATGGAGTGGGTAACCTCTTGGAAAGAGTTGTGCCGTCAAATCGTATCCTGAGAGACCCAAGACCAAATTTTCTCTTTTTATTTTGGAGTACAAAAATCGGAATAGGGCCTTACCATCTTCATTGAAGGTACGCTTTCCCATTTGAAAAATAAAAACTCGATCTGTCGGTCGTTTCCAGAAATCAAAATTTTCACTCTTATATTTTTGAAATGTCGAATCAGGTATAATCGAAGAAAGCTGAACAAGGTTTGGCCATTTGTCCTGGAGCAAAATATCTTGGGGGCTCATTCCTTTAGGGGTCTGCCTAATTATAACTGTTGACGCTATCTTTTCTGAGTGATGAATATAATTTGGATTGGCTTGGAGCTCCAATTCATTTTCAGAGAGCTTTGTTGCATAAAAGGGACCGGTCGTCTTGGTTACATCGACCTTCCCATGGTTGATTTTAAGAATGGCAAAGTTGGATTCCGTGAGCTTTCCAAGAAGGCTATCGGGATTGCCAGGTGCTCTAAGTTTAAATTCAACGACGTGATAAGATGGGGTCACAATATGGGCAACTATATTGTGGAGGCTCCGCCAATCCTCGGGGTGTGCGGCCATCCCACGCTCAAGGCAAAGCTTCACCTCTTCGCTTGTGACTTCTTCTCCGTCGGACCACTTTAGTCCATCTCGTAGAGTAAAACGCAGAGTGTTTTCACCAACGGGCTCCCATTTTGAAGCAGCACCGGCGACGATCTGTTTTGAGGGTCCCCATTCAACAAGAGTTGTTCCAAGAGCATATGATAAATCCATCTCGGCTAGGGTTATGGTTTTTGCCGGATCGACCGGCCAGGTATAAGACATATAAGTTCTTACTTCATGCATGATATCACCGTTACTACCGACAGAGTCGGAGCCCCTTAAAAAGGCCATGGTACATATTAAAAACACCCAAAGTTTTTTCATAAAAAGTTAACCCGCCGGAGCTCAAAGAACCACGGCGGGTCCCAATTTCAGATTCCGGTATTACCCTGACCGCCAGCCGTAGGATTATTATTTTGCTTTACGGTATTGACCGAGGCAAGAAGTTGCGTTGCGCTGGTGAAAATACCTGCAACAAAAAGGGTAGATAGAACGAGTTTTTTAAAAACTGACATAATTCCTCCATCAGTTTAAGAAATAAAATGGGGCGCTAAATTGAGGCCACTAGCTACCCCGCCAATATTCAGACGATTAAAATTAATTTTGCCGCTCCTAAGAGCTTCTTTCGTCGATCCGAAATAAAGATCTTGAACAGCATTCGATTTTACGAAACCCACGCTAAGTGGCGCTTCGACAACTTCATAGAACGTAAATTGCTCCGGTGGAGGTTCTTTTCGTTTAGCTTCAATCCATTCCTTTTTTATTTTACCCCATGGTTGAATATCCCCGAAGATCCAATCGGGCAAGACGCTGTGATAGGCATAAAGCATTCCGTGGTCTTCAGGATTTATTTTCGAAACTTTATCTAAAAGTAAATCGTGTGAGGATTCATAAAAGTTTTTGTGATCAATATTGGTCGCAAGTCTACAGGTCTCAGTCATTGCTTTTCGTAGGGTCATGGTCAATGTGTTGGCACAGGCGTGGGATAATACTCCGCGACCCTGATCAGTCATGAGAATTGAAGTTACCGTTGGGGACCAACCGTCCAATGTCACAAGAACTCGCAGTCGCTTTAAGATTGGGTGAAGCGATAACTCATTTTTAACCCATTGCTTTAACCAGTAGGGAAACGATTTTGGGTCTATCTCAATCATTGGCTTTTTTAGGAGCCAATGAACCATAATAGCATCTCTTTCACTAAGTTCTTCGAGAGCTGCTTTTCTCGCTTTATCTTTAGAAATATGTGCAGCCCAGCCACTAGTAGTTTCAGTTCCCACGCCCTTATTCTTCATCAATCTAAAGATCACGCGCTCGACCGCCTCAGCGAGGCTCTTTTCGTAGGCAAGAAGTTTTGAGTCATCCTCTCCACAGCCCGATTCAATGACATCTCCAGACTGAACTTCTGTACGGAACAAATATTTTGAAAGGCGTAGTCCTGGCCTCCTTGGCAACCGGTCGCTTCCTTTCACCTTCAATGTCGCCTTCGTCCCATCACTCAGGGTGATCTCGGACCCATTAATAAACCGAAGAAACTTTGAGGCATGAACTAGAGCGAAAAAATCTTTAACCAACGAAGTCATACAAATGTCCTTTCGAGACGATGGAAACCCTATGAGCAAGGAGGGGGCCAACTGGATTATGTTTAGGCAGTTTGATTGTAAGTAGGTGAGTATTTTAGGTAATTCAGTTCTACGACTAATGCCTTGAAGTTTTGAGGCCAAGGATTGCACGATTCAAATCACGGATTTCCGGAAAAGAAAAAGAAGATATTCCCTTGTAGGTGCCGAACCTGATGAAAAGAGACACAATTTGAAAATTGAAAGTATTACCCCACCATTACGGGTTTCCGGAAATCAAAAAGGGAGAAGTATCTTGATATTAGAGGCAAGCGTTGGATTTCAAAAACCAATTCTGGATTAATGCAAATCTTCGGATCTTTGGAATTTAGCGGATTGGAAACAATTTTTGTTTGTATTTCGGAATGATTTTCATCATGACCGCACGGTTCAGGACCGAATGTCACCGGACGTGAAAACGGGTATAAAGGGCCCTCCTCTCCCCGTGGCAAAGATTACAGTGGTTGGGGAGTCTTTAGTGGTTTGAGGAAATATTTTGGGCGAAGGCTTAAGCGCAGGTTCTGCAAAGCTGCTTAGGATCACTAAAGCGTCTGAACTGCTTAAGAACGACCCCAATCCACAATGCAATTTGGTTGAGTATTCGACCGCGGGAGATCCGGGAACCAGCGGGGGCCCTCTTTTCGATGAATCGGCCCAACTAACTGGAGTAAATGGGGAATCAGATTATTTCAGGGAGGTAATGGTAGTTGGATACGCAATTAGTGCACGGCCCCTTCGGGATCATTGGATTCACGTAGGAAGTCGCTTGGGCACTCACCACCTTAGCAGCCCGCTAAAAAGCGAGAATTCTAGTACAAATTGATAGATCCTTTAATTTCGGAAATAGGATTTTTGTGCCTGTGTTGGGACCCACTCCATTTACGTCGTCAGGTAATACACTTTTGTTAGCTAAAATTTTCAGATATCCCGATATTGGAGCGCCAAAGTAAATAAATTCGTCAAAACTTTTATCAAGGACGCTAAGAAGTGAAGCATATGGAGTACCAACTCCAACGGGGTTAAAATAATAGTATGATTTGCTATGGGTAAAGAGGACTATGGCGTCATCGGAATAGGTAAATCTTTCGATATTGACCATGAAGACTTTTCGATTAACTTCATCCATAGGATCTAAGGCATTCGAGGGGTCTAAAACCGAAACAGGAATACCCTTGGCTCTCAGGAATCGGGCCGTGTCTGCCATGGTATTCTTCCCAGTTAAACTCCCCATGATAAAAATAAATTTGCCGTCGTGAGCGTATTGTTTCGCCTTAGCGTAGGCATTGTCTGATCCAAGGATCGAATGATTCCACGCTGATGGCGTTTTGCGACTAATAGTATCAAATCCGAGCCGAAGTCTGTTGTAGGTAAATGTAGCTCGAGGCCCAAATTCGTTTCCAAAAATAACTGAAGCTTGCTGGTTTAAATCTTTTTCTGAGAATAACCATTTTTGAAACGAAGCCTTTGACGCCTTACCTCGTACCATCAGCCGCATCATTCTAGAATCGAAGTTTTTCCCAAAAATCATTGCTAAAAATTCATAGCGATTGCTACTTTCAAGTAAACATCGCAAGATAAATTTATTAAATACCACTGAACCCTTTTGGTAATCGATCCCAATAACAACGTCGAAGTTACCGTATTGAACGGAATTAAAAATTCTAAACGTCCCAACGCCTATATAAGCCCCGCGCCTCTTGCCAAGAATACGAGCGTAAGCATCAAAATAATTTTCATTAGGAATAATGTACGAATCCATCTGATACAGGTCTTCTTTGTAACTCCGTTCTTGCCGTATATTTGTATATGCAAATGACTGTACAGCAACGCTAAGGAACGAAGATAAAGTGACGACGACCAGATATCTCAGGAACATGTCGTAGGCAGGAGCCAAAACTGTGCCAAATACCCATTAGCGAAGGCCCAGATAAACTTATGACTTTAGACTAAAGGAGACTTCGAGGGTACAACCCTGGGTTAAACAAATAATACCTCCTTCTCTGCCTCTTTTTTCTGCCGCTTATTTGTCCAATAAAATTTGAATTTAACCACCCAAACCTTAGACTGTTTTTGTAAAAGATATAGCGCCATTAAGATCAACGCGCTGTTTTACCACGCGGGATATGGTACCTATATTGCTGTTGTTAGCTTGGTCTTAAAGGAAACACATATCAGTTTTCGGGGTAGTGGGTATCCTGCAAAAAATGGAACGCTATCGAGTCGCTGACGGTTCTAAATCGAGGTAAGTTTATGAGAGTTTTTATAGCTGCCTTTTTTCTCTTTTTTTCAGTTCTAAGTGCTGAAAGCATACATGTATACGGCTATACAGAGTGTGAGGGAAGGGCACCTACTTTTCTTCCCCAAGAATATAATCTAAATCATATTCAAAACGAGGTAATGAAAGGTGTTTCCTTAAACTTAATACGCCCAGCAGCTTATATTTTCCCTCAATGTAAAGTGGGCAGTCTTAACTTCGTTAAGACTGAAATCAAAAAATCCCATTGGAGAGCCCAGTACGCATACAATGATACGTATTCGGAGCGTTGGGGTGGCTATACAACCTCCCTTGTACCCGACCCTAATGGGTATAAGTACACTGACAGGCGGCAGGCAGAGGTGCCAGGCAAAAGATCATTGGTAAAATTGCGTGTACCGAAGGGCGTAGATGTTAAGGATCTCAATGGACTTGCATTATATCTCGACACGGAAGAACCTCTTGAATGGGCCGTGAAGACTGCCTGTGGTGATGTAAAACAGGACTGGCGCTATACAGATATAAACAAGCCGTACAGAAACGCCAAAAGGGACGGTTTCCAACCAGATTCCCCCATTTTAACAAAAGTATTTCTTGAGAATGAAAAACTAACCATGGCTAAAATTGTATCAACCTGTTCCGCCTCTGATCCAAATAGCTATTCTTATTGCGCAGAACAAATTATTGCGAACTCTCCTAAACCTCCGCGTATAGTTTTTAGCTTCGAAAAGCCCTTTTATACCTCGGATCCTTTCGCAGAACAGGAGACATCTCTTGGCAAGATTACCGATGGTATTTGTGACGGGAACGGTTGTCGCGATTCCGATGGACAGGTTATAAGTACCTGTCTAAATTTCATAAATAACACGAGTACGCATTCTGTCTCTAAATTATCAAACTACAAATTTGGGGATCTTGTGTTGAGTAATATTCTTCATGTGTCAGATAAGGCTGTTCTGATCCTAAATTCAAACAAATATAAATTAGTGCCAGGTCAAAGTGCAAGTAATTTAGAGTCTCTAACACACCCAGGAGAGGACGTGACTCTTTCACCAGCCCTGGCGCCCAATGACCATCCAGAAAATCCAATTTCGGTTTCTGGATTGAACCAATCTTTACCAGACCATATGAATCAGCAATTGCTTAGCCATTAACGCCTCTCCGTCGCGTTAGTAGGGGCGTAAAAACTTTTAGACATTAGTTTTTCGTCGAAATTTTTAAACTTAAACTGTGCCCACAAATTACTTAACCAAAGAATTTATATTGCCATGCAGCAACTTTTAAGTTACACAATCAGGTTTAGCGATTTGAGGAGTTTGTAATGATCAAAGCAAGTGTAATTATTACTGTTGGAATTCTAAGTACCTCTATATTGGCAGGTGCCGATACATTGACAGATATAAAAGCCTCCAATCCAAACGCAACT
>JABDDW010000010.1 GCA_013287405.1 Deltaproteobacteria bacterium
CAAAGTTTCTGCAGCCAAGAAAGAGGGCATTAAAGAGCTTTTGGAAATGGTTTTGCTCCAGGCAGAAGTCTTAGAGTTAAAAGCAAACCCAAAACGAAACGCAAGTGGAGCAGTTGTTGAGGCACGCGTTGAGCGTGGACGAGGAACTGTGGCCACTCTACTCGTTCAGCAAGGCACGGCAAGAGTTGGAGAAGAGCTTGTCGCGGGGACGGCTTACGGTCGCATTCGGGCCATGATGAACGATAAAGGAAGTCAAATTAAAGAAGCGGGGCCGGGTACACCCATTGAAGTACTTGGGCTTGATTCTGTGCCTAATGCCGGAGACACCTTCGATGTGGTGAATGACGAGGAAGTCGCTCGGGAAATTGTCGAGAAACGAAAAGAAAAAGCCAAAGGGCCTGTGGGTGGTCCTTTGAAAATGTCTCTTGAGGATCTTTTTGCTAAGGTCCAATCAAGCGATGTCAAAGAACTCCCTATTCTGATCAAGGCTGATGTCCAAGGATCAGCAGAGGCTTTAAAAGATCTATTGCTTAAGGATCAATCGGAGAAAGTTAAGATTAAAGTATTAGCCTCAAACGTAGGTGGGATTAATGAGAGCGATGTTCTTCTGGCATCGGCAAGTCACGCTATCATTATTGGCTTTAATGTTCGTCCTGAAACCGGAGTCAATGCCATTGCCCTTCGTGAAGGGGTAGAAATCAAAACCTACTCCATTATCTACGAAATAGTGGATGATATTAAAAAAGCGATGACCGGAATGCTTTCTCCAACCTTTGTGGAGAAGCCTCTGGGTCGAGCAGAAATCAGATCTCTTTTCAGTGTGCCCAAAGTCGGGACCGTAGCTGGCTGTTTTGTCATAGACGGACGAATCACTAGACAGGCTCAAGTGAGATTGCTCAGAGAGAGTCGAGTCGTGTACGAGGGTAAGCTGGCTTCACTGAGACGTTTCAAAGACGATGTTAAAGAGGTTCAAACAGGTTATGAGTGTGGCTTGGGGATCGAGAATTATAATGATCTCAAAGTGGGAGATGTTGTTGAAGCTTTCATTAAAGAGCAGGTTGCTAGTCTCCTGACGTAAGATAGGAAGTATGGATCAAGAATCACGTCCTAAGGGGTCTCTAAGGCCTCTGCGAATGGCAGATACCATTCGCCAAGAGATTGCGAAATTTCTTCTTAATGGTGTCAAAGATGATCGCATTGGTTTTGTGACCATCACCGAGGTCAAAATGACCGCGGACCTCCAGACAGCAAGAGTCTATTACACCTCCTATGGTACCGAGAAGCAAAGAGAAGAGTCCGAGCTTGGGCTTCAACAGTCTAGTTATAAGATTCGCGCTCACTTGGGCAAGACCCTTAGGTTTCGTTATACCCCTCGCTTAGAGTTTTTTTTCGATAGGGGCTTGGAGCATAGTTACAAAATTCAGAAACTTCTTGGTGAGCTCACTCCACCGGATGATCCTTCAGACGACTCGGAGCCAAAATGAATCAAAATGGCGTGTATTTAATCGACAAACCCTCAGGTCTTACCAGTCATGACGTGGTCGACGAGCTTAGGAGGATTCTAAAAAATAGGGCCATCGGTCACGGGGGAACTCTTGATCCTCTAGCTACAGGACTCCTGATTTGCCTGGTAGGAGACGCTACAAAACTCAGTCAATATGTTATGGCTGAAGAAAAGACCTATGTTGTGGGCATTAAGCTTGGAATCAGAACCGATTCAGGAGATATCACCGGACAAGTTTTGGAGGAAAAGGACGTCTCCCAAATCACTGAGGGCCAAATCCAAGAAGTGCTTCCTTCGCTACAGGGTGAGCTCAATTTAAAAGTTCCAAAATACTCAGCCGTTAAAGTTAAAGGAAAAAAACTCTACGAGTACGCCAGAAAAAACGAGGACGTGGAAATTCCGACAAAAAAGATGTCGATCCGCTCTATTAAGGTATTGGGATATGAGAATGGCCAAGTTAATTTGGAAATGGACTGCGAAAAGGGAACTTATGTTCGATCGTGGGTCGAGGAGCTTGGGGACCGTCTGGGATGCGGGGCCACCGTCGAGACTTTAAGGCGAACAAGGTCTGGAAGCTTCGAAATCAATCAGGCGCGCCCTCTCGACGTCTTGGCCACAGAAACTTTCGAGGGTTTGGCTGGTCGCCTCGTCCCTCTAAGCGATGTCTTGGGACATTGGCCTGCTCTTAAAATTACTGGTCGAGATCATAGTCTTATGGTTCACGGCCAAATCCCTAGAGGTGTTTATACTCAGATCATTCATTTTGCCTTTGAGTCTGGGGTGAGAATTTTGAACGAAGACGGGGGCTTGCTGGCTCTTATTGTCCGAGACGAGCAAAAAGGAATAAAAATAGCTCGGGTTTTTTCGTCGTGACAGGCTGTTGTTTTACTGCACTTCACATTGACAGAAGTCGCCATATCTAGTTAAATGCCTCAAAGCAATTTTCTGGATGTCCCGCCTAGCCGCCGGCCAATCTGGATGTTTAAAACTGTGATTTAAGGAGTTTCTATGGCTATTTCAAAAGATCAAAAATCTTCTGTCATTAAAAAACATCGTCGAAGTGAGCTCGATACGGGGAGTCCTGAAGTTCAAATAGCGCTTCTCACGACTCGTATAAATGATCTCACGGCTCATTTTAAAACTCATGTTAAAGATACTCATTCTCGTCGAGGTCTTCTGAAGATGGTCGGACAGCGTCGTCGGCTCTTAGAATATTTAAAAAATAGAGACACGGCGAAGTATAAAACCCTTATCGACGATTTGGGAATCCGAAAGTAGGCCAGATACGGCCATGGGCCGGGTACGGCCAATGCCCAAGTTGCTAGGTTCAATCGAATATGAATAGGGAGGCCATCAATGGCTCAACATCCAAGCTGGAAAGTCGTAGAAGAGAAATTCACCCTCGGTGATAAAGAAATAACCCTTCAGACGGGTAAGCTCGCAAAACAAGCCGATGGCGCGGTCCTCGCCACATGTAATGAAACAAAAGTTTTAGTGACTGTTGTCTCAGCCCATAAAGCCAAGCCAGGGCAGGACTTTTTTCCTCTCACTGTGGAGTACCAAGAAAAATACTATGCCGCAGGTAAGATTCCCGGCGGTTTTTTTAAAAGAGAAGCAAAACCTTCAACGGATGCCACTCTAACGGCTCGTTTGACCGATAGACCTTTAAGGCCCCTATTCCCCTCGGGTTATATGTTCGACACTCAAGTTGTAGCCACCGTTCTAAGTGTCGACAACTCCGTAGAGCCAGGAATCTTGGCTGGAATTGCAGCGTCGGCCGCTCTTCATATTAGTGATATTCCCTTTAATGGACCTATTGCAAGCTGCCAAGTGGCCATGGTTAAAGGGAAGCTCGTTGCCAATCCTTCGGTAGCTGAACTTGAAGAAGCCAAATTGGAAATGATTATTTCCGGAAGCCAAAAAGCCGTTCTTATGGTTGAAGGAGGCGCTAAGTTTATATCTGAAGAAGAAATGCTAGATGCCATAAAGTTTGGCCACGAAGCGGTGCAACCGGCAATACGGGCTCAAGAAAAGTTACGGGCGGCGGTGGGTAGACCCAAGCGTGAGTTTGTACCAGAGCCAGGCGATGCGGATTTCAAAAAACAAGTCGATGCCTTTTTGACTCCAAAAATTAAATCAGCCCTAAATATTCGCGAAAAACTTAAGCGCTATGAAGGATTTGAAGCTGCCCTCAACGAAGCCAATGAAAAATTTGTGGCTCCGATTGCAGACGAAAGTAAAAAAGCAGCAAAAGAAAAAGAACTGGGCGGATTGTTAGAAGAAGTTAAATATAATGCCGCTCGGCAAATGATTTTAAAAGATAAAGCCCGTATTGATGGGCGTTCAACTACTGATATTCGTCCAATCACTTGTGAAGTGGGCCTTCTCCCGCGGTGCCATGGTTCGGGCCTCTTTACTCGTGGCGAAACCCAAGTCCTCGGGGCGGTGACATTAGGAACCAGCGACGATGAACAGCTTATGGATTCCATGTCCGGGAACTACTATAAGCAGTTTATTCTCCACTATAACTTCCCTCCTTTTAGCGTCGGTGAAACCGGTCGGATGGGAGGAGTAGGTCGGCGAGAAATTGGACACGGTGCCTTGGCCGAAAGAGCTCTAAGAGCTATTTTACCTCCCCATGCGGATTTTCCATATATGATTCGCGTGGTTGGTGAGGTTCTGGAATCAAATGGATCTTCGTCGATGGGAACTGTTTGTTCGGGTTGCCTGGGAATGCTGGATGCCGGCGTGCCGGTGGTCGAGCCCGTGGCGGGAATTGCCATGGGTCTCATTAAAGAGGGCGACGATATCGCCATCCTCTCTGACATTTTGGGTGATGAAGATCATCTCGGCGACATGGACTTTAAGGTTGCCGGAGGGAAATCTGGAATCACGGCCTTTCAAATGGATATTAAGATCGAAGGGGTGACTTTTGAGATTATGAAATCGGCTCTCGCACAGGCCTCTGCGGGTCGCGCTCATATTTTAGGTGAAATGAATAAGGTTATGTCAGCTCCCCGCGATCATATTAGTAAGTATGCTCCGAGAATTGAGACTATTCGAGTGAAACCCGAAAAAGTCAGAGAGATCATCGGCCCCGGGGGAAAGATGATCAAATCTATTATTGAAGCTACGGGAGTTAAGATTGACATCGAAGACGATGGTAAAGTGAATATTGCCACCAGTGATCCCGAAGCTGCCAAGAAAGCCATTGCCATGATTAATAATATTTGTGCCGAAGCTGAAATCGGAAAAACCTACCACGGCAAGGTGAAAAAGATTATGGATTTTGGGGCCTTCGTTGAGGTCTTGCCTGGAACCGACGGACTTCTTCACATTTCAGAAATCTCTCACGACCGGATTCGAGCGGTGACCGAGGTCCTCAAAGAAGGGGATGAGATCGACGTCAAGGTTCTTGACGTCGATCGTGCGGGAAAAATCAAACTGTCTCGTAAGGCGCTTTTGGCTCCGCCGAAGCAAGTTTAGGCAACATGTTTAAAAAAACCGTGCTGGACTCAGGAATCACGGTTGTGACCGAGGCCCACCGTTACCAAAGATCCGTATGCGTTGGGGCGTTCATTGGCATTGGTACGCGCGACGAGAGTGAAAAGAGTGTTGGCATCTGCCATTTCGTCGAACATATGGTTTTCAAAGGAACAAAGACGAGATCAGCCAATGAGATTTCAAGATCTATTGAAGCCGTCGGAGGGGACCTCAACGCCTATACCACACGCGAGTACACTTGTTTTCACACAACATCATTGAAAGACGATCTCGAACTCGACATTGAAGTTCTTGGAGATCTCACTTGCAACGCGAGATTTAGCCAAAGGGACTTTGATTTAGAAAAAAAAGTGATTCTTCAAGAAGTTGTTATGACTGAAGATACCCCTGAAGAATTTATTTTTGATCTCTTCTTTGAAAAAGTTTATGAGAATTATTCTCTGGGGCGCCCCATCTTAGGGACTAAGCAGAGTCTTGAAAAAATAAAACGCTCCGATTTACTGAAGTTTTATAAAGAACGGTACAACGGAAGTAATGTCATTGTTGCGGCAGCGGGGGCCTTGGACCACGACGAAGTGGTTGAAATGGTCGAAAAATCGTTTCGGGTCAGAAAGAGAGGGGTAAAACGTCTGGTTAGGAAAAAACCGAAATGGACGCCTTTTCGTGAAGTACTTAGAAAAGAAGGTGAGCAAACTCATATTCTTGTTGGTTTTGATGGAGTGAGTTTTACAAGTCCTAAACGATTTGACGCATTTGTTCTTAATGCTTGGATCGGCGGCGGGATGAGCTCTAAGTTTTACCAAACGATCCGAGAAAAAAGGGGATTGGCTTATACCGTTTATTCCAACCTCACAACTTTCACCGACTGTGGAAATCTTAGCGTCTATGTGGCTACTGAGGGGAAAAGTGTGAGTGCGGTTATGGAGGCCATTCACCATGACATTAAGGAATTAAAAAGAAAAAAACTAAATCCAAAAAGTTTAGAACTTTTCAAACAACAAGTCCGCGGCGGAATTCTCTTGGGTGCAGATGATATGGAGAACCGGATGACGTCTTTGGGAGTCAATGAAATGACTTTTGGCGAATATATGTCGGTAGAATCTGTTGTTGAAAGCATTGATCAAGTCACAGCTCAAGGAGTGAAGGCTCTCGCCCAGGAGCTTCTTGATGCGGATAAAATGGCGGTACTTGTAATGGGAGATATGGAAACCACCAAAGCTAAAAAGGCCATATCGTGACCACGGATACGCCGATCGTAAAATTTACCAAGTTAGAACATTTTTGTGGGTTACTTCCGACCTACCAGTCATCGGGAGCAAGTGGTTGCGATGTCCATGCGTCCTTAAAAGAACCTATGATTTTAGAAGCCGGAAAGCGGGCTTTGGTGCCAACGGGATTGTGCTTAGAGATTCCAAAGGGATATGAGGTTCAGGTTCGACCCCGAAGCGGACTTGCGATTAAAAACGGGATCGCTTTGATCAATTCTCCGGGGACAATTGACTCAGATTACCGAGGCGAATTAAAAATTATTGTTATTAATTTGGGTGAAACCCGTTTTGAAATCAAAAATGGGGATCGTATAGCGCAATTGGTGCTAGCCCCGACCGTTCAATGTCAATTTCTTGAAGCTTCTCATCTTACCGAAACCCAGCGTGGCGCTGGAGGTTTTGGGAGTACCGACCTTATCAAATAAGTCCTATTGGCAAAGGGGAACGAATACTTTTTGTCCCAACTGGGTTGTTGGACTACAAGGTGTAGGACGAGGAGGTGGGGTATTTATAACATTGACCGTGTAAGCCGACCCCAAACAGTTAGGACTTGTGGTAGTACAATTTTGAACCGTCGTGGCTCCTTGGACGAGAGAGATATAGAAGCTCTCCGCCCCAAGTGTTGCAAGGATTATCGGGCAAGTGAAACTTAATGTTGTTCCTGTCGAACTGACCGAGCACCCGGCAACAGGCGCTTGGACTCCACTTACCACTTTGCCAATGGAGAGGGTATAGGAACCTGAAATATTTGTGAGTGCTGTTCCCGTGAAAGTTACCGATTCCCCAAGGAAGGCGCTTGGTGAACTTGAACTTATTGTCAGTTGATAACTCGGTGCTGGAGCTCCGGATTGAGTGGTTAAGGATGTTGCCTGACTGATCACCTCGCCGCCTACGTTTGAGGCCACGACATTGAGAGTGTAATTGCCAACAGTGCCTGGAGCTACTAACGATGCGGCGCAAACGCTGCTTGAGTTAGCAGCGGTGATGACGGACGATCCTATTGTGGATCCGCCCGAGGTTAGTGACCACGTGCAAGAAATTCCACTGAGATCAGCCCCTGTTAGGGTGACGGCCGCAGAATATGCGGATCCAACTTGGATTTGATTTGAAGCTAACGAGATTGGAGAAATGGACAATGCTCCTGGCGTAGTACCCGAGCTCCCTAGGGCTATGCTAAATGGAGAGGCGCCACTCCCCTGACTTGCGCAGTTTTGAAAAAATAAAATATTAGAGAGAAAAAGGATGCAGAAAAATACCTTTATAATTAATCGAGAATAGCTTGTCCGCATTTCCATTACCCCCGTGAATCCATAATATCATTAATCTTTACCTATTTTTACGGATTCCAGGACTGCCAGAATTTAGACAGTCTATAGGGACCTATTCTCAATGATTTAAACGACAATTATTTTATCTATATAGTGGGTAGACAGAAATCGGGGAATATTCTTTATTCGTTTCGGAGTCGGGAATCAGTTCAGGAAGAGGAACGGGAGCGGTAAGGAAGGACGAGAAAGCTTAATGAGACTGGCAACCAGTTTGCGTCGAGTATTCTCATTGACTCTAACCTTTAGAATATCAAGACAAGCCTCCATTTCTCGAAAAGAGCCAAGAGCAATTCTATAAAATCGGGTTTGATCTTTCTTTCCCCAACGTCCTGCACCTTCTGCCAGATTCAAAACCACCGATAGAGAAGCTCGGGTGGAGTTGATCTCTTAATTCTCCATAAGTTTTTATGGTTTCAACTTCCCGGTAAATTTCTAAAGCCCACTGATATGAAAGAAAGTTTTGGGTCATGGTGTTTTTCTCCTTTTCTTTGCCGTTTAAAGAGGCCCTCCAAAAAGGGGCCACGCCAGGTGACGCCCCTTTTTGGAGGGCTCACCTCATGGCAAAGAAAAGGAGATTTAAAACATGATTCTTAAAAACTTTCGCTCTTATCAGATGGCTTTAGACCTTTATCGAAAAATTGAGAAAATCAAAGGTCCCCATTACTTTAAAGATCAAATTCAAAGAGCAGCTCTTTCAACAGTCTTAAACCTCTCAGAGGGGACATCTAAGGCTTCAAGAAAAGAAAAAGCTCGCTTCTATAATATAGCTCTATGTTCACATCGGGAAGTTACAGCTTGTTTAGATATTCTCCAAAACAAAGAGCTTCTTAAAGATGCCGATACCCTCTCGGCTTCAATCTATAAACTCTGGACTTCGCAGCTCTGAACTCTAAACTTTGTGCTTTTAACAAAGTTTACTGCCCATCATTTAGCTCTTTATGAATCTGACTCAGGCTGTCGGGAGTGTAATCTTGAACCTTTATGCGGTTGGTGGTGACATCCAAAACCATGGTGTAAAGCCAATAGAGAAGGGCAAATCCGGCCGCAACCCCAACAATTTGGGAAACACGTTTACGCTCCAATATAAAATTCTCAGAAATGCCTACGATGAGCAGGAGCGCAGTAACAATAATACTGCCGAAAGTAATAAATTTGATCAGGGGGGTAAGGATTGACAAAATTTGTGACGGAATCTTAGCTAAAACTACGATGACAAATACTCTTCTGAATTCGACCTCGGTTCGAAGAATAAAAAGGCAAGCGTAATAAAGTAGCCCAGAGATAATTGCAGAAAGAATGAGTCCAACAATCGGCGCTAAGATGAGCCCTGCTAAGACAGATAAAAAGTGCCGTGCGACGATTCCCGTTAAAAAACCTGTGGTGGCTGAAAAAAGAATTTCTAAAAGAATGACAGTGGGCCAATCCCAAGACGGCACCCTTTTTATACCTTCAACCGGGTTTTTTAAAAACGCGGGAAGAAACTTTAGAATTTCTTTGATCCTACCTCTAATAGAATCCCAATTCCAATTTTGGTTGGGGGCTGCTGGAGAATCGTGTTGTTTAAAACCATTGCTGTTAGTCATTTTACTATTTTGCGGTCTCGAAATCGTATTCTGCAAGAAAAATAGCATGTTCCAAAAAAACTGAATGAGCCGTTTTTTCTGAATCGGGCCAGGGCCCGGCCCCGATAACCTGGGTGTGATCCCCCGGAAATTCTAATAAAATCTCCCCTAGACCTTTGGCTATAAGTTGAGATTCAAGGGGAATTAAACCATCGTTTTCCTCACTTAACCCCCGTCTTCGGAGGTACCTGGTGAGTAATTTGTGCTGAATCCTGACTTGTAGGCTCAAGGGGTACTTGCGCGGGCGACTGATAATACTTCCCACAAATACGTCCTTTGGTTTTTTGTACTTCTTGATAATGGGGGTGACGTACTTTGAAGTCAGAGTAAAATTTGTGCTCGCAAATAATTTTTCACCAAAAATAAGTCCAATTTCGGCAAAGGGCGTGCCGCCAAACGGAGGGCTGACAAAAGTCACACTTGAGAATTTATTCGCCAATTGAGGCCACATTAGAAGCTCAACCATATCGATGGTGCCAAGGGAATGGGAAATGACATGGACCTTTTCACTTCCCTTGAGAACTTTCTGTATTTCGGTGGAAAAAAAATCAAGTCGCTTTTGATGTGGCCCTCGCCAGGGGCCAAAAAATTCATGAACTTCGTACCCGTGATCCCTAAGGTATTCAGGTATTCCGTGCCAATAATTATTCGCGCAAAAAATATTTTTTAAGCCATGCACGAAGCAGATAGGATATC
This sequence comes from Deltaproteobacteria bacterium, assembly GCA_013287405.1. The sequence goes on from JABDDW010000010.1 coordinate 9,923, forward strand.
GAGTCAGAAGGCAGTTGGGTCGAAGGCCTGGTGGAGGGATTTGTCTCATAACGGTTAGAAGTGTCCGTTTAATCGTACTCCTAAGTCAATACTAGAAGGATCATCCCCACTGGCCATGGGGAGATGTCCTGCCAATTCCAAACCAGCGCTAATGCTAGAAGAAGGCCAATAATCAATTCCAGTAGCCAAAACGTAAGCGCCGCTGGACATAGAGTTGTCGCCTAAAGCCGATTTGATCCCATAGTTTCGGCTTTCAATCCCTAGGCCGCCATGCATTGTCACCTGTTCGAAAATCGATCCTTCGTAAAGGCAACTTAACTCAAACCCATTGGAAGAGATCTGCGCTCCGCCCAGGCTCGTCTGTGGAAGGGTAAAGAGTGCGCCTTGAAGAATCCATTTAGGACTGAAAAGATCAACGCCGAAATTTATTTGAAGCCCTCGCATTGTTCCTTCGACCCTTTGAGATTGCCCCAAAGGCACATTTTGGTATGAAGTCAAGAAGGCCGCACCGGCGTGAAGGCGCACTTCGTCAAATATTGATGAGTTATCGGTGTCTTTGGGAGGATGATAATTGAGTTCTGGAATCGGAGCATAATGTTCTTCAGACGATTCTTCCGCAGCCAAGGATTTGTCAGAAAACACAGAGAATGTCGCTAAGACTAAGAGTAAAAACCATCGAGAACTCATAATAACCCCCTAGGTTCAGTCTAGCGCAGAGTCATAGAAGATCTAGCGTCAAAAATCTGACTTTTAGAAAAAACTCTAAGCGCGGTACAATAAAAGGTACCGGGTACCTTTTCGAGTCCCTTGTGAGAAGTCCGGTACCAAAAGGAGAGGGTATGGCAAAAGGGATCTATTGTTATTGTGCTTTTTGCCGAAACCCACGTCTGGTTTATCGCAAACAATCTATTTCTTTTGTAAATATACTTCAGGCCCTAGGTGTGGCCCTGGCTCTAAGCTATATTCTTTGGGGACGGCTCAGTCCCAAAGGCATCCCCATTTTTGTTATGACTCTTATTCTCTTGGAGATAGCCATTGTTATTCGTGCTCGTGTGGAGTCCACTTGTCCCCACTGTGGTTTTGATCCCGTGCTCTATGTGCGAAATCGAGAGCTGGCTTGCGAAAAGGTTAAAAGGTACATTGCTCTCCGTCAGAATGATCCCGAGGTATGGCTTGCGCACAGACCTCCACTGCGCTTTCCAAAGAGAAAGAAGAAACATTCAACTAAAGAGATCGTGGTTTAATTTATGGCTCTTTGGATTTTAGGCCTTGTCTTTTTCATTATAACTTTTGGTCCGCGATACTTTGTTCTTATGAATTTTGGATACGGTTTCTATGATTTGGGATTGTACACGCAGTTTTTCTCCGGCCTGTCCGAAGGGTTTTTTAACCCGTACATTCCAACATTAAATAAACTGTTCTTTTTTGCCAGACCCGAACCGCTTTTTTTTATTTTGTGGCCGATAACGTTTCTCACAACAGACTCGTCGATATTTCTTTTTTTGGACGAGATGGCCATTCTCAGCACGGCTGTTATCTGCGCCAATTTTGCTTGGCGAAAAACCCAAAACTCCCTCTTAGCTTCGGTCCTCTTTGGAGTTGTTTTGTTTTCGCCCTTAACAATGAACTCCCTCCACGATCCCGCAGCCCTTGAAATTTGGGCACAACCTTTTCTAGCCCTCCTGTTTGCGGAATATTTTTCAAAACGTAGACTCCTTCAGATGGGGGCATACTTTAGCGCTCTTTGTCTTCTCAATTTAAATTTTTGTTTTCTGGCTGTTTTATTAGGCCCGTTTGTTCTTCTTACGGAACGCCCCCGGTGGAATCTGAACCGAAGGCTGAAAATTACATCGGCAATACTTATTTTGAGTTTGGTCGGTTTAGGTTTTCTCCATTATTTCCAAAACAAAATTTATTTTGAATCTTCTTTATGGATGAGTTACGGCGGAAGACTCCTTGACCTTCTTTCTTGTTTTTGTTTTATCCCGTTGCTTGTGCCTGAAGTCATTTTATTCGGACTTTTTTTGATGTTTGCAGAAATCAATGGACGCCACGTTGCGCCTACTCTTCTTATTCCTCTGGCTGCCATCAGCGTCATCATGTTTTCTGACCGGTACCGTCTGGACCGGTACCGTCTGGACCGGTACCTTCTGGACCATTCCCCCACGGACCAGCGCCTCCAGAGTAGAGATCGCGTCCCTTTTTTTTACGGAGTTCTTTCTTTTCTACTTCTGGCAAGTTGTGTTTACTACAACGTCGTAGGCCCAGATCCTTTTTTCTGTTTCTGGAAGCCTGAGAGGTGGACGATAACGGACGAAAATAGGGCGACCCACGAAATGATCAGCCATATACCTGGGGAGGATACGCTGGCATCGAGTAGTTGTTTTACTCCCGTTCTTGGAGGGAGATTGTCCCTAAGGACAACAGATTCAATAAATTGGCACCAAGATGAGCTGCCAAGGTACGTTTTGACTCGTAATGAGGCCTTTATTGATGCTCGGTATTCTAAAATCGAAGAAAATATGAAGAGCGGGACTCGACTTTTAGTGAGAATTAAGTAATTACTAGTGAGTCATGAGAAAGCTAATTGTCATACCCACTTATAATGAACGAGACAGTATTATCGAACTGATGAAGGTCGTCTTCTTAGTTTCTCCCGACTCCCACGTCTTGGTAGTGGATGACGGAAGTCCCGATGGAACAGCCCAACTTGTTGAAGACTTCATGATTAAAGACAGGAGAGTTTTCATTCTCAAGCGCACTGAAAAAAAAGGTTTGGGAAAAGCCTACGTGGCTGGGTTTAACTGGGGCATAACCAATGGCTACGATTTTTTAAGTGAGATGGACGCCGACTGGAGTCACCCTCCAAAATTTTTGCTCCCCATGTATCAAGCGGCCCAGCAAAATGACTTCGTCATTGGGTCTCGATATGTTAAGGGTGGGGGGTCTGTAAACTGGAATTTAGGGCGAAAGATCATTTCTCGCTGCGGAAGCTTTTACTCGCGCCTTATCTTAGGGATACCCATAAATGACTTTACGGGCGGGTTCAATGGTTGGCATTCCAAAGTTCTTAAGGCCGTGGACCTCGATACCATTTCGTCAGACGGGTATAGCTTCCAAATTGAGTTGAAGTATCGGGCCGCAAAGCTTGGTTTCAAATTCATTGAATTCCCCCTTCTTTTTGAAGAGCGCAGAGTTGGCCAGAGTAAAATGTCTTCGGCCATTGTTCGCGAGGCCATTTGGCGAGTTTGGGGTCTTCGATTCGACAAGTCTAAAAGATTTGAAATTTCAGATATCCCATTTGGGAAATAATTTTTTTGTATTTGTTCTTAACTGCTGACTCAGTTCCTCCAACCCTATTTGCTTTATTTCAGCGATTTTATGGGCTGTGTGTCCGACAAAGGCCGGTTTGTTTTTCTTCCCTCGCATGGGAATCGGGGCCAAGAACGGAGCGTCTGTTTCCACAAGGAGCCTGTCTAAGGGTATGGTTTTTACGATTTCCCGTAAATTTTCGGCATTCTTGAAAGTGATGACCCCGCTTAAGCTAATGTAAAACCCAACATCTAATGCAGCTTGGGCGAGCTTTGCCGTCCCGGAAAAACAGTGCATCATACCGTTGAGTTTACCCTTCCACTGCTTAAGCTCAGCTATGGTATCGTCTTCAGCGTCTCGAGAGTGAATTTCTACAGGTAAATTCAGGCTGTGGGCCAGGCTCATCTGTTTATGAAAAACGTCTTTTTGGATTTGGGGATCTGAATGATTATAAAAGAAATCTAGGCCAATCTCGCCGATTCCAATTAAAAATGGAGCCGTCGCTTTCGATTTAATTATAGTTTCAACTTCCGGAGTATAGAATTTTGCTTCGTGGGGATGAACACCTAGCGTCGCTGCTATAACAGGATAATTTTTTTCTGCAATTCCGCAGACTTTTTCAAAATCGTTAGGGTGGCAACCGATAGTGATCAGGTTATGCACCTTGGCCTCGCGGGCTTCAGCCAGAACCTGCTCAGTGTTTTCTTCCAGCATTTCTAGGTGGGTGTGAACATCAATCCACATTACGTCAGTCTCATGAAAAGGGGCGTACCGACTGAAACGGTCGCTTCAACTCCACCACTACCAAATTTCAAAGCCTCACTTAAGTCGGATCCCATCAGATCTTCTATTTTCTTTTGACCGAGTCTTTTCAAAATTTCTTCGGAAGTTCCCGGGATAAATGGCCATAGCATTATAGCCGTGAGGCGGATGACATCGGCAGATGTGTTAAGAACAGAGACCATCTCAGCTCGCTTAGCTGGATCTTTTGCCAAGGTCCAGGGAGCTTTTACTTCGAGATACTTATTAATTCCATTTAGAACTTGAAAGATACCCTGTAAAACAGGAGCGTATTCAAACTTCTCCATCTTTGCGGCTAACTTATCACAATAAAGTATTCTTGCGGTTTCAAGGGGAGTCTCAACCAGTGTTTTAAAGTCAGTATCTTTGGGACGATTGTGGGAGCCAAAAACACGGCCATCCATATTTTTTTGAATAAGATTTAATGTTCGACTCACGAGATTACCTAAATTATTGGCAAGGTCGGCGTTGACCCGTTCTTTAAAGTTTTTCAGGGAAAAATCACCATCTTGGCCCATTGGAAACTCCCGAAATAAGAAAAGCCGGAAGGCGTCGACTCCGTACTGATCGGTGAAAGAAAGAGGATCAATGGCGTTCCCCAGGCTTTTGCTCATTTTTTGGCCCTCAATGGTCCACCATCCATGAGCAAAGATTCGTTTGGGTAAGGGGAGATTCACGCTCAAAAGAAAACAGGGCCAATAAACGGCGTGAAATCTCAGAATATCCTTCCCCACAAGATGAATAGCCTTTTCGTGGCCTTGAGTTCCCCAAAATTCCTTAAATAAATCGGATTTTGAGTCAAGGGGGTTGAGGGCAGAAACATAATTTATGAGAGCATCAAACCAAACGTAGATGACGTGTTTTTCTTTTGGCTCCGTGGTGCCCTTAGGAAAAGGAATTCCCCAAGAGAAACTAGTTCTGCTAATGCTGATGTCTCGAATGTCTTCTCTCAAGAAACCAAGAACTTCATTACGTTTGCTTTCAGGTAAAATAAAATCAGGGTTTTTTTCGATGTGATCTTTTAATAGCTTTACGTATTGACTGAGCTTGAAAAAATAATTCTCTTCTCTTATTTTTTTCACTTCTCGATTGCATGTGGGACACTTACCTGAGACAAGCTGGCCTTCCGTAAAGAAGGTTTCGTCAGAGACGCAATACCAGCCTTCATATTCACCTAGGTAGATAGCCCCGGCGTTAAGGGCCTTCTCTACGAGGTGGACTACCACCTGGCTGTGACGATTCTCTGTCGTTCGTATAAAATCCGTATTAGAGATATTTAGCTTTTTCCAGGCCACTCTAAATTTCTCAGAAACTTCATCAGTAAAAGCCAACGGTGGCATATTTTTTTTTGCTGCTGCTTCTTGAATTTTTTCACCGTGCTCGTCAGTACCAGTGAGAAAATGAACATTTTTTCCGTTTAATCTTTCATATCGGGCTAAAACGTCTGCGGCTATAGTACAATAAGCTGTTCCCAGATGTGGGACGTCGTTAACATAATAAATCGGCGTTGTAATATAGAAAGGATCATTCTTCATCGGAGAAAATTTCATCTTCTTCTAAAACATCAGAATCTTGAATCACCTTAGCCTTTTCAGATGGTTTTCCAGCAAACGTATCCTGTTCGATAATGCGGCCGACGGGCACAGTTTCTATCCCTCCATCGTCAAACTTCACCGTAACCATTTGTCTAAGAACATCAAGCTTACTCACAATTCCGCAACCACTGCCTTTTCCATCTCCACCAGAACTACATTTTACGCAGTTCCCAAGCTTAGGAAGTGTTTTTCGAGCTTCCGCGTACACCGGCTGCTCATAAGCCAAACAGCATTTGAGTCTTCCACAGTTTCCTGAAACTTTAGTAGGAGTCAGAGATAGCCCCTGATCCTTAGCCATCTTTGTACTGACTTTGTGAAAGGACGTCAAAAATCGGCTGCAGCAAGTTTCTTGACCACAAGGTCCGATACCACCAATGAATTTTGTTTCGTCCCGAGCTCCGAGCTGCCTGAGCTCCACTCTCATTTTAAAATAATGGACGAGGTCTTTGACGAGATCTCGAAAGTCTACCCTTTGTTCCGAAGAAAAATAGACTATGGCTTTTTTTCCGTGTAATGGAATTTCAACAGCAATGACATGCATCGGTAAGTGAGCTGTTTCCACCAGATTCTTTGTGTAAACAAGAGCTTCTTTTTCTTGATTCTGATGGCGCTCTCTATTTTTTAAATCATTATGGTTTGCAGGTCGGAGAACCGGCTGAAGCTTAAGCTTAAGGGCCTCAGGGGGAATTAAAATTGTGGGTTTGGAGACCTTTCCCAACATCATTCCCTTGTCTTCAAAATCACAAACGACGTGATCACCTCTAACGAATTTAAATTCTCTAGCGTCAAAATCATAAACCTTGCCCACTTCACGAAATTTGACCCCGACGACTCTGGATGTAAATGACTCCCCGTGAACGTGCACGGGTTGATTTAAAACGCCCTCTTGAACTTCGGGGTTTGAATTTCCAGATGTTGTGTCTTCAGACATGATTCACCATTTCTTTTTGGGCATCGAGCCAGAACTTTTCAAATGCTAGCGCTTTATTAATATTAGCCTGAATATCTTGTTCAAGTCTCAATATTTTTTGCCCTAAAATGAGCAGAGTTTGACTTGGGCAGCGTCTCGCTAAATCAGAAATCACCGATTCTTCCTCTGCATCCAAGACCACCGTTCGACCTAATTGCTTGGCCGTCGCGAACACGATCCATCGCGCCCAGCACTGTGTTGTGAAAAGAGCACTTTCTCTCTCTTCAAAAAGAGGCACAAGACTTGTAAATCCTTCAAAGGCACGGACTTTGGTTAGGTCTCTAAGAACGTGCAGGGCTATGGTTTTTAATTTTCCGTAGTTCTCGTCTTCAAGCTTTAGAGCTTGATCCACGCGGCCTTGAGCCAAGTTAATGGCCCAATCTTCGGAATCGGGTAAAACCTTTTTTATTTCAGGGCCTGAAAGGGGTCCAAAGAGAATCTTCTGACATCTCGATTGGATCGTAGGGATGATTGCCGATTTATTGCTGGTAATCAAAACGAAATTGCAACCCCGGTTTGGTTCTTCGAGAGTTTTAAGTAAGCTGTTTGATGCCTGCGGCGTTAAGGCTTGAGCCTCATCAATAATTATGACTTTTCCACGACCTTGATAAGAACAAAGTGAGACAAAGTTTTGAACTTCACGAATTTGCTCTATCTTAACAGTGGCGCCGTCGGTCAATCCCAAAATCAATAAATCCGGATGATGCCCCTTTTTGACTTTGAGACAACTAGGACAGATTCCGCAAGGGCGATCCGGGACTTCACACAGGAGCCCTTGGGCCCAGGCCAACGCCACCCTTTTTTTACCAACACCAGAAGGACCACTGAACAAAAGAGCTCGAGAGGGGAGTTCGTCTTTGGTGAGCAGCGCTTTTTTCAGTAAGGTCACCTGAAACTGGTGACCCACAATAGTATCAAAAATCAAAGTATTTTCCTTCTTTGACACTCTTGAATAAGATCCTCAAGCATAGTGCTCTGAGATTTTGTCCCGTCTAGAACGTAAAATCGGGAATGGGTTTTAGCCATTTTTAAGTATTCGTCCCGTACAGCCTGATGAAAGGGTGCCACTTCATTTTCAAATCGGTCGGGTTTGGTACTGGCCTCCGACTCTCGTTTTGCCCTTCTGGCCATGCTGACTTCGATGGGGCAATCTACAATAACCGTAAGAGTGGGGAGTAAGCCCTGAGTGGCGAACTCATTAAGCCATCTCACTTTTTCAAAAGGGATCTTTCGTCCTGCTCCTTGAAATGCCAGACTAGAATCCATGAAGCGATCGCTTAAAACCCAGGTCTTTTTTTCTAACCAAGGTTTTATTAGGGTGGCCACGTGTTGAGCGCGATCGGCCTCATAGAGGAGCAACTCCGCTTCAGCACAGGGTGGAGTCTTTGAATTTTTCAAAAGTATAGTCCGGAGCTCGCGACCAAGTTCTGAACCACCAGGTTCTCTTGTCATTTCAACGGCGAACCCCAGATTTTTTAAATGCAGATCAAAGTTTTTAAGAAGGCTCGATTTTCCAGATCCATCTATCCCTTCAAAAGTGATGAAAGCCATAGGGAACCAAATTGTCATAGGATCCTAAGGGTGTCAGCAAAAATTACAAATCCAGTCCAAACAACCCTTCGGCTGTTACGAGCTCTTCGAGGTTTTCCTCTTTCTTAAGTCTTCTAAAGAGGTTTGAACGTTTTTCTTTATAACCTGACAAGAGCGCCTCCCTCTGTTCATTTAGACTTTGGACGCGAGCCGTGGAATGCACTCGAGAGGTGAGACGTTGAATCTCAGACTCAATCCGTGAGATTTCCGTTTTGACGAGGTAGAGCGAGTGAACTTCAGCGGCATTTGTAAATTCAATGTATTTAACCGGGAATTTTACTTCTAGCTCAGCAAGAAATAGGGCAATTAGACTTGAATCTCTGGCGGCAAAAATAGTGAGGATGCGATTAAGAGAGTTGAGAAGACCAGTTTCCCTATCCTCACTTTTTAAAGTGTGAAAAGTTTCCACCTCTACGACTTCAGCGAGATAATCAAAAAGCGTTTGATTTGGTTGTGGCCGGACCTCAGTTATAGAGTAGGCGGAGATATCCTCCCACATTCTTGGATGACTTTGAGAAAAAACCTCATTGAGGAGTTGGGATTTATCGATAAAGTATCTGCTATTTAAAGAACGTGTCCCGTCTGAAGAGCGATCAATATAAGTTGCAGAGGCTTGGAAATTGATTGCGGCTGTTGATACTTTTATCCAATGCTCTGGTTCTTCAGAGGCCTCAAGGAGGTGAATGTCCTCAAGGGCAAGTTTACAGGCATAATCAGCGAGAAGACTTCCATTACCGCCACTTAGACTGGACGTGCCCTGCACTGCCTTATCATGATTGGAGGCAGGACATTGAAAACACCAAACTCCAATAAGAAGAACTAAAATGGCACCTTTCACGGATTGGCGTAACAGCAATACCAAGGCCATCTCAAAAAGGTCATTTTGCGTAAAGTCATTAGACGAAATATTTTTTCATATCAATAACTTAACGCGTTGCACTCGCCTTGCTAGATCTAGGTCTAGGATTTATAATGAGTCAAATGGTCTCAAAATGCCAAATGTAAAGGTGGTGGCTTATGGAAACCCAGAAAGAAATTTTCGTAAGACGTTGTCACGTCTGCGGTGAAGTCTGTGAAAGTTATGAGGACATTCTTAAATGCACGTCATGCAGAAAATCATTACTTCCGTTTTACTATTTTGATAAGCGCAAAATTGCTGAGTATACTGACAATGAATCCAGGCCAAATTCAGCGCCGCAAGAATCAGGATATGGGCCTATCCGAGGGTTAACGGTGTACTGGTAATTTTAGGGGAACCTATTGAAAGTCAACTTAGATGAAATAAAAAAGGCGGAAATCACTATCAGGCCATATATCATTCATACACTCCTTGAGATTTCAGAGAGTTCATCCAAAATTGCTGGGTTCGAAGTATTTTTAAAATTTGAAAATTTGCAGCGAACTGGAAGCTTCAAAATAAGAGGAGCGGCAAACAAGCTTGCGGCATTGACTTCGGCTGAGAAAAGGGCGGGAGTCGTGGCTGCCTCAGCGGGAAATCATGCCCAGGGTGTGGCCTGCATGGCTCAGAAATTGGGCATCAAAGCTACAATTTTTATGCCAGAACTGAGTCCTCTGATTAAGGTCGTTTCAACTAAGAGATTTGGGGCGGAAGTTGTGCTTAAAGGTTCATCTTATGATGAAGCCTATAAGAACGCCCGAGAATATCAAAAGAAAGAAGGATCTACGTTTATCCACCCCTTTGAAGATGAGCATATCATTGCAGGCCAGGGGACCATCGGTCTTGAAATTTTTGCTGATTTACCGGAAGTTGATACTGTTTTTGTAGCGGTGGGAGGGGGCGGATTAATCAGTGGAATAGGAGCGGCTCTTAAGTCCCTTAATCCAAAGGTTAGAGTGATCGGGGTTCAAGCAGAAGGAGCTGATAGCATGGCTCGAAGTTTTCACTCTCGGCATGTTGAGCTCATTTCTCCCACTGAGAAAGTTTCAACTATCGCGGACGGGATAGCCGTCAAACAGCCCTCGCAAACTATGTATGAGGACTTTATTTCGAAGTACTGTGACGATGTTGTAACTATAAATGACGACGAGATTGCAAAGACCATCGTTTTTTTAATGGAAAGAGCAAAATCCGTGGTCGAAGGAGCGGGAGCGGCCGCCCTTGCGGGTCTTTTGGCACATAAGACATTGATAAAGCCAAAAAAAGCTGTTGCTGTTTTGGGAGGAGGAAATATCGATCTTAATCTTATTGAACGGATCATTGATCGAGGCTCCCAAGCTGCCGGGCGAATCGCCAAATTTGTTGTGGCCGCGGCCGATGTTCCGGGCACACTTAATCGTTTGACTTCTTTTATTGCCGAAAAACGCGCTAATGTTCTTCAAATCAATCAGACCCGACTAAGCGAGAAAATCAGTTTAAAAGAAACCCTTATCGAGTTTACCCTTGAAACTATGGGCCTTGATCATGTCGAAATCATAAAAGAAGGAATTAGAAATTTGGGTTTTGTAATTATAGAGTGATTATTCTTTGGGTCGGTTTTTAATCCCTAAAGGTACCGACTTACTTTTGGCCATATGACGCACCTCTCAAGGCGGTACGCGACCGGTACCGTCATGCGAGGCCGCCTGGTACCTAAGGTTCCGGTTCCGCTTTCTTTCCCCATCCTCCGCCGCCCGCGGTATTTATAATTATAGAGTCCCCTGGGTGGATCTGAATTACGGCTTTTTCGGTAATTGTTTTTTTACCCTGAGATTGAGAGATAAGCGTGACTTCTTGAGCCATACCTGCCCCTCCGCCAAATGATCCACGGGGTTTGTTTTGTCTTCTATCAGTGAGCAGAGTAACGGTTCCCTCGGCCAAAAACTTATAGGCTCTTGAAAGTCCATTTCCGCCCAGGCATCGTCCCTCACCCCCAGAATCTAACCTCGGCGCAGAATGAAGAACTTGTAGAGGAAAACGGTTTTCAATTTCTTCTATTAAAAGTGCAGGCCAATTCTGTAATTCGTTAAAGATCGCCGAGGAACCAGCATAATTTTTTGTTGCACCACTTCCCGTCCCTAGGCGGTCCTCAAAAATAACGTCATTAAATTTAAAAATGTTTATGGAGGAGCCACCCCCTTGTGTCGGAAAATCGACTGGCAGTGCTTTGTTTAAAACAAATCTGAGCGAGTCAATGATTCTTGTTGAAGTTTCGTAGTAACCCCCGAGAAGGGCCCCGGGATATTTTGCATTAACCAAAGTCCCATCGGGTGCCTCGATTGAAAAACTTTTGAACGCCCCTGCATTGACGGGGATTTCTCTTTTAAGCAAGCTTCTAAAAAGCCAAAAACAGGCCCCAAGAGTTATTGTATAATTGCAATTAAATGGGCCTTTGGTCTGTTTTGAGGTGCCAAGAAAACTGATTAAAGTATTTTCGCCTTGAACAAGGAGTTTGCATTGAATGCGAAGATTTCTATTCCCTAACCCATCATTTTCGACAGTCTCAGAACTTTCGTATTCACCGTCAGGGATTTCTCGTAGAGCCTGACGCATCATTTTTTCAGAATATTTATTTAATTGATCTACTCCTTGAACAAAAGTATCTCTGCCCATTTTTGTTTCAAGGGCCAGAAATTCTTGAGCGCATGTCTTCAGAGTCTGGCGAGCTTTTTCAAGTAATCTAGAAAGGTCGTCATAATTAATTTTTGATTGGCAAAGATAATTCAGGAGTTCAGGATTTATGGCACCGTTTTGTTCAAGAGGGGTTGGCGGGATTCTGTAGCCTTCTTCTTCTACGCTCACAGAAAGAGAGCCAGCATCTTTATTCAGAAGTTGAGGGATACTGAGCTGGAGAGCAACGTAGTACCTTAGTTCATTGGCTTGTTGGCGGCCAAAAACACCCTGGATGAGAACGAGGTCGCAGAGGCGAGTATTCCCGCTGTAAGGATCGTTAGTGATCAAGGTTTCGCCGATTTTTGGCACTAAATAAAGTTTCGTCGCTTTTACGGTGGCTTCAATACAAGTGTAATGAATGGGATTTGGCCCGACCACGTCAATAAGATCTCCTTTTGAGTCCAGGACCGCCCCATGGGCTTCAATATCAGGCTCAAAGGATTTTACGCAGGCAGAAACAATTTTGTTAATTGTGAGTCTTTGCCTCTCCAAAAGGAAGGAGTCAAAGGTCATAGATTTCTCCTTCAGGGAGTGAACCCATAAATTCAGTTTTTAAAACCCCCATTTTTTTTATCTTGGCGTTTTCGTTTATAGTGCTTTCCAAAAGAAGCTGAGAGGACAACCAATCGAAGTGGGGTGGGAGAAAAAACTTTTTTACACCAAGGCGGCGGGCCAAACTTAGTGCCAGACTTGAACTTAACCAGCCTCCTGCAATCAGAAATGGAGGGGGTGTTGGAATTATCTTTTCAATTTCCAAAGCTAAAGCTTCAATAAATAACTGGATGCATTTCTCTGCACAAGTTTCAGAATCTATTCTCAGGTTTTGGGCGAGAGGGCCGAGGGCCCTTTGAATCTTTGTGCCGTCGAGTTTGAGTCGAGGAACGTCCGAGGTGAGTTTAGTTTTTAAGACAATAAGATCCAAAATGGTTAATTGTAGACCTTTCCCCATGCAGACCGGGCCGGGTTCCGAGCTCACGGAAGCCGGCCCAATGTGGATAAGACCGCCTTCATCCATTTCCACAATACAGAGGGGACTCATTTCAAGTTCTCTGGTCATATTTTCGTTCTTAAGAACAATGCGATCCTCGAGCATTTCAAGTTCTAGGGCTCCTTGGGGGACCTGATTCTTAAACTTGGGCCGTACTGTGCCTAAGAACGTCCCTTCTTGTTTAAATCCGAGGGCTCGAATTTTTTCGCTAAAGTCAAGGGTGGTGGACGCCATAAAGGCTCTCGTGCTGACTCTTCTTGTTCGAAGAAGTTCATTTCCGTTTTCAAGGTAGGAACAAAAAACAGTATAACCTCTATCTTTGAGGTATTTTTCAACTTCCTTTTCGTTTTTCGGATTCTTTCTTGAGTTGAGTAAGCTGACTGCAACATTCTTGACCTGCGAAAGTTCAAGTTTGCCGAGAATTTTATCAATTTCAGCCGTATCCACGACAACTTCTATTGTGCCGTCTTTTAGAGTTCGTTCGGCAATTCCGAAAGAAAAATCCTTAGAAATAAAAGGAGATTCTCTCTCCGGATAAAGTCCAAAAAGATTTTTCCTTTGTTGGGTTCCTATTTCAAGTAAATTTTCAAATCCTTCGGTGGTGATAAGCGCACAGTCAGAACCCCAATGTTCACGCAGGGCCACCCTCTCAAGGTCTGAAGAGACCCAAAGTGGAGTCGCTCCAGTTTTTATTGAGTCCTTTATTTCGGCGGGAAGAAGGGTAATAGCCTCCGTAAGACCAGCTAAGAGTTGGTCCCTGCGATTTAGGGTTCGGACGAAATAGGCCTCATTTTCAGACGAGGCCACAAGCTCGACAAAAATTTCTCTCGCGTCAGCGGCGATACGCCATGACATAGTGGCTTGACTCCTTTTACAACTGCAGTAGATTATGGGGCATGTCGTCTACAAATTCAAAGACTAAACCTTTTGATAAGGCTTTTCCTAAAACCTTTGGTAAGGCCTTTGTAGTCACGATAGATGGTCCAGCTGGTAGTGGCAAGTCAACCGTAAGCAGCCTTCTTGCACAACGTTTAAGTTTAAATTTTCTTACCACAGGAGCGTTCTACCGCGGTCTTGCCTATTTGTGTCGAAAAAAATCAGTGGATCCAACAAAAATTGGAAAAGTTACGGCACTGGCCCATTACGAAGGATTTAAAGTTCAAGCTGATGTTGTTGGAACCAAAGTATTAATTGATGACATCGACGTGACTAAAGAACTTTCTTCTGAAGAAGTGGCTTTAGTGGCTAGCCAGATATCTGCCTATCCTGAAGTCAGAATGGCCCTTCTTGAATTGCAAAGGGATTTTGCAAGAGCCCCGGGGCTTATCGCTGAGGGAAGAGACTGTGGGACGGTTGTCTTTCCGACGGCCGATGTGAAAATATTTCTTACTGCAAGTTTGGATAAACGTGCTACGCGCAGGTCTGCCGACGAGAAAACCATCGCAAATAGGGATAATGCGGACACAGGGAGAAAGGTGGCTCCTCTGGCTAAAGCTAATGACACCATTGAAATCGATAGTTCTACGTTGAGCGCAGCCGAAGTTGTGGATAAAATAATGGTTTTAGTGAAGGAAAAATGGAAGAAGTAGAGATTCATATTGCTAGTTCGGCCGGCGTTTGTTTTGGGGTTGAGCGAGCTTTAAATTTAAGTGAAAAGGCTCTAACGGAAAATGTTGGTCCTATTTCATCTGTTGGACCGTTGATCCATAATCCACAAGCTGTGAAAGCTCTTTCTGATAGAGGCCTTTCTGTTATCAACTCTTTGGAGCAAGCCTCGGGCACCGTCATTTTTAGAAGTCATGGCGTGACCGTTGACGTCCAAAGAATGGCTGCTGAGAAAAACCTTAAAGTTATCGATGCCACTTGCCCTTTAGTTAAAGTTCCACAAAATTTTGCCCGGAAGCTCTCTCAAAATGGGTACTTCGTCATTATTGTTGGAGACAAAGATCATCCCGAAGTTCAAGGCGTAAAAAGTTACGTTGAAAATGGTGAAGTGGCGGTGGTGGCCGATGCGTCAGAAGTTATGGGCTTACCTAAAAGGGAGAAGGTCGGCGTTATTTCTCAAACGACCTTGAAAAAGAAGATATTTTTAGAGGTTGTCGAGAAGTGTCAGGGCCAGTATAGAGAAGTCAAAGTTCACAATACCATTTGCGGAGCCACAAAAGATCGTCAGGAGGCGGCTTTGGAGCTTGCGCAAAAAGTGGATTGCGTTGTTGTTATAGGAGGCAAAAACTCTTCAAATACTCAGAAGCTTTATGATATCTGTCGCGAGAATTCAAAGCGAGCCTACCTTATCGAAGAGGAAGCGGAACTTCAGGCCCAATGGTTTGAAAACGTAAAGAAAATTGGGATCACGGCGGGCGCAAGTACCCCTCATGATTTGATTAGAAAAGTTCAAGAGTCTATTTCAAAGATGGTTACGCTTTAAGTTGTCAAAAGAGTTCCACTCGCCACCCATATGGAAGGCGAGCAGAATAAACATGGGCCTCCTGCCTGTCCATAGTCGAACAATTGGCGCAATACTTTGAAATATTCTCCGGCATGATGGTCGTGGTCCCAAAAATTCCAAAGGGAGAGTCGTCGCAGGCGGGTTGTCCTATCTAGTTGATACCGACTGAACACTCTCCCTATTTGTCGTCTGCTCCGAAGGTTCGTTCACCACGAGTTTACCTATGGCCGAAGCGGCGCAGTTTTGCCAACTTGTAATTTCAGATTTCAAGTATTCGAGAGGCCTTACTTTTTCGTTTAACCTAAAATCCTTTTTAATGACCTCTTTGCTGTATTCAATGTGCTCCCGCCACTCGAACAATAAGGAATCGTCACGTTCTGTTTCTTCTAAGAGCTTATTTTCAGCTGCTGTTCGATTATAATCTCCTTTACCAATCAGTGGTATTTCTAAAGCTATATCGATCCCTCTTTTTACGCACGCATACCTGGAGGCATTGGAGTCATCAGAAGGGTCTTTGTCGTATGCAGCTTTGTAAGCGGTAATAAGTTGTACTACTTCTTGACTATTAGCGTGGAGGCCTTTGTCTTCTAAGTCATCGCACTCCTTTTTTTGTGCAATCCATTGGAGGTATGCCGGAGTATTTTCAAATTCTTTAAGTCCATTTTTGTAGAAACTAGCGAGCCGATCGACATTGACGTAGGTTTTTTTCATTAAATCGTAGAGGGTTCTAGTGATTTCATAGTTCCCCTTGCTTTCGGAGTTTGCTCCTAGGCTCATATCTCGGAATAGCCCTTTGTGCCGGAGGATAAACGGGTCCAAAACGATCGGCAGTTTGTCCCTTGAGATAATCCCAAGTACGTCTTGCAAGTTCAAGCCTCTGCAAGAATCCTCACAGGGGTGGGCAAAGCACATCGACACTATTAATTGAATACTTATTATGACCGGTATGATTAAGGTTTTCACATAGACTCCTTTTAATCGGTAAAGTTCCAATACGGGCGACAAGCCAGTGCTTGGTAATAAATACATATTAAATGCGTTGCATCAATTTGTAAAATTGATATAATTGATGTTTTGATATTAATTTAATTGATATCATATGTACGGAGGTAAAGACGTGTACTCATTGTTCAATTCTAGAATTATCTATTTTCTTAAATGCGCTCAAATGGGAAGTTTTAGTGAGGTGGCTGATAAAGTGGGCGTGACCCAGTCCACAATGAGTACGGCCATAAAGAAGCTTGAAGAAGAACTTGGTGCAGAGCTTTTTGAGAGAACCAAGGCTGGAATCTCGCTCACTCCCCGCGGACGAGCCCTCATGGAACAACTTCAATCCTTTGAGAAGCAGATCAATAGAGGGGTTGCTGGCGCCCTAAAAGAAGAGAATCCTTTGCCCCTTAAAATAGGCACAGCTATGCACTTTGGGCCAAAGTTTTTGCTCCCTTATTTGAAGACAAGGTGGAGTCAGTTTCCTGCTATCCAGCTCTTTTTTGTTTGGTCTCTGGATGCTTTTAAAGCAGTCGAAAATGGGGATCTGGATTTTGCATTTGTATCCTGGTCCAAGCGTCCGAAGGAGTTGCCATATATTGAAATCCAGCCCGATCCCGTCGCCTATGTAGGTTTAAAAAAGGCTTTTCCTAATTTGAATAAGGTGACAACCGTAGAAGGACTTCAGAGTTACCCTCTGATCCGCGACACTAAACCCCAACATACGTGGGAGAAAATTCTCGGTCCCCTAGAGTCAGGTTTTGTAACAAGGGGTTCAATGGGAGCTAGAGATTTGGTTCTTGGTGGGCATGCCATTGGAGATCTACAACTTGACATATTTTCTGAAGAGCAACTTAAGACTCTACATTCAGCTCAAATTCCTGGCAAATATTTGCATTCCCACATTTATGTTGTCTTTCGAAAAGACTTGTCACTTTTTGCAAAAAGTAAAATGGAAGAAATGGTCTTAGGACTGCAACAAATGAAGTCTTGATGGCTTGGGCTTTTGATAGAAAGGACCCTTGCCTGCGTCAATGGAAGCGGGGTCTAGGGCTTCAAGAAGTTTTTGGAGGGTGTCTTTAAGTAATAATCCCTTTGACTTTAAATACTTAGGCTAAGTATAAAGGTTCATTCCGATTTGTGGAAGAGAAAGGGGCAATTATGCTCTTTGTAGACCCATGAATTTTCGGAAATATTGATGATGAGTTCCACAGACAGTTCGAATAAAAAAACACCAAAAATTTCAAAAGCTGCCGCAGCAAGAGCCGCCGTACTGGCCCAACTTGAAGCTGAAGAGTCTAAAAATGACAACGGGGTACGAGAAGACGGAAAGACTTTTGCTGAACTTTTTGAGGCCAGCGTAAAAGAGCGGGACTTCAATGTCGGCGACGTTGTGAGTGGCCGAGTCTTAGAAGTGAACCCAGACTACGTTCTTGTTGATATTAACTACAAATCTGAAGGACTGATTCCCTTTAGTGAATTTCAGTCGGCTGACGGGAAGCCTGCGATTAAACCTGGGGATGCTGTACAGGTTTATATCGACAAAGTTGAAAATGAAAATGGCATGGTCGTTCTTTCTAAGGACAAGGCTGACATGCTTAAAGCTTGGAACGACATTAGTCGAGCTGCTGAGGCTGAAGAGCTTGTTGAAGGCACTATTATCGCGAAGGTCAAGGGTGGTCTTTCCGTTGATATTGGTGTTAAGGCCTTTTTACCCGGATCACAAATTGATCTTCGGCCGGTTAGAAATTTAGACCAGTTCATTGGTAAGCGCTTAAAGTTCAAAGTGATAAAGTTTAATAAAAAGCGCGGAAATATTGTTCTTTCTCGAAGGGCTCTTCTCGAAAAAGAAAGGGAACATCTTAAGCATCAAACTTTAGAAACCATTCGCGAAGGTCAAATTGTTGATGGGATTGTGAAGAACATCACCGATTACGGAGCGTTTATTGATTTAGGCGGCATGGACGGACTTCTTCACATTACCGATATGAGTTGGGGACGGGTCAAGCATCCTTCACAAATTCTAAATATTGGTGATGAGATTAAGGTGAAGGTCCTCAAATATGACACTGAACGTGAGCGGGTGAGTTTGGGCTTAAAACAACTTCAGCCGGATCCGTGGGATAATGTTCAAGCCAAGTATGTTATTGGTCAAAAGCTTTCAGGTAAAATAGTCAGCCTTGCCGATTATGGAGCTTTTGTTGAGCTTGAAGAAGGGGTTGAAGGTTTAATTCACGTTTCTGAAATGAGCTGGACCCAACGAGTCAAACACCCTTCAAAAATTGTAGCCATTGATGATACTGTGAACGTCATAGTGCTTGATGTCGACACAGCCAACCGCCGTATCAGTCTGGGTATGAAGCAACTTGAGGCCAACCCATGGCTTGCCTTAAAAGAGAAGTATCCACCGGGAACCGTTATCGAAGGGCAGATCAAGTCCATTACTGACTTCGGAGTATTTATAGGCATTGAAGAAGGTATTGATGGTTTAGTTCACATCAGTGACTTCTCTTGGACGAAACGAGTTAATCACCCTTCAGAGGTCTACAAGAAAGGCGATTTGATCAAAGCGGTTGTACTCTCCGTAGATATGGAAAATGAACGCTTTAGCCTCGGTGTAAAGCATCTTGAAAAAGACCCGTGGGCTAGTGTTGCAGATAAGTACTCTATTGGGACCCAGCTTGATGTAAAAGTCACTAAGACCGCTGACTTCGGCGTTTTTGTCGAACTTGAACCTGAGATTGAAGGGCTTATTCATATCAGCGAACTTTCAACGGACCGAGTTGAGAAAACGGAAGACGTAGCCAAGCCTGGAGACGTCATTAAGGCTGAGGTCATTAGTATCGACCGTGAAGCAAGAAAGATTGGTCTCAGTGCAAAACAGATCACCGTAAAAGGGGATCGCGCTGACCAAGCCAAATATGCCAAAACTGGAACGGCTAAAACCAGTCTTGGCGATTTGTTTGGGGACCAATTTAAACCTGGTAAAACTGAAGAATAATAAACTTAAAAGACGAGGCCTTTTCTTAAAGGGCCTCGACTTTCTTTAAATTTCATTTCAAATATCGGCGAAATCTTATGAAGGGCTAAATCAAATGAAAAAAAATCCATGGCCTATTGTTCTTTCAGTGGTGGGAGTTTTAATTGTTCTTGGGTTCGCTGCAATTGGAGCTGCGATTTACACCGTGCTCGGTGAGCATAATCCGGTGGTCACCGGCAACTCAGTTTTGGTTATGGATGTTAAGGGCATTATTACAGACGCTCGGCCCTTTATAAAAACATTAGATAAGTATAAAGAGGACAAAGATATTAAAGCCATTGTTGTCCGATTGGATTCGCCCGGCGGAGTTGTTGGACCAAGTCAAGAAATCTACGATGCTATTCTTAAGGCGAGAAAAGGGGGCAAGCATGTTGTTGCAAGCTTTGGAAGCCTGGCCGCCAGTGGCGCTTACTACATCGCAGCCGCTTGCGAAAAAATTGTGACTGAACCAGGAACCATCACAGGAAGTATCGGAGTGATCATGGAATTTGCCAATCTCTCTGGCCTCTACAACTGGGCTAAGGTCGACCGCTATGTCGTGAAAAGTGGCCCCTACAAAGATATCGGTGCGGAATTTAGACCGATGACGTCCGCTGAAAAAGCCATAATACAGGGTATGATCGACAACGTGTACGGCCAATTTAAAAGAGCCGTGGCCAAGGGCAGAGGGCTTAAACTTGAAGTGGTTGGCGAGCTCGCGGACGGAAGAATTTATAGTGGAGAGCAAGCTGTGAAGAATGGCCTTGCAGACCAATTAGGGGGTTTGAGTGACGCTGTGGAAGAGGCCGGGAAGCTTGCGGGTGTAAAAGGTAAGGTTGAAATGTTTATTCCGTCGCTCAAGCACAAAAGAATTTGGGATCTCCTTAGTGGTGACCGTGATGACGACGAAGATCTCTTGGGTTATTTTTCAAAGAAGGTATTGGGTTTGGACCTTGTAGGGAAGCCTTTATTCCTCATGACGGGCTTGAGGTAAGGGTGGTCAAGAGAGCGCCAAAAAGAAAGCGCCCCGCCTCGCGACAGGTGATTTTTGCGCCGTGGAGACAGACATACATTAAGAGGGCCCGGGCTGAGGCTGAAGACTGTGTTTTCTGTGAAGCCCTCGCCATTGGTAAATCCCCAAAGTCCCTTATCGTTTATAAAGGTCCAACTTGCTCCGTCATATTAAATAAGTTTCCGTACAATAATGGCCATACGATGATTATCCCCAATCGACATACCGCCGAATTTGATAAACTTGAATCTAAGGAATTCTTTGAACTCCACGAACTTCTTAAGAAAACTGTTGTTGCTCTTAAGGCGCAATTTCAGCCCCAAGGATTTAATTTGGGGATGAACCTGGGAAGGGTTGGAGGCGCTGGCATCATTGACCATTTGCATTATCATGTAGTCCCTCGATGGATGGGGGATACCAATTTTATGCCTTTGATTGGTGAAACCAAGGTCGTGAGCGAAACCCTTGAGCAGACATATGAAAAACTGGTACCTTTATTTACATGAGCGCCAATATTGAACTAGATCACATTGGAATAGCCGTTTCAAAGCATGAGGCCCACTCATCATTTTGGAAAATTTTGGGGTGGGATATTTCAAAGGTGCAGACAGAAGTAGTACCTGATCAAAAAGTTAAAGTTGCTTTCTTAGAGACCGAGAATAAAGCAAGGTTAGAACTTCTTGAGCCCACTGACCCGGAAAGCGCCGTAGCTAAGTTCTTGATAAAACGTGGCCCAGGGGTCCATCACTTGTGTCTCAAAGTAAAAGATATTGATAAGCTCCTAAAGGAGCTAAAAGCTTCGGGGATCAAGCTCATTAATGAGACCCCTGTCTTGGGAGCCCATCAGTGTAGGGTCGCTTTCGTCCACCCCTCTTCGACAGGGGGAATCCTTGTAGAATTAACAGATGGAGGGAGGCGGTAGATGGGACGTCGGGGTCCGCCTATAGATTTTAGCATGGTCATGCCGCTGACTTATTTTGTCAGAATTTTAGTCATTACAAATGTGGTGGTTTGGTTTTTAGGCATCGTTGTTCTAGAGCAACACTTCTTACCTCAGCACTATATTACCAATTACCTTTCTTTGGTCCCCTATGATCTCCTCAGGCACTTCTTTATATGGCAGCCGTTTAGCTACCTTTTTATTCATACGGCCAGTCCCTGGCAGCTCATCTTCAATATGCTTCTTCTTTGGGGGCTTGGGGGGCAGCTCGAACGTTTATGGGGCAGTAAATTCTTTGCCCTCTTTTATTTTGTGTCGGGAGTCGGAGCTGCTTTCCTTTATAGCTTGGCAGCGATTGCGTACTCCTTAGTATCTGGGCAGGCCGATATTTTAGTAGCTCCTGTATTTGGGGCTTCCGCGGCTTTGTTCGGACTTTTAGTGGCTTATGGTGTGCTATTTGGTGAGCAGACCGTGTACTTCATGTTCTTTTTTGCTATGAAAGCTAAGTACTTTGTGGCCATTTTGGCTGGAATTGAGCTTGTCTTAATCTTGAATAATGGGCCCGTTCAGGGTAAAGTTGCCGATCTTGCTCATGTTGGAGGTTTGATCACTGGATACGCCTTCTTGAAGATTTGGCCGCGACTTAAGGGAGGCGGCAAAGGTGTTGGCGGATTTGGACGAAGTGGCAAGCTTCGA
>JABDDW010000011.1:0-28037 GCA_013287405.1 Deltaproteobacteria bacterium
GGAAGATCACTTTATCTGAGTTGGGGTATGAAGCGAAAAATCCGGTGACCTTAGGGGAGGCAGAAAAAAAGGAAGTTGTTGAATTTTTAAGCGAACTCGGTGGGCACGACGATGTTCGCCGCGTACACGCCTCTTTAGCTTAATAATATGTCAGAACTAAAGCGTAGGAAGTTAGCAGACAAAAATAACTCTAAGAATCGACGACCTCAACAGCGCCATGCCCAAAAACCGGCACCCAAGGCTCCTACGCCGCCTGCTTATCTTCAGAGAGATCTGCTTTTGATTGCAACAGCAGCGACATCTCAAGGGATCGAGGAGGTTCGACTTAAGTTTGATCCTCTAGCAAAAAAAATTCCTGCCCACGTCACTCTGCTTTTTCCTGAACCTTCAAAATCTATTGCACCGGAGCTTTTAAAGACACTTTCTATCCAAGAACTTCCGGGACTCAAAACTCTTCAATTTTCTCAAGTCATAGTTCATGACGAAATGTACCTCTGGCTCCTGCCTAGTGAAGAGTCCCGAGAAAAATTACTCAAGTGGAGAGAAGCTGCGCTGAGCGCTCTGACTACAAACCATCCCCACCATACGCAAGGAGAAGAATTCATTCCTCATATCACTCTAGGATATGTTCCCCGGAGTTTGACCCCAGAAGAGGCCGTGAGTTTCGCACAAAACCTGATCACTCCGCCCTTAGAAGTCAGTTTTGCAAAGATCTTGCTTGAAGAGTTCAGTGAAAATCAGGTTTCTACGTCTGTTGATGCCATCATTTTGTAATGGCAATGGTCACTTGTTTTTGTTCCAGAGTAACTAAGTCGCTTAAAATATTGGCTGCCTCTTTCATTGAGGGTTGGGTGAGGTAATCTGGATCTTCTCCATCCTTGCCTTTTGTTTTCTTCTTGGCCTTCTTCTCTTTACTTGCCTCTAGACTCTTCTTCATAATGTCAGCGAGTTTGACGATTCCATTTTTTGCCTCAGACTCTTTGAGTTCGGTCTCAATTTTTGCAAATTCTTTGTCCTTAGAAACCCTTAATTTTGACTCCCTCTGCAGATCGGAAATAATTGAAGGAGTCACGGGAATGTAATGACTTGCAGTCGTCATATCGTTCCCTTCAGGCGAAACAAATGGAGGAAGAGATTTCTTCGGAAGAGCGTAGTCTAAAGCATCTTCACTAAATTCCTTGGACATATAAGGGCTCGGGATCTTTACGTCCGAGACAACGCCTTTTTCTTGGGTAGAATCTCCGCCGGGAGTGAAGAACATTCCTTGAGTCACTTTAATAGCCCCAAGATCATTTCGGAGCTTCATGACCGCTTGGACACTTCCCTTGCCAAATGTGTGGTCAGAACCAATAATGACCGCTCTTTTATAATCTTGGAGGGCTCCGGCCACGATTTCAGAAGCGCTGGCACTGAGACGGCTTGTCAGAACAACGAGGGGGCCAGAATAATAAATCGAGCTATCTAAATCCGCGAGATTCTCAACACGCCCATCGGAATCTTGGGTCTCTACAATGTTTCCCTTTTTAATAAAAAGACCGGCTACGCGAACCGCTTCACCAAGAACGCCGCCCCCGTTTTTAGAGAGATCCAATATAAGACCATCTACTTTATGATTGTTGGCTTCGAGGATAAGTTTCTTCACATCTTCAGAGCAAGATCGTTCACCGTTATCGGAATCAGAATAAAAAGACGGTAAGTCAATAACACCAATCTTTACTTTTTTATTGTTTATCGTCTTGTCAATGTAGCTGAGTTTTGCCGCCTCGTCTTTAAGATCGATCTTATCTCGGGTCAGCTCAACCACATGTTTTGAAACGCCCTTGCCTTGTCTTAGAATTGTAAGCTTAACCTTTGTGCCCTTTTTTCCGCGGATTAATTTAACCACATCTCGAAGGGGCATATCTATAACGGGTTCGAATTTATTTGAACTACCCTGGGCGACAGAAATGATTTTGTCTTTGGGTTCTATTTCACCGGATTTTGAAGCCGCACCACCAGGTATGAGATTTTCAACAACAGTATACCCATCTTGAGAGCTCAGGGTCGCTCCAATTCCTTCAAGAGAAAGGCGCATGGTGATTTCAAAATCTTCTAAAACGTCTTTGGAGAGAAAATTAGAGTGAGGATCAAGGGCTGTAGCAAACGAATCTAAGAAACTTGCATAAAGATCATCACTCTTTGATTCAACAACATGCTTTAGGGTCACTTCGTAACGATGAAGGAGCTGTTTTTTGGCTTCATCAAGTTTCATATCTGAAGTGAGATAATTAGAGATTTGAAATTGAATATATCTTCCTTGAAGATCTTGGAGTTCCGTTTGATTTTTTGCGTAATTACGCTTGGCTGGATCGATGGTGATCGTTGTATTTTCGTCGAGCTTAAATTTGTCGTTTAGAATCTTCTTTGCATACTCCTGACTTTCGCCGACCCTCTTTTCATATAGTTTTTGCGCATTAACTAAAGGGTCGCATTTCTTAGAGTTGACCTTGCTAAAAAGATCGGACATTTCACTTTTAATTTTGGTGATGTCGCTTTCCATGAGATAGAGTTTTGAAGGGTCCAGATTTTTAATAAATTGGTTTATAGCTCGTTGTTCGAGTTCCGGCGTGAATTTCTTAAACGTTAAATGCTGAGCCAAAAACCCATTCATCAACGGATAAAGAGTCTCACAACCTAAATCGCCAGCTAAACCCCTTGAAACGCTGAAGAGAACCAGAAGAGATACCAAAGCTTTTGTCACGGGTGTTCCTTTGTTATAAAGTAAATATTGCCTTCTTACTTTTCTCGGCAGTATCACACCAGAACATTACAAAATTAGTCATATTTATTCAAAGAGATTTAATTGTGCGTAGCCAAATGGTTCCGCATTCTTAACGCTGTCCATAAAAACCTCCTGTTTAACGAGCTGCCCATTTTGTGTATCAATAACGAAGAAGGAATTTTTTGGGTAAATAGCTTTTAACTCCTGCATGGCTTCAATAATGAGCTTTATATTGGCGGGATCATCATCAGACATTCCAAACCGATGGGCTGGATTAAACCCATAGAGTCTAAAGGCCGACTCCACAGAAAAATGGATGGCCGCTTTTTTAAGTTTCGCAGTGTGCCACATCCATTCATGATCTCCAAGAATAGTGCGGGTTTCTAAATGGCTCACTGGATAAATGCTTAAGTAGTTAGGCTCACGACTCAATCTCTTTTTCTTCACCAGCAGGGTCACGGCCTCCTTTATGGACTCCGGCCTATGTCCACGGGCGGTGATTATAGACAATGGTCTGGAATTATGTACCGCATGCCAAAAGAAATCCCAGCTCGGGCCTTTCCAGTGATGATCAGCCATTTTTAGAGCGCAGAGGAGGTCTTCATAGATAGGCTGACGACGAAGTAAAAGCCTATCAATAAGTTTCAAATCCCGTTCACGAAACCTACGAAAGCTCCCCGTTTGCTCATCAATTCGAATCTCAAATTTTTCCCAAGGCGCCGTATTTCCTATAAGATGACTGATCTGCGCAAATTCTCGAGTCGAAACTTCTTTCTGAAGGTTAGAATTTTTCTCAAAGAGGTAAAGCGAGGTGGGAAGGTGGATGACGTTATCGTCAAAATCGAAAAAGTAAAAACTCCTCCCCCCTTTGGCATGATTTCGGTCGGGTGTTGTTTCTCGGATTATGGGCAATTCAAGTTGGGATTTCATACTTATAAATTAATGTCATAAACCAACTCGTCGGATCTATTGGGTTGAAAGTTCTTTAACGTGCTTTCGATACAACTCTTAAATTGATCAGAATATATGCTATTATTTTCAATGTATTCTGTCTTTGTCAGAGCTTTCTTGAAGTACTTAGCCCTCAAGTACATTGATCCTATGTACAGTGGATTTGCATTAAACTCATTTGAATAACAGGTTTTAAATTCAGGGTAAGTGACTTCGTCCGGCTCACTTAATACTAAATGCGCAGCTGGAAGCTTAACATTTATTTGATACTCTGAGGGTTGAGTCATGCTTGCCGTAACCTCTTTATGATTATAGGCAGACCATATATTTTTTTGGGCCATTGGCTTTAAATGGACAAAAATATCTCTATAAGTTTTTTGAATTCCGTCTCTATTAAAAAAGAAAGTTGTCATTTTTGTACCGTTGTCGACCCTCAAGTCCATTGGAGTTGCAGCACTCACGTTTCCGGATAAAACAGCCATTGGAGCCCAAGTTTTAGAGCTAAAATCCCACGTTTTATTGCTCTCACAATAGAGATCCGAAAATGTATATGACCCTTGAGATAATTCAACAAAAATTGTTTGAAACCCACCCCGAATAGAGATGGGAAATGTCTTCGCCGTATTAGACTCTTTAAGACTGAGCTTGCATCCCTCCGGTGGAAGAACTCCTTCAATGGACCCACTTAAAGAGATGGGCAAGATGAGGCCCGTTTCAGTTCCTTTTAAATTCGAGATATCATCTGAAGGAACAATGGCCTGGTGGGCGCAACCCGAAAGCGCTAGGAGCAAAAAAAGTACAAAAGGTAGATGAACCCATTTCAACAGGTTCACGAGGGACCTATCATATTTTCGGGCTTCATAAGCTTGTCAAAGGTAGCGCCGTCTAAGATTTTTAGTGCCATAGCCGCCTCTTTAAGAGTTGTTCCATCGGCGTGGGCCTTCTTGGCAATTTTGGCCGCATTGTCGTACCCGATATGGGGATTGAGGGCCGTCACAAGCATTAAAGATTTGTCGAGATTTTCTTTCAACCTTTTCTGATTAACCGTTATGCCCTCAACGCAGTGTTCTACAAAACTCAGCGCGCTTTCGGTTAAGAGCCTCACGGATTGCAAAAAATTAAAGATAATAACGGGTTTAAAAACGTTCAGTTCAAAATTGCCCTGGGAAGCTGCAAATCCAATAGCGGTGTCGTTCCCCATCACTTGAACGCAGCACATCGTCATCGCCTCGCTCTGAGTGGGATTCACCTTTCCAGGCATTATCGAACTCCCTGGTTCATTTTCAGGGATGAATATCTCACCGAGACCGCATCGTGGCCCACTGGCCAGCCAACGGATGTCATTGGCAATCTTCATAAACCCTGTGGCAATACTTTTGAGGGCCCCACTGGCAAAAACAAAAGAATCATGGGAGGCCAATGATTCGAATTTATTGGGAGCTGATACGAAGGGGAGCCCTGTGATTTTTGCAATTTCCGCGGCCACTTTTTGTGCAAATTGAGGATGGGTATTAAGACCTGTTCCCACCGCCGTACCGCCTTGAGCCAGTTCCAACAGATTAGAAAGGACCGCCGTAATATTAGCCACTCCTCTGTCAACCTGTGCGACGTAACCGGAAAACTCTTGGCCCAAAGTCAACGGAGTCGCATCTTGGAGGTGGGTGCGTCCTATTTTTATTTCTCCCGAAAAAGCTTTAGCTTTTTTATCCAGGGCCTCTCTTAAGATTTTGAGAGAGGGAAGCAACCTGTGGGTCACTTCTTCAACAGCAGAAATATGCATGGCTGTCGGAAATGAATCATTTGAAGACTGGCTTTTATTAACATCATCGTTAGGGTGAATGGGTTTTTTTGTTCCCATTTCTCCGCCCAATATTTCTATGGCACGATTAGAAATCACTTCATTGGCGTTCATATTGGTTTGAGTCCCACTTCCCGTCTGCCAAACCACCAGCGGGAAATGGCCATCTAGTTTACCGTCGATGACTTCGTCCGCAGCCTGACAAATGGCTTGAGCTTTTTTCGAATCGAGAAGCCCCAAGTCCTTATTGACCAAAGCACTTGCTTTTTTGAGAATACCAAGGGCCCGAATCATTTCTCGGGGAAACCGCTCCCCTCCGATTTTAAAATTTTCCAATGATCGCTGGGTTTGGGCCCCCCAATATTTATCTTTTTGGACGTCGATTTTACCCATGGAGTCAGACTCCACTCGAACTTGTGACATTGAAGCTCCTCTTAAAGCGTATGTACCCTAGTACAATAGCGAAAAAGGAAGTTGAAACCAACCAAGAAAAAACTTACTTTAAGCCCACTTTTATGAGTCAATTTGTATTCCCACGACGGTATGTCTCTGCGGCCGATCTGCTCATCTTTATGTTGATCGGTGCTGTTATTTATGGCGTGGTGGCCATAAGCGGCGAATGGAGGGGCGACTATCACCCCGTGACAGCCATTGATCTCTCCGTAGGCGCCCTCCCCTTGTATGCCTTATTCTCAGCCCTGAGAGCCATGGTGGCCTACTCTTTATCCCTCTTGTTCACGCTTTGCGTGGGCTACGCTGCGGCCAAATCCAAAAAAGCCGAACGGGTTTTAATACCGATGATAGATATCTTGCAAAGCATCCCGCCCCTAGGATTTATGCCGGGTTTAGTTCTGGGCCTTATCGCGCTATTTCCCCGGTCCAATCTAGGACTAGAACTCACGGCCGTGATTTTAATTTTTACTGGCCAGGTCTGGAATATGACTTTTTCATTTTATTCTTCGCTTAAGTCTTTACCCACAGACTACCAGGAGGCGGCCACCGTCATGGGGCTTTCATGGTGGAAAAAGCTTTGGCAAATCGAACTTCCTTTTTCTGCCGTAAATCTCGTATGGAATAGCGTTTTATCTATGGCAGGGGGTTGGTTTTTTCTAAGCGTGGCCGAAGCTTTTACTCTTGGAGATAAAGAATTCCGCATTCCGGGAATCGGATCCTACATGGCCGTAGCTATAAGCCAAGGAAATACTCAAGCCATGGTTCGTGGGATTATCGCTATGATCGTCTTGATTTTGGTCCTTGATTTCTTTATTTGGAACCCTATTTTGTCTTGGGTGAGAAGATTCAGAGTGGAGGACGTCCCCGGAGGCCATCAATCTGAAGCGCTAATGCTTCTCATCGTTCGAGAATCTCGATTTATTCGCTGGGTGAAATATGTCATCCGCAGACGGCGTCATAGAAAACATCTTAACGTCAAATCGGCCATTTCAAGCCTTATACCTTCGGCAAAACTCCCAACCCTTGATTTTGAAGGGACCATGGAAAAAAAGAAAATAAATATTTGGAAATACATAGAAGCCTTCCTTTGGGTCTCCTCTGCGACCCTTCTCCTTTGGGGCTGTTTCAAACTTTTCGGGATTCTCGCCATTTTAAAATTTTCAGACTGGATGAAGCTTATAGAAAGCACAGGATACACCTTCTTAAGGGTTCTGGGGTCCCTCGTGATCAGCTCGATCTGGGCCGTCCCCGTCGGAATTTGGATCGGACTCTCTCCAAAAAGAATACGAATAGCTCAACCTATAATTCAAGTCCTGGCTTCTTTTCCAGCTCCGATGCTTTATCCCCTCGCCCTGGCGGCCCTTTTTCATCTGGGCTTAAATTTAAATTGGGGATCTATGTTTTTAATGCTCTTAGGGGTGCAGTGGTACGTTTTATTTAATGTCCTCGCGGGAGCCTTAAGAATATCAAACGAGCTTTCAGACACCTTAACCCTAATGAAATCTTCCCGTACAGATCGGTGGTGGACGCTCTATCTCCCTAGTGTTTTTCCAGCTCTCGTGACCGGATGGGTTACGGCGGCCGGCGGGGCTTGGAATGCAAGTATGGTTTCGGAGTATATCGCTTACAAAGGGAAAATTATTACTTCTAACGGACTAGGCGCCACAATAAGTGCAGCGGCCGCGGCAGCAGATTTCCCATTGCTCGCAGCCAGCCTAACGATTATGGTAGTCGTTATAATAACTTTTAACAGGTCTGTTTGGTCGAGGGTCTACTCTTTGGCTCAGAACAGATTCAGGTTGGATGCGTAATGGATATTCCACGAATCGAATTAAGACATGTAGATAAGAATTATGTTCTTGAATCCGATACCGAAATTCGAGTCCTTCGGGACGTGGACCTCACGATTAACGATGGAGATATCGTGGCTCTCCTCGGGCCGTCGGGTTCTGGAAAATCAACTTGCCTCAGGATAATGTGTGGACTGATTACACCCTCTTCCGGCGAAGTCCTCTCTAACGGAAAACCTTTGGGGGGAACAAATTATGACGTCTCGCTGGTTTTTCAGTCCTTTGCGCTCTTCCCATGGGAAACAGTCCACAGGAATATTGAGCTCGCCCTTCACCCCCTCGGAATTCCAGAGGTGGAAATGAGGGCCAGAGTGAAAAGAGCCATCGATCTTGTAGGCCTAGAGGGATTTGAAGAAGCGTACCCCAGAGAATTATCGGGAGGAATGAAGCAGAGGGTAGGCGTCGCTCGGGCCTTAGTGATGGAGCGACCCGTCTTATTCTTAGATGAGCCGTTTAGCGCTCTGGATGTTTTGACGGCTGACACTCTGAGATTTGAAATGGTCAATATTATGCAGTCAAAGAACACCGCCGTAAGATCTGTGCTCTTGGTGACTCACAATATCCAAGAAGCCGTGTACATGGCTAAGAGAATATTGGTTATGGGAATAAACCCTGGACACATAAGGCGCGAAATTATTAATGATCTCCCCTACCCCAGAGATGAACAAGCACCGGCATTTCGACGGATGGTATCTCGTATTCACGAGCTGATCGCAGAAACTTTTATGCCCGACGCTCCCGCGGCTCAGGCCTCTCCCTTGCAGCCCAAAATTTTTAGAGAACCTCCAATTGAAACTTTGCCTAACGTGCAAGTCACTCTAGTCATGGGTTTAATGGAAACTATTGCCGACCAGGGTGGGGTCGCCGATATTTTTGAATTGGCACACAAGATCGGCAAAGATTTTGGCTCTACCCTTTATCTTGTCAAAGCCGCTGAACTTTTTGATCTGGTCGACACTCCAAAGCATAATGTTATTTTAACAGATCTAGGAAAGCGCTTCGCGGAGGGAGATATTAATGCCCGAAAGAGAGTGCTCCATGAACTCTTTGGCGGTTTAAAACTTGTTCAACTTACCGCAAATCTCTTAAAAACTGACGACACTCTGCGAGTGCCCGTCGAGAAACTCACGGAGCGAGTTAGTGAATGGCTTCCAAACGAAAATCCCCATGAAATTGTTGAAGCCCTTATTTCATGGGGCCGATTCGCGGAGTTTTTCGGATACAACGATGACACCAAAGAAATCTATCTCGATATAGGTCAAGAGTCTGCGTAACTTACTCGATCTTCATGGCTTTAGGACAGAAGATGTGGAAAGTGCCGTCGATGGTTTTCTTTACGAATTGAGTCAAGGATCCTTAAAGAAGGCGAAAATTATGACCGGGAAGGGGTCCGGTGCGGTCCAAAAGATAACTATTAAGTATATCGAAAAAGCAGGTTACAACTGGGCTTTTGAGAAGCTTTCTAATGGAAAGGAAAATACGGGAGTAATTGTCCTTTTTCTTGATTAGAATGTCCCAATAGAACTCCGAGATGAGTGCTCCATGCCCCTCTCTGCCTGGCATTAATCTTGTAATCACGTTGATGCATGTTTAAACGGTTATGCCTTGTCAATATATTCGCAGTTATTTTTTTCACAGTTTTACCTCAGACGGGACTGTCTGACACAGATGAAAATATTAAAATCTGTGGCACCTCATTAGCTGTTGCAAGAGGTGGAGTTCTCACACTTACACAAATGGAACCAACGGACGTAAGTCAGCTCACCGGTCAAGCCATGGCGCAGGTTATTAAATCTCTGACGGGCTACTGGGTTCAATTTACAACGAGAGACGCTATTCCTCTTCTGGGTAATCCCGTTGGAACAAATACTTTTTTGATGAAAGTCAAAGGAACCGGACAAGGTGTGCGATTTAGACAATCAGTATCGACTGTCGAGGGCGAAATTGCATCGGCCCAACATAATGTTCTTCCGGAGGTTTTCTTAAGTGATCTCACTTCTGTTCAACTTGTTGATTTGCCGGAGATCACCGTCAAAATTGACGGGCCTGCTCCGAAAACCAGGACTTTGGCGGAAAAGGTTTCGGAAGTGGCCGATGGCGACCAAGAAGCAACAGTGATTCTTGCCAAGCTCAGTGACGCGCGATTTCCTTATTTAAATGTTAAGGCCGGCGAGGAATTTGAAACGTTTGTCTCCATCTTAGAGCAATCAAACATTAGAGGGAGGAATCTAGTGGCCGCCTTCAGGGACTATGCTGATAGCAATATAGCGACTCTAATTTCAGGTATTATTCACCGTCCCCACGATGTGGCCAAGGCCATTAGGAGGACTCACATTCCACAACAGGGCGATAGGACAGTTTACAAAACTTTTAATTAACCTTCTTTGACGGATCTCGCCAAGGCGTCACAAGTGGCCTTGGCGTCTCCGAAAACCAGGGAGCAATTGTCATAATAGAACAATCCGTTATCAACTCCCGCATACCCCGGTTTCATAGATCTCTTGCTCACAAAAATCTGTTTTGATTTATATACGTCCAAGATAGGCATTCCGTAGAGGGGACTTTTCTTATCGGTCTTAGCTTCAGGATTGACTACGTCATTTGCCCCAATGACAAGAGCTACGTCAGCTGTTGAAAATTCAGAATTAATTTCATCCATTTCAAATACAACATCGTAGGGGATTTCCGATTCCGCCAAAAGGACATTCATGTGTCCAGGCATACGCCCCGCCACCGGATGAATTGCAAACTTGACCTCGACTCCTTTTTCGGCAAGAACCTCAAAGAGCTCCTTTACGGCATGTTGTGCCTGAGCCACGGCCATTCCATACCCCGGGACTATGATGACTTTAGATGCATTCCCCAACATAAAAGCGGCGTCTTCAGCCGATGCTGATTTAACTCGTTTTTGGGTCCCTCCCGCCACTGCACCGCTTGTTTCTTCGCCACCATATCCTCCTAGGATTACACTTATAAAGGACCGGTTCATAGCCTTACACATGATGTACGATAAAATCGCACCACTACTTCCAACCAATGCTCCTGTTGTAATAAGGAGATTATTTCCGAGAGTAAATCCTGTAGCCGAGGCAGCCCAGCCCGAATAAGAGTTGAGCATAGATACGACCACGGGCATATCGGCCCCTCCAATGGGGACAATAAGGAGAAAACCCAAAATTAAGGCCAAGAAGGTCGTCACAATGAGAGAGAAAGAATCACCGTGAAGAATAAAATGTGTGGAGAATCCTATAATAATAAGCCCCAACAGGAGATTAACAAAATGTTGTCCCTTAAATTTCACGGGATCAGATCCTAAAATCTCCTGAAGCTTTCCAAAGGCAATAAGAGAGCCCGTAAACGTAATGGCCCCAATAAGGCTTCCGATCACCAGTTCCGCAAGTAAAACTGCGGAGGGAAATCCCTCCCGCCGGTGAGAAAAATAGGTCCCCAAGGACACAAGAACAGCTGAGAGGCCGACAAAACTGTGTAGCGCAGCCACCAGTTGGGGCATGGCCGTCATCTGAATTTTTCTTGCCACCAACGTTCCCACAAGGGCCCCGCCAATCAGGCCCACAAAAATCCAAGTGTAGGTTTTTACCTCGGGATTAAAGAGGGTGGCCACTATGGCCAGCGCCATCCCCACCATGGCAAATGTGTTTCCTCTAAGAGCCGTCTTAGGGGAACTTAATCCTTTAAGGCCAAAAACAAAGAGAAGTGTCGCAACGAGGTAAATCCCTGAGAATATGTCCGTACTCATTTCTTCCCTTTCTTGAACATGGCCAAGATGCGATTAGTAACGACAAACCCCCCAAAAATATTGATCGACGCTAAGAAAACAGCAAAAAATCCCAAAGCCTCAATGAGCCCAAAGTGATGAGTCCCCGAACCCGCGACCAAAATTGCACCCACCACAACAATGGCACTAATGGCATTGGTGACGGCCATAAGCGGAGTGTGCAGGGCCGGCGTGACTCCCCAAATAACATGATATCCGACCACGCAAGAGAGAACAAAAACATAAATACCCACCATCGTTGGAGACATATTTAACTCCTTGTAATGAGACTAGCTGCGATTATGTCATCTTCCACGTTGAGATTTAGTTTCGCAGTCTTTTCGTCTATCAGTAAATTTAGAAGGTGATACAGATTCATTCCGTAAAATCGACTGGCCACATTAGGCATCATTGTTGGATAATTTGTAAGACCAACAAAGGTGATGCCCTCTTTGGTTACTATTTTATCGGCTTCAGTAAGGGGACAATTTCCGCCGTTGGCTGCAGCCATGTCAACCACAACTGATCCGGGTTTCATCCCCTTGACGGCTTCCGAAGTTAATAGAATTGGAGATTTGCGACCAGGAATATTGGCCGTAGTAATAATGATATCGAATTTTTTTAACTTCTCAGTCAGAAGCTGTTGCTGTTTGAGCTTTGCAGCTTCAGAGAGTTCCTTAGCGTACCCCCCTTGACCACTCCCTTCTTCACCAATATCAAGTTCTATGGGTTTTGCTCCAACGGATATAATCTGTTCTCGTACCTCGGGCCGAATGTCATAGGCCTCAACCTGGGCCCCTAATCTCTTAGCTGTGGATATAGCCTGTAGCCCCGCAACTCCCACTCCTAAAATGGCTACTTTAGCAGGTTTAGCCGATCCCGCAGAAGTCATCATCATAGGGAAGAAGCTCCCGTAGACAGATGCAGCTTCGATCACGGCCCTATAGCCTGCAATATTGGCTTGAGATGAAAGGGCGTCCATGGCTTGAGCACGAGAAGTCCGTGGAATAAGTTCCATGGCCATAGCCTTGATTTTTACCTCAGAGAGCTTTTCAAGAAAGCCGTCCTTTTTGTGAGGTTCCAAAAGGGCGATAAGTAATGAACCAGGTTTTATTTGAAGGAGGTTTTCGACTTTGGGACGGTTTACACACACAACAATTTCGGCCCCAAGAGCCTGGCTTTTATCTGAGATCTTAGCTCCCTCCTTAAGGTATTCTTCGTCAGGAAAACCCGCCTTAACTCCGGCACCGTTTTCGATCCAAACCTGATGACCCTTCTTAATAAGTTTTTTTACAGTTTCCGGCGCTAACGCGACTCGAGTTTCGACTTCTGCTGGCACTCCGATGTTCACAAATCCTCCTCGGTACTAGAATCTCCATTGGGCAACAAGACCGCCACCTTGTCCACCATCATTTATAACAATTGGCTTTAAATTAAAATGGTGTTTGAACCCCGCTCTTCCAAAAATAATTCCAACGGTTGCTCCGGCGGTCACATCACTGAGCCAGTGGGCATTATCAGCGAGTCGACTTAGTCCTGTAAATACCCCCAAGGCAAACATGGGAATCCCAATACCCCAACCATAACTCAAAGTAAGACTGGTTGCTGAAGCAAATGAAACTTGCGTATGCCCCGATGGAAACGAGGTGGCTGTCGCACTATCTGGTCGCTGTCTTTGGGTCCCCAATTTCAAGGCTTGTGTAACAATCGTTGAGCTTGCAAGGCCCTCTGCATCTACTATCCCATTTTCTTGATCAAAAAAGAGTTGACCCAAAGCAATCGTCACTTCGGGTATCCCCGTTCCCCAAAAATTACCGAAGTTTGAGGCATCGGAGTTCATCCTTTGATTATGGTTCCAAGCGTCATGCATCACAGAATCTTGGCTCATGGCAATCAAAGTCGCCGCTGACCCGATGGCAAGAACCTCAAGGCCCGTCGAGTCAAATGCGTCTTGGAAAGTGTACTTGGCATGTTCCCAAACCGTAAGGCCGTGGGCCAGGGAGCCAAAAAAGAGTATTATAATGGCAAGCCTTGACATTAGACTTTAAAGATCTACCTTTCAGACCATTCATAGCGGCGCCGGATTTGAGGATCCTTCATTACACGCTTCGCTATCCCCGCTAAAGCGTTTGGCTTCAAATGCTTTGACCGCGATTTAATCCAATTATGTCCCCTAGATTCCTTAACCAAAGCCTGCCATATGATTTCAGAAAAGAGTATCTTCTTTTTCGGCCTTATTGCGTAAACCAGTTCACAATCTAAGGCGTCGGCAATCTTGGCTAGAGTATTAAGCGTCACAGCGCCACGCCCTTCGTTTTTTTCTAACTTGCAATACGCTGATCGCGTCATTTTTAATCGTTCTGCAACTTTACCGGTCGACAGAAATAAAGCCTGGCGTGCTTTGGAAACCCACCCTCCGTTTTCTGACGTAAAACCTGTAATTTTAGCATCGAGAAATGGTCGAAGCTGTGCATCAATCTTATCATGACCGTAATCTCGGTACCAAAACCAAAATGCTCTTGAAATTTCGTCTTCGGTCAGTTCACCCACAAAGCCCTCTATCTCACCTTTCAATGGAAGAAAGCTTTAGGACAACCTCAAGAACAAGTCAACCAAAAACGACCCTTGTTCCCGAGGCGAATCAGAACTCCAACGGGTATCAGTCTCAAATCATTAACTCAATGCATCTGAACAATTTCTAAATTTCGGCCGTCGGGAAGCTTTAACCAACCGTTTTCTTTCAGATTTTTTAAAACCTTGTCGAGACTCTCGCTCATCGGGCCATTATCAAGCGCTTGAAGCTCCACTTTTAGAGCCACCTCGCCCTGATAAATGCGGCCGGGCTGACGACAGAGGTTACGAATCATGCTCAATGTCTCATCTTCTTTTGTATGATATTTTTTAAAAATCTCCTGCAGCCATTTTTCAGCGTTGTAATTTACTGCTTTTACGGTGTTGATGAGAAGCCTTCTTTTCTGCGCCATGATCACATGGTCTTCTTTAAGAGAACGTTTTTCTTTTGTGGGAATCGTTTGTCTTTTTCTCTCTAAAATATCAATGTCGACTTGAATATTTTTTATTTTAAAATTTAATTCCTTTTCTCTGTCATAAAATTCTCTGATCGTTTGCGAACTTCCCTCACCACATTCAAATACTTTCTTTGCAAGCAATGCCCTGGCCACCTCAAGTTCCCGCTTCTTCGCCGTCAACTCACCATTTACAATTTTTCTCTCAGGGTGGGGCCGTTCAATGATCTTATCTGGAGCCTCTTCAGTTTTATATGTCGTAAGAAGATCAATTCCAAAATGTTCAATCATATATTTAAAACAATTCTCTTCTCGCCACCGACGTTTAAGTATCTGCACAACTTCTTCTGGTTTTAAATAGGGATTGGTCGTAATAATAGGAATCTGTTTGCCGTCTTCAGAAAGTAAAATAATAGTTCGAACTTTTCCGTACCTAGTCTCTTTAGCTTCCTTTTCATAAAGTTTGTAAATAACCTCATCCCCGTCATCGATAATCAAAAATTGTTTAAATAAGGCCTCTTCAATAAGCCGCTCCTTTTTTCGATTCTTCAGGTAACTGATTAAATACATTTTCTTCCCGCGTAAAAACTTAAAGTTCTTCTGACTCCACCCACCACGGTCAAAACAAAGAGTTACTCCTTTTAAACCAAATTCATGTTTTTCTAAATCCCTTACTAAAACTTCAATGTCTTGACTTAGGGTCGTGTTCGTCGGGCTTTCAAATAAATAAACATTCTCCCCATTTGAGTTGTGACAATAAATCGCATTTCTCCCTCGATATGGCATCTGCCGACGGGGGTCAAACCCCTTGGGAACGGTATATTTTCCGTAGTAAGTGCTAAAGTGACCATCGGTATAGTAAAGCTTGTCATCCCTATATGTTTTAGAGATCAAGTTTTGATAGTGAACCTTCATAGCTTGATCAAATTTATCTTGTTTAACAACCTCGTCAACACCGTACCTAAGCCACTGGCCCTTTAAAAAATCTCCACCCACAATCTGCGCAAAATCCCTCCCCACCAAATGCTTTGTCTGCTCTACACTCTTAAGCCTTAGTGCATGGAGAAAAAATAATGTCAACAACACCCGCTTCACACCCCAAGATTCAGTTATATTTGAAGTCAGATTATTAACAAATGATTTTAGAAACTCACCCCGGCACAACATCGCATACAACACCATACTGCCGGCATAAATGTTGTAAACCCATTGCCCCTCAACTACTTCACACCTCTCTAAAGACACCAGTTCAGCCTCGGGCAATAAATCCCCCACCACTGAACTTGGAATATTGTTCATCTCTTTTAACTGCTTTTTTCTTTCATAAATCCACATCCGAAGAGCCGTCGGTTTAATCTTCTTTTTAAATCGAAATCGAATAATCTCAGATATTTCCTTGTATGTTTTTTCCTCAGACCTAAGACTTAATACCTCTTTACCAATTTTATCGGTGATCAATAAACGGTTCCTATTCGATTTGTGACGCCGATCCGCGATCCCCTTAATTCCTTTTTTGCGATAATCAACAATGATCTTTGAACAATACTGGTATCGCATTCCAAAAATTCTCGCTAAATCCTTGATCTTTATCCGGCCTGACTCGTGAAGCTGAACTAAGAAAAAATTTCGCGAAAAATTATCACCCACCCCATACGTCCCACAACAAAATCCACGGTGAAAAATAGAAATACGTCTCTCATCACTCAAAATTCGAAGCTCTTCGATATCCATCGGCCCCAGTTTCAACTGTTCAATTTCTCGTAAATTTTCATCATTTTCTATCATTGCTGGCCGCATCAAAGAACCCCCAAAGTGCTTTTTAAATTCCCCATCCTTTAACTGATTACTAATTTGAGGTCGATCTCAGAGAAATCAATGACTTATCGAAAATTTTATTTTACTTTGAAGTGTCTCCGTTGGAGTTCTGAAGCTATTAATCCAAAATATGTTCAAAAGACTATCGAGCGAATTAACAGTTCCCCTTACCTTATAAACAATTTGGTTAAGATCGTGGATTTTGGAGTTAACTTTTCAATTGTTGAGACTCAAATTCAAAACCTTCACCTTCAAGCCTATCACATTGTTCATGGAGGTCTTTACGCTACGTTAATTGATACAGCAGCCTATTGGTCGGCTTATGCATCTCTCAATGACAAATGGGGCGGATTAATTTCAGTCGATCTAAAAATGAATTTTTTATCAAATATTGAGTCTGGCAAGGTGATAGCTAAAGGCCGTCTTATTAAGATGGGGAAAACTTTAGGATATGCTGAGGCAACTGTAGAAACGGAAAATGGTAAAATCCTTGCTCATGGAACGTCTACTCTTCTAACGGTTCAACAGGCTAAGCCGGAAAATATTGATCTTCCTCAAAAATTTTTGAAAGTTGGGTCGTGACCATAAACGGAAATTATTTTGATCAGCCAAGATTTGATCTTTGACTCCCATATCTATAAATATATCTCTATGGCTTCGCATTCAGACCAATCGGATATCCAATTTATGAAAATGGCTATTGAACTCGGTAAACAAGTTCAGGGCTATACAGGCGACAATCCATACGTTGGTGCTATCGTAGTAAAGGATGGAATAGTCATTGGGAAAGGTCAGACGCTAGCTCCTGGAAAAGGGCACGCAGAGGCCTTAGCAACTCAAGATGCTGAGAGCAATGGGTTTTCAGTCGCGGATTCAACTGTCTATTCAACGGTTGAGCCATGTTCCTTCTTCGGAAGAACTCCTTCTTGCGCCAGCATGCTGGTTGAGAAGTGCGTTCGTCGAGTGGTCATTGGAATTCGAGACCCTCATCCACTGGTTAACGGAGCAGGAATTCAAATCTTAAGGAGCTCCAATATAGAGGTTACGGAGGGCATTTGTGCCGCAGAAGTAAAAGAATATTTAGTGCCTTGGCTTCTTCGTTAGGTGTTCAGGAGCCTAATCAAATTAGCAGAGTCTGGGGTTTCTAACGGACTAACCTTTGAGCCAAGAAACCGAGTCCAGCCTGAGGCGTCGCGGTTCATTGTGACCACACCCCAATCATCGATGATCCAAAGATGGGCGGAGAGAATTTTCTTAAAAAGATAATCCAAAGTGTTTTTGGCTTTGTGGGTGGTGATTTCTTTGATGAGTCTTTTCAAGCTTGAGCAGTAAACTCTATAGCCCTGGCGGGTAGCCAAGATCCCAATACTCAAAGCCACATGGGTTTTCCCAGTGCCGGGTGGCCCCAGAAAAAGTGCGATCTGGTTTTGGGGGATAAACTTAAGCGTTGCAAGCTCAGTCACCTTGGCCTGGTCGATACAAGGATTAAATTGCCAGTCAAAGCTCTCCAGGCTTGTGATCTCAGGAAACCGGGCCGATTTAATTCGAGACTGGAGAGCTTTTTCTTTTCTGGCGTCAATCTCCCTTTCAAAGAGATCACTTACCCAATCCAGTTTTGTGGCCCCCTTGTGCTTTGACAACACCTCACTTAGTTCGTCTGCGGCTACGGTGAGCCTAAGAGTTTTTAGTTGTTCTGTTAATGTCTGTGGGTTCATTTTTTCCTCCTGTGGTTTGGTTAAATAAAATAAGTTGACTATATTCAGCCATGGGGCGAACAAACTTGTTCACCACCATCGGCTTTGGATTTGTAGTGTTCTCCGTCTCTGAAGGCTGTGGGGGCGGGGATGTCACTAACCCCACAAGACTCTCAACCGTTCTGTAGCTTGGGGAGTTCATCTCGTAGGCAAGCTTGCAGGCGTTCTCGATTTTTGCTTTGTCATGCTTTTTATCAAGACTTAAGATCCCCCACACTTTTCTGGTGTCCACAAAGCCGTGCCCTTGAGCGAGAATCAATGTAATCAGCTGGGCTGTGAAGGGCCCAATGGCCTGAGCCCTTTTAATATAAAAAGCGCCGTCTTGGTAGAGAGTTTGAGAACAAAAGAATTAGACACACGCCAGAGAATTATTTGACTATGATCGCTTTGATAAATCAAAGGACAGGTGATCTGGATAAATGATATTTACCAAAGACTTTGGAATCCACTCTGAAACTTCTTTACTCCTGTCATGAAGCTTAAAATAAAAACTGGGGTTTGGGGGGAAAGATTATCAAGGTTCATGACGAACCAAAGACCCCCTTACCAAGGACTTTTAGACTCCTCTAAACTTACCTCTTACGACATGCAATGTTGTGGAGCTTAAACAAGGATCTCTTAAATCGCGTATGTCATGAGGAACGTGAAGTAGGATACCAACGCAGTAACTTATTTTTAAAATGGTTATCGTGCCGCAGCAATCGCTAGGGATAAGTAAAATTATTTCCGGGCTTCAGTGGATAATATAGTCTTGAGGCCAAAGGAAAGTTTTTATTCAAAAATAAATTTAATTCTTACTCAGAAGATCTTCCAGATCTATAAATTCCCAGCCCATGGCAGCCATAATCTCAGTTATGGGATTTACATGATCAGTGCCAACTACGGTAAGGAGTTCGCTGATGTCTGGATTTTGAGAAAAAATGTCTTGGAGGTTGGAGGCCATGCCTTCGTCCCGTATTGTGCCAAGGCCGTAAGTGAGAGGAAAAATATGTTTATACCATGAAGAATGCTCGTACTTCTTGAGATATTTTCCAAATAGCTCATCGGCACCCACCCATGCAGTTAATCCATAAACCAAAGCAAGCACCCCAGCATGAAGTTGAGCGGGAATTAAATGATGGTGAGACGCGAACCTTTCGCCAACCAAACCAGCTGCCATAAGGCTCAGTTGCAGCAGTGCGCGGGTGGGTTCTGGTTTCTCATCTCTTGCTTTATCGATGGCAAAGATCCGTCTGTCCTCACCAAATGTAACGGCACTCCATAGAGTTGGGCGACTATTAAGAATACCAAATACGACAGAATTCATTTTCGCACCAAATAAATCGAACCAGCCGGGCCGCACTATCTCAGCTAAGTCGTCAAGCTGTTTCCGACCTTGCACCACCAAGATTGCATTCAACATTTTGTCTGGGTACTCGACTGCCCGGTCTCGATAATGGCCGACAACATTTTGGATGTTCCTTGAAAGTTTGGCGTGGTTATCGGCAATTAATATTACTGCAGACACCTTAGAAGAATCTTCTCTTACTAGTAGCCTTATTTTAAATTGCGAACTCAACTCTCTTAAGTCCCTCATAGCTTCCTGTGTGCGTGGCAATTTGGAAAGGAAACTTGAGCATTCCTCAAAAGGATTCTCATTGTTATTGGCGTGCGAGAGTATGCCCCCAAAAAATATAAATAAGGGAACTACCCTTTTCCCTATCAACCACCAATTCTCCATCCTTAACGCGCGGAGCAATGCGCATGCCGTTCGAGTTCTCCCCATAAGAAAATAGATGCATAATTGTTAGAAAAATTATCCGAGGACAGGTCAATATGCCCCAACACATTCGTGGAAAATAGAAAATCGATGGAACAGGTGTCGCGGCCGGTGGACCCTTTCGAGGCGTGTGCAGGAAGCGTCCTTCACCCAAAACCACACTTGAATCAACTATTAAGACACTTCCCGACTATCTCAATAAGACCGTCCTCCATCAAAAATATAATGTTGAGAAGTATTCGGTCAAACAAATCGGTCTGCAAGACCGCCGTTTTGAATGCCCTGAAGCGCGACGGCATTCCTACAAGAGCCTCCCATAGGAACCATGGCCGCTTCTCAACCCCACCTTACGGATATAAGCTTTCGAAGGGCATGCCAGCAAGAGCAAAGCTACTTAGGCTCGTACTTCTATTTTATAAAAGGGACCGACTCTCTAAAACAGCCATTGCTCGTAAGTTACAAGAAATGGGTCTTAAAACTCGTGCCGGCCATACTCACTGGCACCACCATACAATTCATCAAATTTTAAAAAGAAATAGTTCAAAACCTTAATCGGAGGATGAAATGGAAAAGCTAATCGACGGAATCTTAACCGTGGTCTCAGTGGCCCTTATAGGCCTTGGCGGACGCTATGCGAGATTAAATCCATCTTCCTTGCACAAAGCTGGCGATCTGACGGTATATTATAGAGATGTTCTAGCAGCACCATCCGCACAAAAACTTCTGGATCAATTGAAGGTCGGCCAACACCTTCTGAATAAAAACGTGCGGTTTCCTATCTCAGAAACGAAAGATCTAAAATCTTATCCACCTTGCGGAGAATATGATTTCTAGGAATGAGTGCTTGAAAAGTTCAGGTTGATACTCGTGTCACCCCTGTATGATGCTCCTCCTGAAACGAATAATTTCAGTGGAGAAGTCAAGAATCAATCAGGAAAGACTTTTTCAACAGCCCCATTTGTTTCCTGACCGCCGACGAGTTTTGAAAATTAGTTAACCGCCGAGAATTTTACTGGGTTTTGAAGTCTCGAACAAACAAATTTTTTCTGCGGGAGATGAATTTCTTGTCCAACATTAGCGTGTTCTGGGCCGGCGAGTGTAACGAATTCCGCCCGCATTTTAAGAAATTTGCCACTAAAAATTTTGAAGGTGTCACACTCGCCAAAGAGACGGCGCTCGGTCGAATTGTCCAGATCTAGCGCCTTCGTGACTTCAAATAAAAAATCTTCGGCTTTTCCGCGTCCGTTTGGGACATACCCTTCCTAAAAAACCCTTTGGGCGCAAAAAATTGTTATTCAGTATTGCAGATATGCGCCCCCGGGAGAAAACCGGGGGCCGTCTAGAAGTGTTAATTTGTGCCTTCAACGATGTTACTGCACTGATCATCACCGCAAGAAAGGGAGATGCCTTGGGACAATTTGTTCAAAACCTCAAGAACTGTCCAGCCAGCTTTGTTGAGTGTTTTCACGTCTATCGTATTTAAACCAATATTAATATAAGCTGATAGCGCTTTTGATTTGCCGGTCACGTTCAGAGTGGCCATTGTATAGAGAACACCCGAAAATGTCTTACGCGGTCCGAATGTAATGACATTTCCGCAGCCCACTCCTGGTACGCCACATCCATAGTCTGTTTGGATAGGTCCGATGTTGAGACCAAATCTGACCTCGTTTGTAGGTTCAGGTTGGATATAAGGTATCTCGGACTTAACATCTATCGAATCAGAACGATACTCGAAGAAGTCCTTGATTTTGGAACCGCCGCCCCATACACCACATTGCATTTCCAAGAAAGGCAACGAGAGCAGTGTTTGAAATTGAGTGGTATC
Source organism: Deltaproteobacteria bacterium (assembly GCA_013287405.1). Next base: position 21,771 of record JABDDW010000011.1, read on the forward strand.
CATCCCCATGGCGGCGACCATAGACTTTCTAATTTCACAACGAGCCTGACCTGACGAATCGGTGACAACATAGTATGGACCTTTTTCCTGAACGGCAGTGTTGATCACTCCGGCGTCTCTGTACTGATCATAACAAGCCCCATACGTGCCGTCACAATACTGCTCGTGAAACACCAGCCGGCCACTTGAAATGGTGTCCAGTTTCTTTGCCAATCCGTCCTCCAAACCGGCCTGAGAGATCGCCGAGGTAACCATCAATCCTGTAGCAAGGATTAAAATTCTATTCAGATTCATAACAAGTACTCCTAAGTTAGGGCCGTAGCTGCGGCCGATTCATAAACATAAACAATCAATCATTATTTTTTCTCAACACCCTTTGAATACACTTTTCCAATAGAGCGTTGGCGCAATCAAGTTTATTGAGTTCCTATGCCTATTTCGGTGAAGGCGATTACTATCGGTTAGGTACAACCTTTGAGTATTGTCAAATACATTTGCCGTCTCTAGAGTAAACAGGTTTAAGGCACTTCACAACTCCATTGATCCGACTTGTATCTTCAAATAGACTGACAGCCACTTTGCTTGCAACAGTATAAAACTCTAGACTAGAGTAAGAATCATGGGTCAGTAGAAAGGTGACGAGTTCTCTTACTGTATCAGAGTTAACTATATCTATTTGTAGATGTTGGTTGATGATTTCGGTTTGAGTTTCTTTCTTTACGCTTTCGTAGCAATATGGAGTGCCGAAAACTCCACATGCCCTAAATGCATTATCATCGACAAACCTACCGAGAATGAACTTTCTTGCCGATACTTGAGATCTATAAAAGCTATATAAATCCTCATGGAGCTTAAGCGCTACCTTGTCGGCAGCGCCCATGATATCGATGAGCCTTTGGTCAACATGCACGTTTTTTGTGGCGTCATCAAATCTAGCGACCTGAACTACAAGACAATTATCAGGAAATCTGTCTGAAAATGTTGCGTCATCAATTTCCGTAACCCCAGCAGGTTCGTTGATCCATTGTTTTTCGTCAGTTACACTTGAGTAAAAAATATTCCAAAATTGTGGATCTACTTGCTTTATGGTCTTATAAATATTCCACACCGAAGCTTCTCCAGAAACGGCAAGATTTATGGGGCTAAAAAGTCCCACGGGTTTCTGAGCATCTATGACTTCTAAGAGATGGGGCATGGATTCAAGTTCCGACAGTCTTAAATCAACCATTTTTTGAATATGGTGATTCTTATCGTCTGACGTTAGCTGAAGTTCTCTCAAAATCTGGTTTCTAACGACTTCTGATTTGTAGCAAAGAAGGGCTGCGCCTCCACCGCCCCCATTGGCTCCAGCAGTTGCCAGTGAAGAAATTGCCAGATAACCTAAAAGAACTACCGCAAAGGACTTATGTCTAAATCTAAAAAACATTTTAAACTCCCAATGTGCTCCTATAGAGCAATAATTAATCCAACGCACTGTGTTTCAAAGAGAATATAGCCTATCGTCCGCATTTATTAAATTTAATTAAAATATGAATTATGCCAATATATTAAGTAACGCTTAATATAAATTAACCATTGGATTAGACGATGAAATCAGTATTGGAATTCGATGATTACAAGGAATTTCTCAAGGAAGTTGAGAAAGCCCGCTCCGAGCTTCAGCGAGGATTTCGCACGCGCGTAGCAGAGGCAGCTCAATGCCAGAGCGCTTTTGTTTCACAAGTTTTAAACACCGGCGCCCATTTTAGCCTAGAACAAGGGTTCAAAATTGCGAGGTTTCTTAATTTAGATCAGGAAGAATCTCAGTTTTTCATTTTACTCTTAGAGCAAAATCGCGCCGGAACAAAAGAACTGCGAGAGTTTTTTTCCGAACAATTAGATTCTTTACGCGAAAAATTACTAAATATTTCTAAGCGTGTTGCTGTTAAAACAGTATTGTCAGACGAAGTAAAAGCAACTTTTTATAGCAGGTGGTATTACTCTGCTATCCATGTACTCCCCTCGATAAAAAAGTATCAGACAGTCGAAGATATTGCCTCTATATTGGAGCTTCCGAAATCAATTGTGCAGTCCGCCGTTTTATTTTTAGTTACTCACGGTCTGCTTGAAGAAAAAAAGGGGGTTCTCAATATTGGTCCTTATCAACTTCACCTATCAAAAGAATCACCCCATATCTTTAATCATCATGCAAATTGGCGCTTAAAAGCCCTTCAGAGCTTTGAAGATAGCAATAAAGATGTGCATTATTCTGCAGTCTCTACACTTTCAACAGAGGACGTAGAAAAACTCAAACTCCGCATGGTGGATTTTATTCAGGAATACGTAAAATCTATCTCAGGTTCAGCCCCAGAAGAAAAGTGTTATGCCTTCACATTAGATTTTTTCCATGTGACAAAGCGTTGAGGCTGTCATTTAGCTTTCTCTTTGACGGCCATCCGAGTAACCCGAAATTTTGTGGAAGACACCATTTTTAAGTTGGTCGATCGAGTTTTCTTTGCCAGCCTCAATCTTATCGAATTCTAGGTGGTCACTGTAGAAGTTGCCCGTTAAGAGAGAACTGTTCCCCCGCACACCAAAAAGTATTTCGCGGTCGAAGGCTTGTTATGCACCTCTATCATAGAATCCAGTCTTTAACCCGGAGACGGGAATCAACCAAAGACTTTCAAGAAGCACGTCGTGAGAAAATGTGGAAGATAGAAGGAATTTTTGCCGAAGCAAAAACCTATCATGGGATGGGTCGCGCTCGCTATCGGGGTAGAAGTAAAGTCCAAATCCAAATGTACATGAGTGTGGGGGTTCAGAACCTCATCGGGGCTCTCGATTTCATTTTATGGCACGTCGCGAGTTCTTGGCCAGTCGATATTATTGACCCGCCTCTCAACTTCGGCTTCCTGCTGTCAGTGATTTTTCCGACTGAGTTGGCCCTGGTCTCTTGGAAACTTCTTCGTCCCAAAATTTTAGTGTTGCGATGGAGTCGGGGCCCAGGGAATCCGAGTCTAGACGCCCAACGCCAATGGACCTTGATGGCCGGGAGTTCAGTTTTGCCACCAGATCTCAAGAGCATTCAATAACATTTGGCGTGGTTTTTTCTCTAATTACTGGCCCTTGTATCCGACTTAATTGTGGGCACAAGTTACGGTAACATTGTTTTCGCCTACAATGCCGACGATTTCAAAGTCACTGCCGGGAACCATGTCACCAGCACTAATTCCTTGGACAGCCAACTCAGCGGCTCCTGGACCCTTAGACGACAACGAAAGCATGTATGTTAGGCTCTCCCCAGTATTGGTCTTTTTATAAAATGCGGAAGCCGACATTGTGCTTGAACCAACTGCGACGGAGGTGCTATCAAACCGATCGCCACCACCCACAAAACTACTCCTCCTAAAATCAAACCTTGCTGCATAGGTATCGAGATAGGCACCCTTCTTCGTAGTAAAGACGCTACAGTTTAAACTTGGAATGGAAACACCAGCCATGGAAATAGATGCCAAGAGGGCCGTAATACCTAAGAAAAACAGAGATAACTTCATGCCAACTCCCTATAATAATTCAAAATATAATCTCACAAAACTATGCCAATTGACGCAAACAGAAATATATCTGACTTAATTGGAAGTCTATCTGTATTATTGTTCCTGAAATTATTTCATTTGGTCATAGCAATTTGGCTCCAACTTCAACGAGAGATGTACGAATATTTTTAGCAAGCTGATCTTCGGGCTCAAGTTCCCGCCGAACGGTTGCGAAAATGATCGGTTCTGCATTTTAGAATAGACTAGTTTTTACTTCTGGTCTTTTCAGTTCACTCTGGGTAGATTTAGATTTTTAGGATAATAAAAGGGAAAAGATTCTTTCTACGACCGCTACCGCTACAGAGTAGATCCGCCATTTCCTAGGTGGGAAATGGGCCGCTTGGAGTTTTTGTATAAAAGCTTCCGTTTTAAAGGTTATTGATATTGCGAAGAGTCCCTATGTAGGACTATTCTCAATTTTTGCCGGAGTTATCTCGGGTTTTTTTCTAAAAGCTTTCTCATCATCACTTCAACCGCTTGGTAATTTATTTATTGAAACTCTAAATATACTTTCCATTCCCGTTGTGGTCCTGGCGGCTTCGTCAAATGCGGTACGACTAACTCTCCGGCCAGCTGTAAGGGGTGAACTACGTAAACTGGTACTTATAAATTTGGCGGGATTACTTTTTTGTAGTACTTTAGGAGTAATAGTGACCTCGTCCTCCGGAACTGGAACCCAAGTGTCCAAGGCATTACTGGATATTTTTAAAGGGAAAACACCAGAAGCCCCCCTTATTAATTACTCTCCACGAGATATTTTCAAAACCGTACTAAACAGTAGATTGTTTTTGACCATTCTCCTTCCTATTTTTAGCGGATTAGTGACTGCCGTCCTTCTAAAAGAATGGACTGAGGAAATTCTCTCTTATCTTGAGCAATCTCTTTCGGTCTTTATCAAAATAATGAGCGGGATTTTGTTCCTGGCCCCTTTTTTTATTTTTTGTATCATTGCTAGTTATGTGGCTCGTTTGGAAACAGGCGATATCGTGTCTTTAGGTTCCTTTCTTGTATTGACGGTTGTTGAACTTTGTCTGATCACATTCATTGCAATGGTAGTTACAGCAAGCGTTTCAAAAAGAAACATTTTTGGAACACTAAAGAGTTTCGAAAAGCCGCTTGTCGTGGCACTTTCTACTTCTAATAGTTTTGCGGCGATGCCTCTTTCTATAGAGGCTCTAAAAACCGAATTGAATTTTTCAGAAAAACTATTGCGACAGCTCTTACCCCTGGAAACGATTATCAATCAATGGGGGAATGCCTTGTTTTTTTCCGCGTTAACTACTTATTTGGTAGAAATTTTAAAAATTCATATTGGATGGGGGCATGAGCTAGGAATAGTGCTGGCTTCAGTATTTATGTCAATTGCCGCTCCGGGAATTCCAGCTCTTGGACTTTACACAATCATGTTTATTGTCTTAGTTCCTTTGGGAATACCTATAAAACCAGCGTCAGCGATTTTTATAACGGCTATGAGTGCAGTTGACCCATTCGTAACAGTAGCCAATGTCGCAGGCGTTATCGGGTCCGTTACTATGGTCCTCAGTGGTAAAAAGGAAAAAGGCTAGAATTTTCCCAAAACTCTGTTAATTAAAGCGAATCCTGCTACCAAATATTTTGTATATTGCAAAGGTAAAAGGGAAACGTGTTTTGAGAGAAATCTCGACCAATTATTGCACCACAATTCGTGATTGAGCTGACATCGCCTTCGAAACTCACCCATCACCCCCCAGTTATTTGTTGATTTTAGAACCTCGTCATCTCGTTGATAACAAAACATGGGATCAATAGCATAGGATTTAGAAGAACTAAAACAGTAGTAATCGTCGATAGGAATGGAATTCATCTTGGGCAAATTCTTAAAGAGCCAAGTCATCCACCTACGACTTACGATATGGGAATGGAGCATTACCGATCTCACCTGTAAAATATCTTTGGCCGTGGTTTTTTTTGCCCACCAAGGAATATGCCCAAGGTAAAAAACGTCATACTCTTGTTCGCTTACAAAATTCACACATTTATTTATAAGTGTCTGGTTAATATTGTTCAGGTCAAAAACGACGTCGTCCTCAAACACCAAAACGTGATCTAATCCCCTCTCATAGGCTGTTTTAAGAATGTGGAGATGAGATCTCCAAATTCCCATCATAGGGCCTTCGGGGTCCGTATCCCTTTCAATAAATTCCACCACTCCATCGAGATTAACTTTCTTAAATTGCTCGATAGCATGGGTTCTTCTTAATGGCGTAGACTTCAATGTTAAACAGAAGATCCTTCCGTGAAAGTAAGACCAATCTAACTTAGCTTGTACCGAGCTTCCAGCATTCATACCCGTTTCCTCAAAGAGTGTATAAAAAGAGCTATTCAGCAAGATAGATGCCAAATGAGAGGCCCCTTCCTCTTAGACCTCTTAGATCGTCTTAAGTCTAATTCGGAGATGTTTCGCAATCTCGAATTTGATGGAGTTCGGTTGAGTAAATCTTTACAGGTATGCTGACAAAATTTGTCCATTGCCAATCCCTAATGGAATCGATTGGCTCTCTAAAACAGCCATTGCTCGTAAGTTACAAGAAATGGGTCTTAAAACTCGTGCCGGCCATACTCACTGGCACCACCATACAATTCATCAAATTTTAAAAAGAAATAGTTCAAAACCTTAATCGGAGGATGAAATGGAAAAGCTAATCGACGGAAT
>JABDDW010000011.1:28137-31102 GCA_013287405.1 Deltaproteobacteria bacterium
ACTCACTGGCACCACCATACAATTCATCAAATTTTAAAAAGAAATAGTTCAAAACCTTAATCGGAGGATGAAATGGAAAAGCTAATCGACGGAATTTTAACCGTGGTCTCAGTGGTCTTTATAGGCCTTGTCGGACGCTACACCATTCAACAGGTCCTTGTTTGAAGTCAAAAGAAAAAGCAGCTCGCGGGTCACAGGGATAAGATTAAATTTAAAGTGAGAAATAATATAGGCGCATTCAATCAACAATTAATTGAAGAGAAAACCATTAACTTCACTCCTCTTCCGTCAACCTAATGCCGGGGACAAATCAAACTTGTGATTTGCATCAATTTGGTGGTAAAATCCTACTTCTGTTTTATTAGTGAAGTAAAATTTTGAATGACTCGGAGGAGTTTCCATGAAGAGCTTAATTTCATGATTTGCACCTACAATGGCGTTCCACGGACCATTTAGAGACTATTAAAAAATTCGTTCCATTCTCTGTACCTCGTACATTATATTCCTGATACCCCATATCTTCTGAAGATCTGCGATTTAAAGACCACTCAGTTTGGATTTACAATCAGCACTGACAAACTCTGGAATTTTACTCTGAACACGTAAATCGACAAAACTAATCACGTCTAATGTTTCACCCTTAAGTTGATAATAAACGGTATCATGTTGGTTAGGCGCAGAACTCTTATTACGAATTACAGCAACTATGTTCGTCATAAATCCATCTTCCGTATGACCGACTAGAGTTCCAGACTCACTTCCATAGGAGGTTATGGCTCCATCTATATGCACTTGAGGGGCATTAGCTGCATTATCAATGTCAGAAATTAATTTTGCAAGAGCACCTGGAGATAATTGTTCGTCAGGCAAGCGAGTGGCACGTCCATGAGTGATGGTTGACAACATCACTAAACCATTACTAAGTACGGTCATTTGAGTTCTTATAATTTGATTTCCATAATCATAATTAAGAAGGATGTAAGTGGGACTCGAAGCTTTTGCTACGCTCCCATCAAGAATGAGAGCAGCCAAAACCGAAATTAACAACTTCATAGGTCTCTCCTTTTGAGCAAAAAAGTAAATTATAACAATTTATATTAACAATTTTAATATTAAGGCATTGTATGGGGACAGTCTTTTCCATCTGCATCGCTCTCTTTTTCATAGGCCATCTTATTAAGCTGGATAGTCAAGTTGGTTATGGCCATAGGCCGTTTCAAGCGAGTCTGAGAGACGAACTCCTCTATCAACTTCTGATCAAGGACTGTTTGCCCAAGGAGAGCCGGATAGTCCTTGTGCACGATCTCCAATTCAAGTGACATGGAGATGATTTGGGTACTCGAATCGCTGAGATCAGAAGTTAAATATACGGCGGTCGAGAAGTTTCCGTCACTATCGGTATCAAGACTGACAAATCTCGCTAGATCGGTCTCGTGTACTCCTAAAATTCCATGAATAATCGCGTGGGCGCGCAAGACAAGGATATAGCTATTATTAACCTCTCCAGGTATGAGATTGGCGTCGCCACCAAAAACTCTAACAGAAAGGTGCCTGAGTCCCCGTGGATTTTTGTCCCAATCCAAGATTTGGCCCTGCACATGGAGGTATTGACTATATTCAGATTGACCTAATCGAGACAAAATCGGTTTATTAAGATCAACACTCTCAGCCGATTTTGCCCACGTTACCACCGGTTGAAACCCAACCCGTCTATGAGCTTCAACATATGCGCCTACTGTATTGGCGTCCTCTTCTTGCCTTTGAATTGCAATTGGGTTTGTTGTAGCATTTTGAAAATGATGGGTTAATTCGTGAAACGTGAGGGCTGTAAAGCGAACGGCGGCCTCCTCGTTACTGAGGCCCTTGAATTCATTCACGAGACCTTTAACATCAAAGCAGATTTTTCCGCCTATATTCCAAATACCCATTTGGCCTGTTTGAGTCCACGCACGGGGCTTTTTATTTTTATATTCCGGGTTACTTTCATCCCCGGATTTTATACAATTTTGAAGACCAACATTCAAGTTGAGTTGGACTATGTCGTCTCCGAGCCCCTCTCCAATCATTGCTCGAAGGAGATTCGCAACGCCGGGATCCATAGGTGCGATCATAGTGTTCAGATTTTGCACGACACTATTGTAATAACTCTGAACCGACGTCCTCAGGCCGTATCCGAGTATGTAGCTCGTGAAAGATTTTTCATCGATGCCGTCGGGGATTCCGCCGCGGCCGCCCGTGCTTGCTTTGGATAGGTCGGGCATAAGGATGAACATCAAGACCCCTGACAGAAACAAGTTCACATAATTTTTCACTTGGATTTCTCCTTACTTCTAAAGACGTTAAAGAAATGGATTGATAGGTAATAAACTCGGTCCTTTTTAGATTTGGTTTTGGATAGCTGAACCATTTTTGAAAAGCAGTCTTCCATTATAGCTCTTGCCTTTGGAAGCATCTCTTTAGAGAAAGGAAGCATTTCAAAACCGCTTAATCTCTCCGTAGAATTTTGTGTGTCGATTGCCTCAGAGGTTTTCTGAAGCATCTGTTTATAAAAACTATAAAGAGCCGGATAATTTGAGGGGGATTGAGTTAAAAGATGTTCTTTTGGTCTGAAGATTTTGCCAGTTTTGTTTCTTTCGAGAAGCTCAAGGCGTAAAAGTCGACCAATAGCTTGCTCAGCTTCAAGCCGAGTAATTCCAAGTTTTTCGCTCACCTTTTCGGGGGTTATCTCGAAACGATCTAAAAGAGCCATTTCAAGAATTGCGACGTGAGTCCACTCTGAGATTTGTTTAAAAAAGTCTACGCTCAGATCGTGAATGCGGGCGGGCTCAGGGTGTACTGATCTCAGTTGCTCCAAAACTGCTTCTTTGGTCTCGTTGTCCTTACAGGTCTTTAATTCAATTAAAAGACAGAAATATTCATTTTCCTTTGGCATAAGTCCTAACTTATTTCCAATCTTTCTCGCCGA
>JABDDW010000012.1 GCA_013287405.1 Deltaproteobacteria bacterium
AGTCGGTTCAAGTGGTTCTGGATCTGACGGTGGAATTTATGATCCAGGCTCAAATACCTGGAGTTCCATGAGCACAATCGGCGCTCCGTCTGGAAGATATTCCCACACCGCAGTTTGGACTGGAACCCAGATGGTAGTATGGGGCGGTTACTCAACTGGCTCCCCTGGTGTCTTAGGGGACGGCGGAGTTTATACGCCAAGCACTGATACTTGGACCTCCGTTACTACGACAGGTGCGCCAACTGCCAGATATTATCACACAGCAGTATGGACAGGATCAGCCATGATTATCTGGGGTGGAAACAACGGGTCCATTCAACTTGGTGATGGTTCAAGTTATAATCCCACAAGCAATACTTGGACTACGTTAAATGCCACGGGCGAACCTGCAGCTGTAGACATGCACACCAACATATGGACCGGAACTTACATGATTAAGTTTGGTGGCGAAAACGGTGGTTTTGCTGACATCGACTCAGAACTTTATAACCCATCAAACACTACTTGGACTGCGGCCACTACAACAGGCTCGCCAACGGCAAGATTCTCCCACACTGCCGTATGGGATGGAACACAGATGATAATTTGGGGCGGGAACAACGGCTCTACCAATCTCAATGACGGTGGACTCTACAATCCAAGTTTAAATTCGTGGACAAGCACCACATCCACCAATGCTCCCGTCGCTCGTTCAGGACATACAGCAATTTGGACGGGAACGGAGATGATCGTTTGGGGCGGAAGCGGGTCAAGTAGTTACCTCGGTGATGGCGGTTTGTATAACCCTAGTGGCAATACATGGACTGCGATTTCCACAACTGGATCTCCGTCAGCAAGATACGGTCATTCGGCGGTATGGACGGGTACACAGATGATTATTTTTGGTGGTGCAAATACAAGTGGCGCTCTAGGTGATGGAGCAACATATACACCATAGGAATAGATGTGGAGTGTTTTCTTTTATGGATCTATGTGCTTACTGCAATTTTAAGTGGACTCGATACCGAAGTATCTATCATTGGGGTTTTAATTTGTATGATCTATCGCTTCACCAAGCGAATATCAAAGAACTCCTTCACGATGGAGGTGAGTCTCATGAATAAACTCACGCCTAAACAAGTGAATGAGCGCACCGTTCCGTGCATTGTTTTTGGTGTCATTATGATGTTGGTGGGTGTCGGTAACGAAAATATTTATACTGTCCTTGCTGGATTAGCATTTGTGGTTTTTGGAGCATTTGCAAAACATGCAGCGACAAATTCGCAGGAATGCCCTTTTTGTAAATCGAAAATTCATAAAGAAGCAAGTGTGTGTCCTAAATGTCAAAGGGAGCAAAAGAATGTCGCGTAAAGAATAGCGCAAATAGATTTATTATTCGGTTCAAACTTTTAAGGGGGGACGTTATCATGAAAAAAGTATTTTTAACTTTACCTTGTGCTTTGATGGTGGCCTGTTCGTCAGTGCCACAGCCACAAAGTCAATCTCAAATGCAAACGCCAGAAACCCAAGGCGACAAAGTTCTTGCCCGAATTGATGATTTGCCCGCAAGGCCGTCATGGCTTAAAGAATCGGACCCATTCCGCATTGAAGGAGGATATGTCATCTCCCTTGGCCAAACATTAATTCCCGCTGATAACCGTGTCGAGGCCGCTTACCGAATTGCCGAGAATAACGCCAAAGGCGCTATTGCTGGAGCCATTGAGCAGCGTTTAGAATTTATTTTCCAAAACGCAGAAGAAGGGACTGAGATGGATACCACTCAGGCCCGTTATATCGGGGCGGAGGCTTCTAAATTGACGACTTCTTCGTTACGCTTGGAGCATCGTTACTGGGAAAAAGTTGCAACAACGACCGATAGCGGCCAACGGATTACTCAGTATCGTATTTTTACAACGGTCAAGATGCCTGAGAGTGATTTCAAAAGGGCTGTCATTGATGCCATCCGTAGAAGTCAAGGACGACAAGGGATCAGTGCTGAATTTGCACAAAAAGTTAATGAACATTGGGACAAGTTTGTTAGTGGCAACGATAGTAAAACGACAAGCACAACGGCCAAGGCCGATAAACCCGCCACGACAGAGAAGCCCAGCGAAGATGGGAACGAGTAAAGTTTTAGTAGTGGGTGGTTATGAGGACTTTATTTAAGTGTGCTTACACCTTAATGGCTTCGATCTTGATTGGATGTGCATCGGCCCCGCCAATGTACGATGCCAAAGGATTTGAGAAAAGGGTTGCCAACAATCCGATTTGTCTTGATGGCAAGGGAGTAAAAGTTTTCTCCATCACGACTGCGACCTATGTTGGTGTAGCGCCAGGTAGGTCCTTGGCTGAAGTCAGTAGCACTCAAGATGACTATGCTAAGGCCGCCGACGCTATCTCAAAGAATATATTTCAACTCCTATCCCAAGTTGAAATAATTGAAGATGGCCAAGGTCTTAAGTATAATTCCATTGCTAAACCCACAATGGTTTTTGCGGCAGTTATCACCCTTGGAGTTGTTGGTATTCTGGTTTCGGCTGAACCAGAGGATTTCTATAAACCTGAACTTCACGTTCGCTCTAGTTTAGACATTCGAGACATTCACCTAGTCAGAGTTTCAAATAACCCGCTTGAGTTCGTTGTCTGCAAAACTGAAACTTGCGGAGGACTTAAAGAACCGTTTAGTCACAAAGAAATTCTTCAAGGGAATAACAGTGGGCAAGCCTATTATTATGTAGCAAGTAAGAACGCCCCTTCTATTGCTATCTTGGAATTTGACAAGTCCCCTCTTGAGCCAGATCCACTCTCGGCCACTGTCATAGAGACGGGCTTTGATCTTCACAATTTTTTGAGCCAAAACTATTTCGATCCAAATAAAGATAGGGGACCAGCATCCTTGGCTGATGCTTTTAACTTGGGAATTAAGATAACAAAGACTGTCCGTGGCCCATGGATTATCCAAAAGGTAACTTTTAACCCTAGTGAGGTTTGTAGAAATGTTCGGTCATCTACTGAACTTTACTCTCATTAGTATGGTGGCGCTCGGTGCCGGTCTTCCAACTTGGGTCACAAGTGGGGCAACCTCTAATAGTGGATCATATTTTGTTATCTGTAGCGCCGATGCCCTTGATCCCCAGGAGGCCGAAGAATTAGCTCAAAGCCGATGCCTCGCTAGTGCCGCAAAACTTAGCGGAGTAACTGTTCAAATCCATTCTAAGACCGTTGAGAGTGTTACTGGGAATGACTCAAGTGAAGTCGCAGAGATCCAACCCATCCACCGTCCTGTTCAGTGTCTCTGGACCAATCGTTATCTTGAGTCACAAGGGACAGGCTTTCGAGTTTGGCTTAGGTGTTCTGTTTCCAAAAGATCTGTCGAGAGCATGAAAAACCAAACGGCACCAGGCAACGGGGATCAAGATAGTAATGCCTCCCTGCCCGCCTTTAAGAAAGCCATCGTTGTAGCCATCAGTGTCCCGCCCGCTGAACTTTACTCCGTCGGGGGTGATCGTGGGGAGCGCATCATTAATACTTCAAGTAATCCCACGAATCTAGAGATTAAAGAAGGAGATCAGTGGATCGTGGCCAAAAGACATGGCTACCACGACAACAAAGTTTTACTTAATCCGTGGCAGAACGGTGACGTTTTAAACTTAAATTTCCAACTTGATCGAGGAATTTAATAACGGACTTCAATGTCCTACGAAGGAGGTCTTTATGGATAAAAATGGTGACGAGTTGATAAGAAAAGGTAATACGCTCATGGCCGCCGCCCGCGAAGGGAAAATAGGTTTTGCGGAGAGTGATATTCGCGCCCTTCAAAACGCCTACTTGAGGAGCCGCAGTGGATCTTTTCTTACAAGTTGGACCCCCGTATTTATAATTTTTATTATGGGGGCACTTACGTTTATTTCGGGATCTGTGCAAGAATACGCTGCCCTACCTCGACATACTGCCGCTTATCAGGCCGCCACCGTTTCGTTAATGTACGGTGGTCAAACAAACGATGACGCAATTCTTGCATCAGTTCACAGAGAAGAACAAGAAACGGGAAGCCAGATAAGAGCAGGGTTCTTGTTAATCATTGGTGCGGTTGTCTATGGAGTCATGCTCCGAAAGTACAATGCAAGGGGAAAGAAGTACGTGAGCTTTGTTCAAACAGAGTATCCAAAACTAGAGAAGGAGGCAGCTTAGAGAAATTCTTTAGCCCGATAGTTGAACACGCCATTCTTTCTATGGGAGTGATGGGATTTGAGACTCACATTGAACGAAAAAATCGGAGGTCCTCTAACTTGGCTTTATACCTTCTCTTGCATTTTGTTTGGTGAAGAAACCGAGGTTTCAGTATTTATATTGTGTATCTATGGGATTAGCAAAGGAGTTTGTAAGATTTTAAAGTGACTAGCCTACTGATTTTTCGTCAAAACGAAGATCAACCAAATTGCCGTTCTTAAACAGTAAAGAAAAATATCGAAGAAAGGACATTCCAAGAACTATGTCCTCGCAACTGTTGCTGACGGAGGCGCGGATACCTTTAAGAAAAATTATTTCTCCTATAGACGTTTTAAGTCGTATATCAACCTCGGTTACAGCTTCCTTTACCGAGCCATTTGCTGTATCTGATATTTCCGCACCCCCGGGCGGGAATACGCCAGGCGTTTCATCCAACAACCGTTTTGGAATAAGAATACCAGAGGCTCCTGTGTCAATCATCCCTTGAACACGAACAAAAGCATTCTGGCCTGGTGGGCTGATTTCAACGGGGACATAGAGGACATCTGCGTCGTTTTCTTCAAATTCAAATTGGCTACCATTTCTAAATATCTTCATGCCTATTAAAGATTACTACGTTACTGAATTTTCAATAAGTCCAACCATTGCTTATGTTGGACGTACTTTCCGTAAGCCTGTCTATATTGCTGAAGGAGACGCTCCTTCTCCTGGCCATTCTGGCTATTAGCAGCCCTTGTCCAAAGAATTTTCACTTGATTTTGCAATGCCTTGAGTAATTCCATAAAAATATCCTTCTCCCATCATTCTTATCGGTCTTTTGTTTTAATACTTTAGCTGATAATTTATTGGCTAAATTAGCTGATATTGTAAAAAGTACAAATTTGTAATATAATAAGCTATGGCAAAGAAAGAGAAGTATCCATACAAAGACTACCCCGTGCTTGGCTACCGCGTAACTAAGGCCATTTACGACGAAATAACAGGTGTTTTGGAAGAGGTGCTAAACCTTTGGAATAAAGAGCTAGAGGCTCACGAGAAGTTATATAAAAAAAATGATATTTTTATTAAGGCTTTAAAGCGAGGTTTAAGCCAATTAGAGGCAGAAAAGAAGAAGAAGTGAGGGCCGCCGTTGGTCTAGTTGAACAGTCTAGTTAAACAGCTCTCGTAGGATGCCGATAGAAAATAAAGGGAGCCAACGGATGGATCGACGCCAACTTGCAAGTGACTGTGCCCGTGTCATTGCTGGCCACGGACACAAATTTGAACAGCTTGACGATCTTCTAACCTCAATCGTCAATAGAGTGGCAAAGAAATTAAAAATTTCACTAAAAACGTATAGTCTAGGACGCTATCAACTGGACAGAACACTTTGTTATTTTGTTATTTTTTTCATTTACGAACATTCTTGTAACGGTTTATCTCCTAACAAACAGGAAATCGAAAGAGCCGTGGACCTTTTTATAGAATTTAAAGAAAAGAATCGTGATCTTACTCTAATTTCAATCAAGGGTGGACAATTAAAGTCCGCGACGGTTGAGGAGTTCCTTAATTTTCAGCATGATGACCCTATCGAGGACCGTTTCAATAGGGTCCATCGTGCAATTTTTGATAGGTGCGTTAGCGGAGCAATACACCAAGACTCCATAATTTGGACCATTGACCATCCACAAACCCCCTGGGGAGCGAATGCGTCTTCGGTGAGTCGCTTGGTCGATGACTTAATTGATGAAAAAATTCAAGTGGCTTTAGTGCGGGGAGCATATCGCTACCAGGACGGACACCTTACAGAGGAGATAAGTTTTCGAGGCTATTACGACAACAAGAGACAATACACAGTCATGTTGAAATTTGCTCAACTGGCGTTTCAAGAGAGCGTTCTTTTGATTTCTAAAAATGGAGAAACTAAAAGCTTGAATCTTGCCACTAAAGAAATCTCCTTTCTTGGAATTTGGAGTCCAATCGCTGCTCGGAAAGTTAAAGACCTTGGACCCAATGACGGATTTTCAATCATTGACGGGCAATATTATGGCATTTCTCCAACCCCTTTTGAGCAAGTGGCTTAACCTTCTATTCGAGCTTCTCGGATTTAAGAATACAAGAATATCTATTTTACAAGTAAAACTCGACCTTACTCCTGCAAAGTACTCCCTCGGTATTATGTCTTCCTGGAATTACCGACGACCTCCAAACCGTAAGACGATGTGCTTATTTATTAAGATTATAATATTATATTGAACGGGTGAGTGCTTATGGGGCAGGAGGGGTAGTATGGGTGCGCCCCTTTCCTTTAGAGACGAAACCGCCCTACCTTTGACCGGATTGAGCAAGCATCTCTCTAAAATAGGTGAATCCGTGCCGATATTAATGACGGGCCAACTGCTGCGGGAAAATTGTGCAAAGTAAAACCACCTCTACTGAGAAGACGACCAACAAAGATGCCGTGGCCGAGGAGAAAAACTTCGCAGCTTTTGTTAGAGCCTATTTCGATTACAAAATTGGTAAACAGATCGCCAGGCATATACTGACACCAGGGCTTGAACCACGGTTCTTTGATTCACGCTTCGATAAAAGTAACTCTATAAAGAATCGCACTATAAACGACATCAAAAAACTTAATCCGTCCTTACTTGAGGAGCTTAAGTTCTTTGCACAAGTTGTGACGGATCAGGAAATGAGCCGAGATACTGAGTTTGACAGTGACCTTCTTATAAATTTATATGGCTGCCTCGGTGGTTTGTATCTGAACTATGACAGCGCAAGCTACAAACTCCCACAGCCTACGAATTTTGCAGGTCGTGATTTTGAATTTTATTGTTGGAAAAAACTGGCTGTAGCAATATTCTTCGAGCAAGAACGAGTATTTTGGCATGGAGTTGCCCTCCTTACAGAAACAAAAGAAAATAAGAAACTTTATAAAAGTGAGCAGGTCCATTGGGGCACTGAAGAATTGCGAGATTGTCATCAGAATGAATTTGAGGAATTTATCAAATTTCTAGGAGATTACTTGGCTATGCAGCCCAATCTTTTCGACTCAATCGATACTGCTATTTGTAGTCGTAGATTTTATTGGAATTTCATCCAGAATTTTATTGAGAACGCCAAGACCAAAACTACAGGACTGTATGATAGAGTGGAGCGGCGGTTTCCCTCAGTTATTATTCATTATTGTGATGGAGAGGATGCGAGAGTCATTTCTACTGACCCCACCGATCCCATATTTCGCCTAAATAGAACCACATATCGTCCAAACTCTAAAAATCTTGTTGCAGACTGCAACGCAGTATTGAATGACACCGCCAGCGCCACTTTAAAGCAACGTGTGTCTGATTGGGTTCGCCCGTTTAAAAAATTCATTTTTAGTGAGCTTGGATTGAGTTTTATGGCAAAGACAAGAGAACACCATCGTATTACAGAAGAGTTTAGTGCCTATCTATTAAAGTATGTTGTAGTTCACCGCAATCACGACAGGCCACCAAATCTGGACGCTATACACAAAGTTATGCTGGAGTTTATAAAGTTTAAAAAGGCCCAGCCAGACATGGCTCCCATTCTAGATTCAGACGGATTGATTAAACCCATGCCCGTAGAGCGTTACCATCAGTACATCAATTCAAAGGCACTATTCCAACTTGAAAACCATTTCCAAGAGATAACGTCAGAAGCTTCGTCGGTACTTGGCAAAAAGAGTACCGTTGCCAAAGATATGACGATAGTTTCATTAGAGCACCCCGACTCGAAGCGGGGCAATGTGGCTGTGGTCCTGCCTATGATACAAAACATTATTGCACAAGGTATAGAGGTGGAGGTTTGTATTGGAGCTTTTCGGTATTCTGAGGGTGCCCATGCCGGCAAGGTCATTGATGAAATATCGCTCGCTTGCTATTTTGAGACCCCAAAGCAGAAACAATACCTTGAAGACATCGCTGGCTTTTATCACCAAGAAAGTTATTTAGTCATCGATAAAGAGCTGTGGGTCTCTCTGGTCGATCTTAAAAATGGAAATCGAACACAAATAGGAACATGGTTAGAGGTTCAGAGGATCAATCACAATGATCTAGGAATTGGGGAAGGCTACACTCTGATTAACGGAAAGTACTTTCAGGCAAAGTCATTCGATGCTGACAAGCCCCTTGTTGAGTCCAATGATTTCAGAAATGTTAGAACAAGATTTGGTCAGTTCGTTCTCACAGATCGTCAGGCCAAAGTAATAAAGTATATATACTCAAAATACGAGGAAGGTATAGCCGAACTAAAAGGCAGCGACATTATAGAAGCAGTCAATTCCAACGATCAAATTCAGCGTATATTCGACACCCGTGTTGATAATAAATGGGTCCCTGGTCCCGCTTGGGATAAGTTGATAGTTAATTCAAAACACGGCTACTATAAGTTGAAACTCTAATCCGTCATTACCCATTACCGTATATGCTACCATAATTCCCGCTAGGGATATGGGCATCGCCTTCTGTTTCCGGTTGACTATCTAAGCTGCACCCGCTGCCATTTACCATAATCACGCACATAATAAAAAAATGTCATCTGAGGCATCCTGAAAGTGAGCCAATTATGGTTCCAAAAACAGGAGAACTTATATGAACACGAAGCAAATCGAAAACGGTAAAGACGAAAAGGACAATCAACGGGAGGATGTAAAAACAAAGACCAAAATTGCAGCCTCATCAACGAATCCTTTTGATCTAGCCAAACTGAAACTCTCTCAAGATTTTGAGACTGCTGGCGGTGGAGTACGGAGGAAAATTACAACTGTTCCAGTAAGAAAACCAAATAAGCATTCCTTTTTTAGAGTAATAGCAGACGAAAAATTCAAACTTACCACGGCTGTTTTAGAGTTCAAAGAGGACGGATCTGAAATGTATCTGATCTCTCCTGGGCTTCGTGATGAATTAATGGAGGATTTGCATATAGTTCAAATCGTGACCACCATTGACCGACAAAATAACGTCGTGCTCTGGCCAGTCAAACTCCCAAGCTCTGAAGGAAGAAGCAATACTTGGAACGATAGTGCCATGGCAGCAGCTCAACACGCTGAGAAGCAATGGATTCGGATGGTTCCTAACATGAGGCTTGGTGCTTATGACGTATTTGTCGCGGCAAAAGATTATCCTGAACCTCAAATTCCCGACACTGATTTTCAACAACTTATCCAGTTAGCATTCAAGGACCGTTTCATTGATTCGATGGACCACCCTATTTTGAAAAAGCTAAGAGGAGAGGAGTGATGAAACCCTTTAGCTGTTGGCCCTTCAAAGAAATTTGGTGCGTTGATTTTGAGTTCAATGCTCAAGATGGAAGTAGACCTGAAGTACGATGTATGGTCGCACGAGAATTAACAAGCGGACAAACTTTAAGACTGTGGGCGGACGAATTGAAAACACTAAAGGCCGCGCCGTTCAACGTAGGTGAAGATAGTCTATTTGTCGCTTATTTCTCCACCGCAGAGTTCAGCTGTTTCCACACTCTGGGCTGGCAACTTCCAATAAATGTATTGGATCTCTTTGTCGAGTTCAGAAATATTACCAATGGCTTGCCAACTCCCGGTGGCAGCGGTCTCATCGGCGCACTCGTCCACTATGGCATGGATGCCATTTCTGCCACAGAGAAACAGGAAATGCGTGATCTTGCTTTAAGAGGAGGTGACTACACCCCAGAGGAAAAGATTGCACTTATTGATTACTGTGAGTCTGATGTTCTCGCGTTGATTCATTTACTGCCAAAGATAGCCAACCAAATTGATCTTCCACATGCAATCTTGCGCGGCCGGTATATGAAGACCGTTTCTGTAATGGAGCACAACGGCGTTCCCGTAGATGTGGACACCCTAGAGCGTCTTAAGCCGCATTGGAATCCTATAAAACAACTATTGGTAGCGAAGGTTGATGTCGATTTTGGTGTGTATGAGGGTACTACTTTTAAGACTGACCGATTTCGTGCCTATCTTGAGCAGAACAATATCGCATGGCCAATGCTGCCTTCGGGCTCCTTACGATTAGACGACGACACGTTTAAAGAAATGGCTAGGGCGTACCCCCAACTAGACCCATTAAAGCAGCTGCGAGCAACACTTTCTGGCTTAAAATTACATGACATTGCGATTGGGAGCGATGGTCGAAACCGTTGCATGCTTTCTCCCTTTAGAGCCAAGACAAGTCGTAATCAACCTTCCAATGCAAAATTTATTTTTGGTCCAGCCTCCTGGATTCGCTATCTCATAAAACCCAGTCCTGGAAAGGCTCTGGCATATATTGATTGGTCCCAGCAAGAGTTTGGTATTGCCGCCGCCCTCTCTGGCGATGAAAAAATGAAAGAGGCGTACCTATCTGGTGATCCCTATTTGGCCTTTGCAAAACAAGCCGGGGCCGTACCTCAAAATGCAACTAAGGCATCCCATAAATCTGAAAGAGAAAAATTCAAAGCCTGTGTATTAGCCACTCAGTATGGAATGGGTGAACTTTCATTGGCTCAACGAATTGGGCAGCCCCCCATCGCGGCAAGACATCTCCTAAAGTTACACCGCGAGACATATCCTACTTTTTGGAAATGGTCCGACAACGTTGTGAATTTCGCAATGCTTAACGGTTACCTCTACACAACTTTCGGTTGGACAATTCAACTTCCACAAGAACCCAACGACAGATCACTTAGGAATTTTCCTGTTCAAGCCAATGGCGCAGAAATGCTACGCCTAGCAGCCTGTCTCATCGTAGAAGATGGAATCAAACTATGCGCCCCCGTTCACGATGCAATCGTTATTGAGGCACCCAATGAAGAAATAGATAAAGTTGTAACCCGCACTAAAGAGTTAATGTCCATCGCCAGTAAAATTATTTTAGGGGATTTAGAGCTTAAAAGCGATGCTGAAATTATTCGTTCGCCCGACAGGTATGAACCAGAAAAGGGCGAAAAGATGTGGGTCGCTGTAATGGAGCTTCTCCGTCAAGTTGAGAATGAGACCTCCAAGACTGGTGTCAAATGAAACCACTAGATTTGAAGCAAATGCAAATCGACTACACAGTTAAAAACAGTGGCACAAATAAAGTTCGAGTGAAGCGTGAAATAGTCGGTTCCTTTCTCAGAGGCCCAATCCCACTTGTATGGCTTGAAAAGGCGGCCTGTCTTGGCGGAAAGACTCTTCACGTCGCTATTAGCCTGTGGTTCCTGCGAGGCGTAACCAATAGAAACCTAGTTCGCTTTAATCAAAGTAATCAAGAACGCTTTGGAGTCAAACGAGATGCTGCAAGGCGGAGCATCACCGCTCTGGAGTCAGCAGGTTTAATATCAGTCACTCGAAAACCAGGCAGGTGCCTTGAGGTCCTAATCATTGATCTGGATGGGAGGAAGCCATGAAAGCTAAATTACAAACTGATGGCCACTTAACCGATGGTTTTAAATCTTCTGGAACTTCTCCTCCCTTGGATTTGGCGAAGACCTCTGGCACAAGTCCACCAGAATTAAGTGCCACGGGGAAGTTATCAATTCCGCAACGATTTGCCGTTTTACAAATTGAAAATAAAGTAGCTCAAGAAATTGTAATTAAGAACCACTATCTTCATCGTACAGCGCCTTGCTCATGGGCCTTCGGACTTTTTGATAAACAAAATAACTGCACTCTCGTCGGTGTCATCACCTACGGAGTGGGTCCCTCAAGCACCCTTCTTGCCGGTGTATGTGGTCCTGACGAGGCTAAAAATGTCTGTGAACTCACTCGTCTCTGGTTGGCCGACAACCTACCCAAAAACTGTGAAAGCTATCTCATTGGAAACTCCATCAGGCTCGTCCCCCGTGAAATTATCGTCAGTTTTGCTGACAGTTCAGCTGGGCACATCGGCTATGTCTATCAGGCCACAAATTGGATTTATACAGGCCTCTCCACCAAAATTAAAGATCCTCGCCTCAAAAGTAACCCGCATCTCCATCAGGCTTCTTTTGCTAAAGGTCTCACAAAAAAGGAAATTGTTGATAAATATGGAGATGACGTTGAATACGTTGAGCGGTCCCGCAAGCATCGTTATGTATTCTTCAATGTTCGTAACAAAAGGCGTAGGCAAGAACTTGAGGCTAAATTACGATATAAAATCCTCCCATACCCCAAAGTTTCAGCAGAAAAATCAAGCCCAAGTAAAAAAATCTGTACTGTTTGTGACGAAGAGAAACCCGATGATGAGTTCTACAAAAAACGTAATAGCCATGAGTCATGTTGTAAGAACTGCAAAAAACTAGGAAATAAACAGAAGCGTGCAGCTAAGTCCAAAGCAGAGAAACCTATTTGGGAGGCTGCGCTTAAAATTGTTGTCAACTCTGAAAAGAAAGGTGATTTAATAAATGTACTTTTTGATCTCCTCAAAACCCATCAACCTGTAGTAGAACCTGTAGCCCATGACGACTTTAGTGTTTCCGAATTATTGAAAAATACCAACACTATTGATGCCCTTTTAGAAGTGGAGAAAAAGAAATGCGCAAAATAGGAATTTATTCGAGGGTCTCAACTGAAGAACAGGCCCAGGTCGAAGAGGGTTCGATCAAAAACCAAATTGAAAGCCTTCAAAAATACGTTAAAGCCGAAAACATGAAACATGATGGGACTTGGGGAGAACTGGTTGATGTATATAAGGATGAAGGATTTTCGGCAAAAGACCTTAAGCGTCCGGAACTCAAACGGCTTCTGAACGACATCTACAGAGGGAAAATAGACACCGTACTTTTCACAGAAATTTCTCGTTTAAGTAGATCGGTAAAGGACTGGATAGATTTAAGAAAATTTTTTGATGACAATGACGCCAGCTTTATTGCAAGTAGGCAGAACTTCGATACCTCAAATGCCATGGGTCGGGCTATGCTTAACTTTGCCATTGAGTTTTCACAACTTGAACGTGAAATGACGGCTGAAAGAGTAAAGGCAAGTTGTTACGCTAGGGCCAGCCGAGGTCTATGGACGGGTGGACAAATCCCCTATGGCTTAGAAAGCACCGATAAACCAGGCTATTTAAAGGTAAACGCCGCAGAACAAGTTATTGCAGACGAGATCCTCGATATTCTGATTAACCATGGAGGTTCCGTTGCTAGTACCGTGGATCTGCTAAAGGAGAAGGGATATTCACGGCATAAAGGCCAAGACTGGGATGAGAAGTCACTCTGCCGATGGATTAGAAATCGAATGCTTATTGGTGAGGTTGAAGTTAATGCTGCCAAAAAAGAAAAGGATCAAAAAAGTCTAGCAGAGCTGGACAAGTACAAAACTGTTCAAGCTGTATGGGAGCCAGTCTTAGCTAAAGATAAGTGGCTTCAGGCTAACGATCTTCTGGACCGCAATTACCAAAAACTGAAAGTGGCCCAATGGCAGCACTATGAATACGTTTTTACTGGCCTCTTTGAATGTTCCAATGGACATAGGCTTGTTGGTTCGAGCGGTTGGGGAAAATCGGGCAACAAATATCCCCATTACAAACACAGCCCCAAAAATAAATGTGACTGTCATATCAAGACCATTCCAGCGAACAAAATCGAAACTCGAATCATCCAGGAGCTTAAGAAAATTATTAAATCGCCCAACGTCATAAAAGAATTGGCGGCAAAGGCGAATGACGAATTTACACAAAAGCGCCCTGATTATGGTCAAGCACTCTTCACCGCCAAAAAGCGTGTAGATGCCATTACTAAAAAACTCGATCAAATAACAGATCAGATTCTTGAAAGTGGAATTGATGCCGACAGGGAAATGTGGCAAGGAAAGCTAGGCAGGGTTCAGGAAGAAAAGAAAGCTGCGGAAAAGGAATTTGAGGAGTTGACGATACGATCAAGGGAGCAAAACGCTGAACCCCTGGACGCCGGAAGAATTGCATTGGCTTTGGAAAAACTTGTGGATGGTTTTGAGACTTTGCCTATCGCTTCGAGACAGGCTCTTTTGACAAGTCTCGTTGACAAGGTTGAGATTCGGAAAGAAGAAATCGTGGTTCAGATCAAAAATCCTGGGTTCTTGTTTGGATCGGTAGGGATCGATGGGTGTCACACTGGAGAATCATCTTTAGCACACTCAGATGATTGGCGGGGTGTGCGGGACTCGAACCCGCGGCCTTCCGCGTGACAGGCGGACGTTATAACCAACTTAACTAACACCCCTTTATACCTAAAAGGCTACTCCTTATAATATGGCCATATCCGCCATACAATAGAAAAATAGCCTGAGCTGCATCCTGTGGTACTCCTAGGTAGAAGTGGTCAATTATCCTTGTGACCTGAGAAAAGACTCTAATTCCCTGAAAAATGGTCCGGGTTGTTCGACCCACGGAAAATGGCCGGCATTTTTGAGGACGGCCGTTTTGGACCCCTTAATTTTTTCATGGATCCGGTTGGAATTCATTTCAGAACAAACAAAGTCGTCGTCACCTACCAAAATAAATGTCGGGCTTTTAATTTTGGCAATCCGATCTAGAATATGGACAGACCGTTTTTCACTGTCTTTCCAGCCTATCCAAGGATGAATTGAACCTGTTCCGGCCTTAAACTTTTGTAAACTATCTTTCAACTTTTTCTGGTCATGAAAATAGAGCGGAAGTGTTTCTATAAGGGCTTCTGTAAACTCTTCGTCTGTGGGTATTTCGTCCCATCTGCCGTCATACCTCTTTGCGAGATATTCATCCACGCTCAAACCCCAACCCGGAGACGGTAGAAAACAAAGTGGACCTTGTCCTTGAATATTTATCCAAAGTTTTAAGCCGTTTGCTTCGATGATTTGGGGGCCGTATTTCATTACCTTAAGTTCTCACCTAAACAAAAAAATAGCAATAAGCCCATATCGGAGAAGGAATACATGTGTAGTTTATTTATTCTGGGCTACTCGTGGAGTGTAGATTTTGTTATACTTTGCTAATCGCACATATGAAAAAACTCATGTTTATTTTTGTATTTCTATCGAGCATCCAATCCTTCGCCGGCCCGGACCATGGTTGGTCTTTAGGTGTTGGGTACCACAACCCACCGGGGTCCACGATTGGCGTCAACTTCATGCACTTGTGGACCAACTGGGCTTTAGAGTTGGGCATAGGCTACATTGGTTCATACGAAAGCGAGAACAATAACGCCTCGAACAATCAAAATAATTCCAGTGCTTCCGACCGCGACAAAGTTATCTACACTGTAGCCGGCGGCATAAACTTGAAATATCTCTTTGGTTCGGGACCCGTAAGACCCTATCTGCAAGGAGGCCTAGCCACATTCATTTCAACCAGTAACAGCGGTACCGTCGGAGCGGGAGCATCGCTTAACGATCCCTTCGGTGGGTTTGGAATTTTCTTTTCTCTAGGAAAAGAGGCTTATCTCTACGTGTCTTATCTGTTGGTTAATACGAGCACGTTGCAGATTGGGGTAGGGTTTTAATCTATAAGTTCTCAAAAACCTTGCTATGTTCCAGTGTCGAAATCGTCCTCATAAGTAAGAGGTCCTTGATAGTTCATATCAAATAGGCAAACATAGTGGGTATGGGTTATCCAAAAATTGGCAAAAGTCGCATGGAAGCTTTTAGTGATGGAATCCTAGCTATCATCATCACGGTCATGGTGCTCGAACTTAAGGTCCCCCATGTCGATAATTTCAGCGCGCTGGTTGGCCTCTCACCGGTATTTCTGAGTTACGTCCTAAGCTTTGTCTACATTGCCATTTACTGGAACAATCACCATCATATGCTCCATACTTGCCAATATGTGAGCCCTGGAATCCTCTGGGCCAATCTTCATCTTTTATTTTGGCTATCGCTTATTCCGTTTACGACTTCATGGATGGGTGAAAATCATTTTTCAACATTACCTACTCAGGTTTATGGTTTCGTTTTATTTATGGCTGGGGCAGCCTATTATATTTTGGCGCGGATGATTATAGTGAGCCAGGGCCCGGATTCAATCTTGAAAAAGGCTATTGGCAATGATTGGAAAGGTAAAGTTTCACCAACACTTTATCTTTTTGCCATCGTGTTGGGCTACTGGACACCTTTGATGGCCCTTCTCATATTTTCTGGCGTGGCCCTGATGTGGATCGTGCCGGACCCTCGAATCGGTAAGCTCTATCATACCTCTCAACATTAGAATGTTCTGTTCTTGGCAATAATGAGCCTGAAGCCAGCGTTGTAGGAGAAGTCATTCCGCAATATGAATTTTATAGTTACGAAGCTAAGTGCATTGATGAAAATGGCGCCCTTTTTAAAATACCTGCTGAAAATTTACCTACTAACCTTGTAGAAGAAATAAGATCTTATTCTATCCAAGCGTTTAAAGCTTTAGAGTGTAGCGGAATGGGCAGAGTTGATTTCTTTCTCGATAAGCAAACAAACGAGCTCTTTCTAAATGAGATCAATACAATCCCTGGTTTTACAAAAATTAGTATGTACCCCAGGAAGAATGATGTCAAATCTTCCTCCTCAAGTGGCACGCGGCCTTACCTCCTTTTTCGACATACTGTTGGTGATATTCCTCGGCTTTGTAGAATTCTTTGGCGGGAGTAATCTGTGTAGCGATGGGTTGACTGAACTCCAGAGAAACCTCGTCCTTTGATTTAAGAGCTTCTTTGTGCTGGGCTTCTGAGTGGTAAAAGATGACGGATCGGTATTGGTCCCCGACATCTGGACCTTGTCGATTCACGCTTGTGGGATCGTGCAGATTCCAGAAGATTTCAAGGAGTCTTCCATAAGAAACTATTTTTGGATCAAATTCCACTCTGACGGTTTCAGCATGGCCGGTATCATGATTACAAACGTCTTGGTAACTGGGATTCTGAGTGTGTCCCCCTTCAAACCCAACGGCCGTTGCGATGACACCATGAAGTTTTCTAAACTCTTGTTCAACACCCCAAAAGCATCCAGCCGAAAAATCGGCGATTTCGGTGATGGGCAAATCCTTCGGGGCCGATTTTGTGAGATACAAACCGTTTTTTGACAGAGCAATCGTCGGGCTCCCATGTGCTGCCTTAGTAAATGCACCCGTGTCTAAAAGAAGGATAAGGATTAGAACTGGCAACGCAAAAATATCTTTAATCATAGAACCTCTCTGTTTCGGTGGATAAGGAATGTTATCGCCGATGTCCCTATTGCGCCAACATATGAGATGACTTAAGCTCTTAAGAGAGTATTACAACACAAAGTACCGTAAGTTTTTACTTAAAACTAAAGAAACAAGGTATATTATGAAGACAATTATTTTTATAATTCTTCTTGTGGGAGTTTTTGTTATGGCTTGGAATTCAAAAAATTTTAAAAAACAAACAACTGGGGAGCTCAAGAAAAAACTCACGCCGATGCAATATGACGTGACGCAAAATGAGGGAACTGAACCGCCGTTTCATAACGAATACTTTCATAATAAAGAAGATGGGATCTATGTTGACGTCGTTTCAGGCGAGCCTCTTTTTAGTTCTCTCGATAAATATGATTCTGGAACGGGTTGGCCCAGTTTCACAAAACCTATAAATAAAGAGAATGTCGTTACAAAAACCGACCATAAGCTCTTTGCCGAGAGAACTGAGGTGCGAAGTAAGACGAGCAATTCTCATTTAGGTCACGTCTTTGACGATGGTCCCAAGGATCGCGGTGGAATGCGGTACTGTATGAATTCTGCCGCGTTAAAGTTTATCCCGCTCAAGGATCTTGAAAAGGAAGGGTACGGGGAATACATAAAACTTTTTAAGAATAAAACTAAGTGAATTCCGACTAAAATAAAGGGAAGACGGGAGAAAAAGAGGGGAATTGTATCGCATTTAACTTGAGTATTTAGCAATGAGCAAATATGAGATAAGGACTAAGGGATTTCCCCCGTGGCTACTGGGAGGGCAGGGACACTTCGTTTGATTTATTTGCCATGTTGGGGATGGCCCAAGACAGCCGGTTTGAGCCCCTCTTATTGGCCCAAGACAACAATTACTATATTTTACCAAGTACTTTAGAAATTTGCCGCAAGCTTCTAGGAGTAATGGATACTCCGCCATATGCACAAGTTCTGCCCATAAAATAATTTTCTTACCTAAAGCCTCGAAATATCAAACGACGAGATGTCTAAAAATTTGACACTTCTTGAAAAGGAAATTTTGAGAAAGTTTAGTGGTATTATTGGAATAGAGGGCTTTATGGGAGTCAAAGACAAAGTGTTCAAAAAAGTTTTAAAGGGTCAATGTAGTACTATTTTTTTATTGATTATTACGGCTACGGTGGCCCTGATCGCATTCCAAAATTGCGGAAGTAGCACAAATAACTCTACTCCCAACATTGCCACTTCAGCGGCACCAGCAAGCGGCGCTTTAAACTTATCAGGACTTACGGCCACTGAGAGTTTAGTTTCTGGCAATGCCGACGTAAGTGCGACGGTCGCCGTGAATGATTCTGCAACTTCTAACTTCGTCGCCGTTTGGACCATCTTTGATCAGAATGACCAGCCAGTGACCACGGCGGTGGTAGCATCAAATTCTTGCACGACTCTAAATTGTTCGGCGGCAATAACTCTGCCTAATAGTACCCAACAATATGGCGTCACTGTTCAAGTTTCCGACGATCAAGGCAATTCCTCTTCTTTGTCTACATCAATCACTTTGCCCACCACACCTTTTCCCCATCCGTGCCCCGCTTGGGGTTGTGTGCCTCCCACACCGCCAATTGGTCACATTTGACAAGTGATCGAAGCTTTGAAATTATTGGGGTATAGTTTCCAGTGATTGTCGCACCGGTGTATTAAATTTTTGGTTGATCTTTTGCCGAAAATCGCCTGGAGACATTCTGGTGGCCTTTCTAAAAAATCTCGAAAAATAATTGGGATCGTCAAATCCCACCTCATAGGCTAACTGCGAAATGGTGTGATTGGAATAAGCAAGTAAGCGCTTGGCTTCAAGAAGTCTGCGTCCTTGGATAATTCCACCAGCTGACTTGCCTAGACTTCTTTTGGCCCTCATTGTGAGGGCTTTTGGGGTCATTCTCAAAGCGTCGGCATAGAATTCGATGCCAGGTTCAGAACAGTAATTGTCTTCTACAAGATTTTGAAAGCGTTCAATAAGCGAGTCGTTGACTACCCGCATTTTGCCCGGACTTAACCTTCGAAGCTCGATGAGAAGGGCCATCAGATAATGTCTCAAGGAAATTTCAAAATTAGATCCACCCGTGCAGTATTCGTTGAACATAAGTCTTAAGAGGTCCCATAGACGCCTCTGGATGGCTTCTGGAGATTTTAAAAGGTCAAAATGGTCAGGGAGTTGATTCAACGACGAAGAGAGATGGGAGGATATCGAGTTATAGATAAGAGCCTCTTTATCAAATTCTACAAAGTAACCGAGCGTTTTAGTTGGAATCTCCCAATCATGGACCTGACCCGGTTTTACAAAAAAGATTTGTAGAGACTGAATGTTGTATTTGTAGAAATCTATTTCATGCCACCCACTTCCCGAGGATACGGCCATGATTTTATAAAAATCATGTTTGTGCGGAAACGGTACTTTAGGCTTGATGCGATGATCGATCTTATTAATGCGAACCTCTTTAGTGCTTCCCCTAACGCTGCCGAAGTCCTCCATGGAATATATTTTTTGGCCCAAACAGTCACAGATCATATTTATGAGATACTGCTAAAATTCCTAAAGTCGAGCGTTGTTTTGTGAAATTTGTGCTAGTGACTGAGATATCTGTCCCTTATCCCCGAATGTTTTTAAGTGTATGTTCAACCTATCTGTCATCGAGCCAGTCGAACAGGCAAATATAGTCCGATAGGTAGTCGAGGTGAAGTCTTTGAATCTTAATGAGAAGGCCACAGCATCAATGAAGTCAACAGAAGGAAGCCGTTTCGGTCATTACATGGTCGCGCTAAGGGAGCAAGTTTCTATTGAGTTAGAAGAGGCTGCCGCTTTACTGGGGGTCCAAGTAGAGAAGTTATCTCAGTGGGAAAGAGGACAGGGGCTTCCGTCGATGACTTTTGTCGAAAAAATATCAGAGGTCTACAAAGTCCCCGTCGCTGAGTTTAGTGAAATTTTAAAATTAGAAATAAAATTTAAGAAAAAATCACCTTAGGAGATTCCTGAAAGGGTTTTCTTTAAGTTAAGAGCGTCTGATGGGGCATAAATTTTTTCTTCGGTGTCAAAATAAATAAAAGCGTCTTTCTTGGATTTTGGGGGAGCCTGGTCTAAGATGCACATGGCATCTTTAGGTTGTTTACCTGAGATCCAAAGTTTTATTCTCTCGGCAAGCCAAGAATGGACATCTTTAGTATAGCCGTTTTTGAATTTCGGTTCTTGCCCATGCATTCGACAATAAATGAAATCTGAAGTGACGTCTTCAAAATAGGGCGCTCTTTCACCTCCGCTGTGGGCAAAGACGATCGCGACTCCATGCTTTCGCATCAGTCTTACAAAGTCTGGATTCATAAAACTCGGATGCCGAAATTCGAATGCATGACGGATTGGGAAATTCTCATCGATCTTAGTGAGGCTTCTCTCTTTCATCCAGTCTGAATGCTTCTTAGCTATTTTTGCAGCGGCCTTTGAATCATGAGGTAGCATTTTTAAAAAAATCTCAAAGCGATCGTCCTTTAAAATCATATTTGGCGGAACTTGCCAAAGTATAGGACCCAGTTTCTTTCTGAGGTTTAATATTCCAGAGGCTAGAAAGTTTGAAAGGGGAATGCTCACATCTTTCAGTCGCTGCCGATGGGTGATATACTCGGGCCCCTTAACCGAAAAAACAAAGTCTTCGGGCGTCTCATCATACCATCTCTGAAAAGTTTGAGGTTTTTGCATGGAATAAAAGGTGCCATTGATTTCAATACTTGAAAGGACTCGACTGGCGTACTCTAGTTCCTTTTTCTGGGAGAGATCTTTAGGATAAAAAGTTCCACGCCACCCAGGGAAGGTCCATCCCGAACAACCTATGTAAATCTTAGGCATCGATTTCTCGCTAGTTTGAAGGTCGTCTCGACGATATATTTCGACATCGGATTATCCCCGTGTCGGAAAATCCTTTAGTATTCATGGATTTAAATACCAATCCCTCAATATGTTCGTCGTTTTTATGTAAAACATTCATACATTTTTCAACGGTCAAAAGCAGAGGTAAAGTTTGAACATGGGGAGACAGGTAAGAGCGAGGTAACAACTTGTATCGGTCACTATAGGTCAACCGTGACAGGCTTTTGTCGTCCTTTTTTAAAATGTCAAAAATAAACAGCTTCCTTTCTGGCTTAAGCCACTCGGTATCAATGACCGTCCAACCTTCTTTAGGCTCTACAATGCGTATGAGTTCTTTGACAATTTCATTGGGCAAAAGAATTTTGTGGAGGCGCCCCTGTCGATTATAGGCCAGAGGTTCCTCATTTCGGGAAAGATGAATTTGGGCTCTGTGGCCATGAATTTTCATTTGGCCCGCCCAACCCAATTTAAGAATTTTCTCTATAGCCTCCCTGCTGGGCTTAAGCTCAGTTTTTGGGTGCATTGCTTTGATAAAGTTCGAGCGTGCCACCGGTCTCCAAGGTGAGAAAATAGTTTTTTCAAATATTCCAGGAGTTGTTTGTGATTGCCCCATTTCTAAACGCATAGTAAATGGGGCCGGATTTAAGGGCAAATGATTTTAGCGAATGTAATTTTTTATTCGCAAAGCCTTTAACATCTCAAGTAGGTCATCAGGTTTTTTGCTGTAACGCATAGCGCCTTCTGTTGCTCCTGGACGCGCCTTCATAAGCATGGGTTTGAAAAGATTAGAAAGAACATCTTCCGGTAAGCTTTGAAGCGCTTCTACGACAGCGTCATAATTTGCCTCTAAAACCTTCGGGTCAAATTTGATGCTGGCGAAATCTCTTACTATCAGGTCTTCGGCAGCCTCTTTGCCCCAATTTTTAGAAAATTCTTCGACGTCTTCTTCGGTGAGCCCGGCACCCGCGTCCATAACGACGTAGGTCACCATGGTTTCATCACCTAAGACCTTAAAGGAAGAGTCTTTGCCATTAAGAAGTCGTTTTACAAATTCTTCTTCACTGTAGGCGAGGATCTGATCTTTATAAATGGTCATTTCGCCTTCAAAATGCTTGGCTTGATCTTGTGCCTCGCGGAAGGCGTCAATAGCCCCTGCTATCTCTTGAGGAGGGGTAATTGTATCTCCGACCTTTGAAGTCTCGGTCTTTACCTTACGGGTTTTAAAAGGATCCAATTTTTTTGCTTTTATAGATTTTGTCATGGTCACTCCAGACGGAAATTACCGCCGCTTAAAAACTTCTTAAAGAGTTCATCGACATCTAAGAATAAAGACTTTAGTCCTTTAGGTACTTCTTTCGAAGAAGGGCGGAGCATTTTTCTAGATTTGTCGACTCGTTTAAAACGGGTCGCCATAAATCACCTATCTTCTCAATTCTCGCCAAAGTGTTTTTGATATTAAACTGCTCTGGCCTAAGGTCGGGAACAAGTTCTCTCCAATTCAAAGGAGTAGATACGGGGGCCTTTGGTCTGGGGCGCACTGAGTAAGGCGCGGCCAGAGTTTGTCCCCGACGATTTTGCATATAATCTAAATATATTTTTCCTTTACGTCTAGCGGGATTCCTTACCAGGCTTGTCGTCGATGGGTGTTTGCGAGCCACAACATTACAGACATTTTCGGCGAAAGTTCTTGCTGCATCAAAATCATATTTAGCTTTTAAGGGAACACCGATATGCAAACCCGTGGCGCCGGAGGTTTTAATATAGTTTGGCGCTCCGATCGCATCCAAAATATCGTGTAATTCTTTTGCAATTTGGACGACGTGTTCAAATGGGTTATTGTCGGGATCCAGGTCGATCACGAGAAAATCAGGATTATCTAAAGCGTCAATCCTTGAAAACCATGGATTAATTTCTATGCAGCCCAAATTTACAATATAAAGCAGGCTGTCCAGGTTCTGAACAAGAGCATAGTCCACGGATTTATCCGTCGATTCCGAATAGATTCTTTGGGTTTTAAACCACTTGGGCTTGTACCCAGTTACGTCCTTTTGATAAAAGCCCGGAGCGTTAATG
Organism: Deltaproteobacteria bacterium; assembly: GCA_013287405.1. The sequence goes on from JABDDW010000012.1 coordinate 23,218, forward strand.
CCGTTGGGATGTCGGTTCAAAGACTCCGGCCGATCCTTAAGGTGGGGCAAGATATATTGTGAGATGGATCTATAGTAGTCGATAAGGTCACCCTTACTTATTTTTTCTACCGGCCAAAAAACTTTGTCTAAGTGGGTCAGTCTCAATCCCGAGGTTGAAATGTCTTGTGGACCGATCTTTTCTCTTTGTTGGTTTGACGGTAAGTGAAGCCAATCTTTTTGAATTCCTGACTTGTAGGTACTCTTTATGTTCTTTGCGACGATACCTACATTCTTTTTTTCAATGTCTTGTGGGTTACTGAAACTTTTCTGGTGTTTCAAAACCTCAGTGTCTTCGAAGGCTCTTTCTAGAATTTTTTTTCTTTCACCTAGTGACACATCTCTTAAGTCTTTGTCGTTAAAAAAGAGAATATCGTAGACGAAATAGATGGTTCCTTTACCTTTTTTTAAAACTTCACCATCGAGAATCATTTTAAACTTGAATTCTCTTAACTTCTTTAAAATTTCAGGAAATTTTTTGTCAAAGCTCATCAGTGATCGTGAGTGGAGGTGAACTGTCCGGCCGTCTAATTCTGCTATCGCTCGGGCACCGTCTAGCTGAGGTTCATAAATCCAGTTTTCTCCCTTGGGACGTTCTTTCCCTCTGGCGGGAATAAGGGGTTTGATCCTTCGAGGGAAAGGCGCGCCTTTCGCAGTCTGACGGGAGATTGGATGGGAGATTGGGCGAGAATGCCAAATGTCCTTTTTCCCCTTAGCCTGATTGGAAATTTCGTCTAAGGTACGGCCAGTTTTGACTGAAAGATTTTGTTTGGTGACATCCTTGTAGTTGGAATAAGCATCTCTTTTTTTGACAAGGAGCCAAGGTTTGTCGTCGCCTTTTTTTAGTTTTATAAGGGCAAACTCCCCTTCGAGTTTTTTCCCCTGAAGAACAAAAGTGAGGTGCCCCATTTCATAACCCCTCGCCAAAGCTTTCTCGCTCTCTTCTCTGGTCTCGCTTGAGCGTTCGTGGTAAGTGCCTGTGTCCCAAACCATGACTGTCCCTGCACCGTAATTCCCCTTGGGAATTATTCCCTCGAAGCTTCCATACTCGAGGGGATGGTCCTCAACATGGACCGCTAACCGCTGATCCATGGGGTTGAGGGAAGGCCCCTTGGGAACAGCCCAGCTTTTTAACGTTCCACCGAATTCTAATCGAAAATCATAATGAAGTCGGGTGGCTCTGTGGAGTTGAACAACAAATTTAAGAGGGCCTTTTTGAGCTTTGAGTTTTTTCCCCGAAGGTTCAGGTGTTGAAGAGAAACGGCGTTTGCGCTTGTAGACCTTTAAACTCATAGGGCTCTGAGTGTAACAGGAAATGCGCTTCTTGAAAAAGGCCCATCTGGCCACCCGACCAGGGGAGCAGACTGTGTCGAGTTTGGGGCAGCGGCTGGTCCCTATTTTGCTTTCTTAAATTTTATGAAGCAGAGTGTCTTTAACATTATAATGTGTTGGAGCCTTATTTTAGAGTTGAGCCTCACTTCGTCCGTGGGACTTTGCAATCAAATCTATGAAAATGAAAAATACGGAAATTCTCCACTTCTCGTTCTCCCCGTAGCCTCGGTGACCCTAGGGCCGAGAACCTTTCGATACCCAAATGGGAATGCGGCTCAGGTCGCCGTGGAAGTGTCTTCCGGGGAGGATTTTCCCCTCGGGGAGCCATGGGTTGCAACCGCCAAGATTAGGCAGAATCTCGGAGTGGGTCAAAATGGGGCAGAAACCTTTCCGGTTAGGAAAATAGTGGCTGTTCCCCAAGAGACCGATTCCAGCTCGGTGCAACTTCTTAAGAGCTACGTCACTAACGTACTGCCATCTGCAAGGAGTGGAGGTATCGAGTTAGTAAAACTCCCTACGGGGGAGTTTCAGAATTGGTTCGTGAGAAATAACAACATCGTTTATACCACAATTCGTTTTGTTCTTAACGGCGCGACCATCGGGGCTACGATGATTTACTCTCTCAATGTTCCTTTGGCGAATGCTCTTCTTCTTGGGTTGCTCGCTGGTTCTATGTCAGGACTTATCCAGTATAACGTAGTTAAGTATCGGGACTGGCTAGAAAGCGATGCCTTTGTGAGGAACTTCAAGATTGAAACCTACGACTGGGAAAGTCCCCTGAAAAATGATTTTAAGGAATTTTATAATGATTTTTTGTCTGTGGCGGGGCAGTACACCAAGTTTGGGTTGTCTGAAACGGTTTTTGTTTCACTCGCTAGGCTGGCAATGTGGTTACTTAATATTCCAAGCCAAACCGTTGGGTTTAAGGCGAATCTCGTGAATGTGATAAAGACATCCATACGATCGACCGTGGCCCAAGGGGTGGCAGAACTTGGATTGTTTAAAGACTTAGAGGTTCAGAAAGCCTACGGGGGTTGGAGTGATCAGTTTGCCGCTTTAATTAGAAACACTTCGGTGTTTTTGATTTCTGCAGCGTCGGTAGCTGTGGCGGCTTTACAGTTGGTTCGACCAGAGCTGGGCGGGGTTATAGAACTCGGTTTTTTTGAGTTACCCGTAGGATTTGCGGCGATTACGACGGTGGGCCTTGGCTTTTATCTGCATGCCTTACTTACTTATTGGTTGGCGAGGTGGAACCGTTTTTAGAGTGAAGCCGGCTATGCTTGAAGCCATAAAAAACATAGATGAGTAGGCCCACAGCCAGCCATCCAAAAAATCGTAACCAAGAGCTCGGCGGCAAATAGTAAATAAGACCGATACACGAAGCGACGCCTAAAATCGGAATGATAAAGGGGCCCCCGGGAACCTTAAATGGTCTTTCTCGATGGGGTTCTTTGAAGCGAAGAATGATGATCCCTACGGAGACCAAAGCGAAGGCAAAAAGAGTTCCAATATTGGTTAAATCAACCATGCTATCAAGACTTGTGACTGCGGAAGTCAACCCAACGGCAACCCCAGTAAGAATCGTCGTCACGTGGGGAGTTTTAAATCGGGGGTGGACGTGAGCAAAAACGGGAGGGAGTAAGCCATCCCGGGCCATGGCAAAAAATATTCTTGGCTGCCCTAACTGGAAGACAAGTAAGACGGCAGTGTGGGCGATAACCGAACCTAAAGCGACCAGCCCAATCATCCAGTTAGGCATGGAAACATATTGCATCGCCAAGGTTAGGGGTTCGGCTTGCTCATTAGCTAAAGAAGCTTTAAGTGCAGGGTATGGGATCATTCCCGTAAATACGACGGCAACTATAATGTATATAAGTGTGCACACAATTAATGAGCCGATGATTCCTATGGGCATGTCTCGTTTAGGATTTCTGGCTTCTTCAGCGGTTGTAGAAATGGCATCAAAACCAATGTAGGCAAAGAAAACTATAGCAGCTCCCGAGGCTATTCCTTTAAATCCGTTGGGTGCGAAGGGCGTCCAATTCATAGGCTTTACAAACTTTAGGCTCGCGAGGACAAAAAAACCAAGGACAACCAATTTAATTACGACCATAAGCAAGTTAACTCGGGCCGATTCTCTTATTCCCCAAACCAACACTGTGGTTATGGCCGTTACAATAGCCATAGCTAAGATGTTAAAGACTATGGGTACTCCAAAAATGTGAGGCGCATGAGCCACCAAGTCGGGCATTTTTGCGACGGCGGTTCCGTAATCGACGGTCAGCCAGGGAGGGATATGAATTCCAAATCCTGAAACCAAGGTATTAAAATAATTTCCCCAGGATATCGCGACGGCAACATTTCCGATGGCGTATTCTAAAATAAGGTCCCAGCCGATAATCCAAGCTACGATTTCACCAAGGGTGGCATAGCAGTAGGTATAGGCTGATCCCGCCACAGGCACCATAGAGGCAAATTCTGCGTAGCAAAGTGCCGTGAACCCACAGGTGATCGCCGTCAAAACAAATGATAGTGAAAGGGCCGGCCCCGCTCCTGGGCGAAGGGCGTCGCCGGCGGCCGCTGTGCCGATGGTTGCAAAGATTCCAGCTCCAATGACCGCTCCGATTCCGAGAGCAATGAGGTTTAAAGGTCCTAGGGCTTTGCGAAGCTGATGCCCTTCTTCTTGGGTCTCGCCAATAAGTTTATCGAGAGTTTTGGTTTTCAAAACTTGTGCAAACCATTTTTTAATCATTTGGGGAGAATAGGAGCACTGTTTTAAATATGCAAGGCGTTATATGTAAACGGACATACTTTTTTTTGAGTCACTCTGGTATAATAAAAGAGTGAGAAGGGTGTTAAAAGGTTCAACATTAATTTTGGTTTTTGCGGGAAGTCTTTTTTGTCGTACTTGGATCTACACACAAAGTCGACTGGACACCCCTCTTTTGCATAAAACGGCTTCGATTCATTCTGAACAGATTTCTCAAAAGTCGGCCGGTCCTTCCTGCGAATTAAATCGACCTTTCAAATCTAAAAAAAGAATTGAAAAATACGGAGTCATTCAACAGGATCTCCCAAAGCCTTTTCCCAGTCTTTTTTATTCCACAGTTACCGAATTAAAGTTTAAAGAAAATCTCAAACCCACTCCGCGAGAAATTTTTGTTCTCCGCCAGCCACCTCGCTTCTCTTCAATCATCTAGTAATTTCGCCAAAAGAAATTTCATCAGAAAAATAACGAGGGTGGATGATTATGAATCAAAACAGAGAAGCTACAACTCTAGTGGGCCTTGTCATGAGGCGGCCCATATCTGTTTGTGTCTTGGTTTTTGCGTTGGCGATGGCATCGCTTGTCGCTCTTCAGAGAATGCCAAGAGACATTTTACCAGACCTGGGGATACCCGTCATTTATGTGGCTCAACCTTATGGCGGTCTCGATGCAGGGCAGATGGAAAGTTATCTGACCTATTTCTATGAATATCACTTCCTCTATATTTCTGGAATTGAACACGTTGAATCGAAGAACATTCAATCGACAGCACTCATCAAACTTCAGTTTCATCCGGGAACAAATATGGCGGAAGCCATGGCAGAAACCGTAAGTGAAGTGGATAGATCCAGGGCTTTTATGCCTCCTGGCACGAATCCACCCTTTATAATTCGATTTGATACAGGAACCGAACCTGTGGGGAAGCTTGTCTTTTCAAGCACGACCCGAACTCTCGGAGAAATGCAGAACTACGCGCTTAACTATGTTCGACCTCTTTTTGCCAGTATGTCTGGGGTATCCGCTCCTCCTCCGTTTGGAGCTAGCGCTAGAACGATAGTGATCGAAGTTGACCTTAAGAAACTCCAAGACAAGGATCTTGCTCCCGATCAAGTCACCGCCGCTGTCGTTGCCGCCAATACAATAGTCCCTTCGGGAAATTTTCATATGGGAAATCTCTATCCCATGGCCCCAATTAACTCTATTGTCACCGATCCACAAGAACTTCTGGACGTCCCCCTTCGGGTTGGTGTGGATTCCACGACACTTCTCAGGGATGTCGCAACAGTCAAAGATGGAACGGATATCCCAACGGGCTATGCCTTGGTGAACGGAAAAAGGACGGTCTATATTCCCATCACCAAACGCGCCGATGCCTCGACTCTGGCCGTTGTAGATACCGTGAAAGCCAATATTCCTCGTTTTCAATCGGTTTTACCCGATGACATCAAAGTGAGTTACGAATTTGATCAATCAGGTTATGTCAGGCGCGCCATAAGTTCCCTGTTTTTTGAAGCTATACTGGGAGCCATTCTTACGGGAATCATGGTTTTTATTTTTCTCGGAGATTGGAGAAGCGTTCTCATTGTTATAATAAATATTCCTTTGGCCCTTTTAAGTTCGATTTTGGCCATGTGGATTTGTGGCGAGACGATTAATATCATGACTCTGGGGGGGCTTGCCTTAGCCGTAGGAATTTTAGTTGATGAGACCACAGTCACTATTGAAAACATCCACTCGCATTTAGCCAGGGGAGTTTCGGTAGCCAGAGCTGTCCTAGACGCCACGAATGAAATTTTAAAACCTGCGATGTTAACGCTTTTATGCGTTTTGTCAGTTTTTATCCCTTCATTTTTTATGAGGGATGTTTCTAAGGCGCTCTTTGTTCCGCTGACCTTAGCGGTGGGTTTTGCTATGGTTGGGTCTTTCGTTTTGTCTCGAACTCTGGTGCCCGTCCTATCGACTTGGTTTTTGAAAGGCCAGCACAATGAACCTGAAAAGCGGGGGGTGTTCTTTAGAATTCAAGAGATTTACGGGAGTCTTCTTGAAAAGCTTTTGCCACTGAGGATTCCCTTTATTTTTACCTATCTCACTGGGGCCATTGCGATGGTCCTATTTTTTGGAAATACAATTGGCACAGAAATCTTTCCGCAAGTGGATGTGGGGCAATTTCAAGTGAGAATTAAAGCTCCAACGGGGACCTCAATTGAGACAACTGAAAAATATACTTTAGGTATTTTAGACGAAATAAACAAATTGGCAGGCCAAGGAAACATCGACACCTCTATAGCCTATGTGGGAACCCAACCCCCAAACTACGCCATCAGTACAATTTATCTATGGACAGCCGGCCCCCAGGAGGCCGTTCTCGAGGTGGCGTTGAAGGAAGGCGTCCCGATCAAACTCGAAGATTTTAAAGAGACTTTGCGTGAATCATTAAAGCAGAGGTCCCCTGAGCTTGAAATATCTTTTGAGCCAAGTAACTTGGTTGATCGAACCATGAGTCAGGGGTCCTCGACACCCATTGAAGTCAGCGTTAGCGGAACGAAGATCAGCGACGACAAACTCTATGCGAATGTTGTTCTTGAGACATTATCAAAATTGCCCTTCCTTAGAGATGTGCAGATTTCTCAACGGCTAGATTATCCGGCGTTTGAAATCACTGTTAATCGAAAGGCACTTGGGCGCAAAGGCTTGACCACTGCGCAAATTGGATCAGCTCTGGTCCCTGCGACTTCTTCAAGTCGTTATCTTGTGCAAAACTACTGGCGTGATTTAAAAAACGGGATTAACTACCAGGTTCAGGTTCAAGTGCCTCAACGGGAAGTGGCTTCTGTAAGTGATTTAGAAAATATTCCCATCCCCGCTCTTAACGGGGACGCCAATCCGCTCAAGCAATATGCTGAGATAAGGCAGAGATCAAAGGTTGGCGAGTATGATAGGTACAATATGCAACGTCTGGTTTCTGTATCGGCGAACCTTCATAATATTGATCTGGGGCACGCAACAAAACTTATAAACGAAAAATTAAAAGAGATTTCAGGCCTCGCTCCGAAAGGCACTGAACTGCATACCCGGGGACAAATGCCGGCCCTTGAGCAAATGTTAAGTGGCCTTAGAGGGGGTTTGGGTCTCGCCATATTAATAGTCTTTTTATTACTGGCTGCAAATTTTGAATCCTACGCCCTTGCTTTTTCCGTTTTATCGACGGTCCCGGCGGTTTTGGCTGGAGCCCTGACCATGCTTCTTTTAACGAAAACGACTCTGAACATCGAATCATTTATGGGCACCATTATGGCTATCGGTGTAGCCGTCGCTAACGCTATTTTATTAGTCA
>JABDDW010000013.1 GCA_013287405.1 Deltaproteobacteria bacterium
GCTCATTTTCGAGTAAAATGGGAATAAGTCTTGCTTCTCCAAGCAATCGGCCTTCTTAAGAGGTAAAGACTGGCCGCTAAAAGAACGCGTTACGCAACATTAAATCTCTCGAAGTGAGGAAGTTTGAAAAGAAATTTTTTAAGCCTTTCTGCTGCCTTTTTTCTCGTTATAGGTTTCGCTCAAATTTCGTTAGGGCTGGAGCCAGTAGGCCGAGAACAGCTCCAGACCTATGAAGTCCATATTCCCCTTCTCGGCGACGATGGCGTTGTCAAAGTCAATTTTCTAACGCCACGAAGCCCGGAGGAATTTCGCACGGTTATTGATGCGGACACCGTGGCCAAGGGCAGTGACGTTCTTATCCTTGGGCCCGACAATGCTCTGGCTACATCAGTCGCTGAAGAGCTTAAGAGGGAAGGTGTAGCGGCTGACCACATTGAGACTGTTCCTTTCGAAGATCCCGATGCAATTAAAGCCCCTCCTCAGCCGCGAACTTTCAAAGATATGTTTATAAAATCAACTCAAAGCGAGCTTGTTCTTGGGTCTATCACAGCGTGGGTAGGTACAGCAGTATCGTATCATGCGACTTTTACTCTCCTTCACCAACAGGGACCCCGAGCGTGGGCCTATGTTATAGCTTCCACAATCCTCTCGGCCCTTACGGGAATAGCCACACAGTCCACCATGGATAACCTCTTTAGCGCCAACTATTCAAATTTTGGACAAAAAGTTGGGGCCAGAATTCAACTTATGCGTCGCGCCGGGCAAGATATTGCGGTCAAAGAAATGCTGAGAATTCTTAGCGGTGCTTACGGGCCAATACACTCTGCCTTTTCGGCTCAAGGCCAAATTGAAGTTTTTAAAAATTTCCTGACGTTCACAGTGGGGGGTAGCCTCTTTGGTATGACCCGCAGCCAAATTTTTCAGGGCGAGAGAAAATTTGTAAACCCAATTGCCTCTTTCGACCTTGGCCTTCTAACAACAATTCTCGGCATGCTTGCCATCAACCAAATAACCGGCCCCGTCCTTGCCAAAGTTACACTGTGGCATTCGACCCTTTCTTTCACTACCCTCGATGCCGTTGTCCTAGGCACTTACCTTAGCTCGACTCTTATCATCAAGACTGCCACAGATTGGTACGTTCGAATTGCCCAGAAGCAAGACGCTTTCTTAAAGAAGATCCCTCGTGCGAAAGACAGAGCCACCACTGAATCTTCCGAGGGTTGCGTAACGATCATGGAAAAATTTGCTGTGGAAAAAAAGATCTCAGGAGATTGACTTCAGTAGGAAGTCAAAAATTGAAAGGAACAAAGACGAAGAAAGTTTTCTTCACATCAAAGCAAAATTCAATTCTTATGCCAGAGATGGGAGGGCTTGGGGGGATCAAAAATTCCCGGTCAGGCTGTAATTTACGAGGGTTTTGGGTGAGGGGCAATTTTGGGAAAAAAATACGATAGCCTTTTGGAGTTCAGCTTCGGTTGCAAGATTGTTGAACTGGAGTTCTCTTGTGTGAAGGTAGCAATAATGGCCATCTCAATTGCTGCTAGTGAACAAGGGTCGTTATTAGGGCTGAGAGTTACCACTCTTTTACCATTGCAAAAGGGTGATATGATTCCCTGGAATTAAGCACCTCGCTAGAAGAGAGCGCGACCATCTCGTTCAAATCGATATCGCTGCTAGACGCAAGCGCCTGCGGCACCTTTCTCACTTAACCCTTATCCCCGCGGTAAGGTATTCCTCTTGCGTGATGGGAAAATCTTAGTCATATTTACAGGTCATGTACAGCATGCGGATTTTGGCCACGCTAGCCGTTATAACAGCCCTTTATTTCACGGGATCAGTTTTGATTCCAGTTATCTGCGGGATATTTCTTTTTTTCCTTCTTGATCCCCTGGTGCAAAGAGGAGAGCGAAAAAGTATTTCAAGAACCCTAAGCTCCATCGTCTTAGTCATATCATCGGCCCTCATCTCAGGTCTAATCATTTGGGTTCTTTACGGTGCCGTAGCAGAAATCGCTCGAGAGGTTCCCGCTTATTCGAAAAAAATCATGGGAATTATTAACGATATCCAAAAAAAGGCCGAAACTCTAAGTTCGAATTTAAATTCGGTTTCAACCCCGACTAAACCCATTGCCGAGGCGACCTCTGAGAAGCCTGTTGTGTCACAATCTCCGGACTCGACCACGGGGCCAATGGGTTCCAATGGGTCCACCACCCCTGCTACAAATCCGGCTGCGTCTACTCCAAATTCAACTGAATCTGCTGCCGTGATTCCGCAAACAAGATCAACATCAGATATTCAAAAAGTTCAAATCGTGGGAGGTGAGGTCGGTAAGCTAACAAGCTTTGCCATAACCGGGGTTGGGACTCTCTTTGCTCTTTTAACGGCAGTCCTATTTATTCCCCTTCTCGCCCTCTTCTTATTACTAGAAAAAAAACTATTTGCTCAAAGGATGACGGACCTTTTTAGAAATACCTTAGAAACCAGACGTATCGATTTAGAAATTCATCACATGCTTAAAGGGTTTTTCGTAGGTAATCTTATTATTGGCATCATCATGGCCATTGTTCTTGTCATCGTATTTTCGATCTTGGGTTTGAAAAATTCGGTTTCTCTGGGCCTTATCACGGGTTTTTTGAATCTTATTCCTCTTATTGGTCCTTTGGTCTCAATGGTGTTGCCCGTTTCAGCGGGATTACTGCAATTTAGCACGCCGACTCCCTTTATAATCATGGCCGCAGTCATTATTTTTCTTCATTTTTTCACGGCCAACTTTATCGTCCCTAAATTTGTTGGAGGACGAGTTAATCTCAATGGTTTTACAAGCACAATCAGTCTGCTTTTTTGGGGATGGCTGTGGGGAGCCCTCGGGGTTTTGCTCGCGATTCCCCTTACGGCCCTGGTGAGAATATTCTTAGAGAATTATTCTCCTACGGTGCGACTATCGAGACTCTTAGCAGGTGGCTCGAAAAGATAAACCGAAAATATGCGGTTGCGATCAAAGATCGCGTCTCCTTGGTTTCGAAACAGGTGATGGAAATTTTTCAAAACTTAGCCCTTTCCTTGTTTTTTTTCACACTTTAAACAGTGTATGAGGCTCAACCTACTGGCCTATTTCTTAAAGATTGTATCAATCCATTTTATGTAATAAGAGAACAAGTTCAGAATATCGAGGAAGAATTAAATGGGTAGGATCCTGTTGAATCAGATTTGTATTTCTATTTTTAGTCTGCTGCTTGTCCAGACGACTTGGGCGGGGGTTCAGCCTCAAATTCCAGACAAACTCTTAAAATCTTACAAAGTTTTTGAAATAGAAATGGCTCGTTTCAGCGACCAGGATCGTCGTAATCTCCTCACTTCGGCTTACGGCCTATCAGATTCAATCAACCAGATCATTATTGGCCAAGATTATATTGGAAATCTAATGCAAGCTCGCTTAGTCCAATACCTCGAAACCATTGGAAGCAGGACTGGTGAGCCTATTGCACTTCATCAAATTGGGGTTCCAGGAATTGGAAAAAGCGCTATTCTTAAAGTACTGGCTAATAGCGGGATACCCATGCTTAGAGTCGATGCTCAAGATTTTGTCGCAACCGACCAGCCAGAACAAGTTGCCGCGAGGTTATACTACATTTTGCAACAAGCCTTGAAGGCTCAAACTCCAAAACCAGGTCAAAGTATAAAGCCGTTTATTCTATTGGTGGATGAATTAGATAAGGTTCCTGAAGTTCAACCCAATGGCTACATCACACAGCCGTTGATCGGAGTATTAAATCAAATCCTTGTTGATGGTAAGGTGTCGGCACCCGGTGGTTACGCGCCCCCTCTGGACGTTTCGAATGCGTTCATTGTTACTGCCATGAACTTGTCTCCTAAGGACATTCAGGCTTTCGTTAAAGAAGCCTTGAAGGGTGAGGACAAAAATTTCTGGGATTTCACGGAAGGCGACTTAAAAGCTCTCGATGAATGGCTGCGCCCAACAAATCAATCTCCCTCAGCACTTGCCAAAGTCCTATCACGATTCTTTCGAGATAACACCATCACAAGACTCCTTCCTGATGCCGTCATAGCAAAACCACTTTACGGGGAAGACTTCGATAAGATTGTCGCTCTTGATATAAAATATGCAGCGGCAAGATTTACCGGGAATAATAATTCCCGTGGACTATACATTGAGCATACGGATGCATTCGAACACTTTCTGAGAAGTAATACCGTCTTTGCTCCGAGCGGAGCCAGAATGAATGTGAAAGCTGCCCAAATGTTAACCGAACAACTTCTAGGTTATGCGATGAGAATGCCTGTACCGGGATCGACTGCTGCAAAGGATCCGACCCTGAGTCGCCCCAGACAGGTTACCCTTGATTACGACGATCAAAAACAAGTGGCTTTGGTCACAATAAACCCTTTAATTAAAAAGGGAACTCAAACTATATCGAAAGGAAGTTTTAAAGTAGAAATTTCCTATGATCCGGTAACTCGATCATTTACCCCACCCAAGGGATTGGCTTTAGATATTCCGCTTCCCAAGGAGGCTGAAGAAAAACTCGGTAATTTGCGAAAGGTGACAACGACAGAGATTTTGGCCAAACGATTTCCACCGAAAGTCAGTGGCTCCAAAAATCTAGCCCATGATCTAGATCACATTATTTTTGGACAAGAACATTTGTCCTCGTCTATTGAAGAATCCGTGAATGCTTACTTAGCCACACACGGTGAGGCCACAAAACTTAACTATGAAATTCTGGCGGGTTTCACTGGCATTGGCAAAACTCAAATGGTCTATGAGGTCGGTGAGTTATTGGGCCTCAAAGTCATTAGATTTAACCTCCAGGATTATTCAGATACACAAGCTACGAGTGCAGAATCATTTGCAGAAAATTTAAATAGTCGGCTTCGAACCTTTCGTCAGACCAATCCAAATAAACCATATATTATTTTATTTGAAGAATTAGACAAAATTAATGAGATAGACCCTAGAACTGGGGCTATTATTGACCGCCCTGTCATTTCGCACTTAAAAGATCTGCTCAATGAAGGGCACAAAGAAATAGTTCTCAAGCAGGATCACGGTCCTAAGGCCCCCATTGACTTAGACATTAGAGATGCATTTGTTTTTATCACTTTGAATTTACCAACTGAAATATTTGGTTTTCAGGCTGACCCACGGTTGACAACTCATCAAGATATGGAGAGAGCCTACAGACGACTTTCAACTTCAGAAGACGAACTCCGGAAGACTCTGACTAAGCTATTTCGAGATGAGACCGTCAATAGACTTATGTCACCTCGATTTCATATCGCCAAGCCTCTTACCGAGGCTCATTATAAGCAAATTATTGGCGTAGAGGAGGAGCGTTTTACAAAAACTCGCTTGATGGATGAAGAGGGACTGCGTAATACGGCTGCAATCAAACTTCATTTTTCACCACGTTTCCACCGTGAATATATGATAAATGAAGGAGTTATTCCCTCTGAAGGAGGAAGACAGGCCGCCGAAGCTTTTAGGTCGCAACTACAGGCCCAAATAGAAAAAGCGATAGGGTCTATTCCAAAATCGTCTGTGATATCCAAGGTTCCATTTGATTTGTACCTTGACTATGCGCCACGCAGTCCCAGAAAACCTCCTCGTATTATTGCCGTGGCAAAGTACACAGATAAAAAATCAGGGAAAGTTCAGTCGGTAAAATTGATGGACGCCCCTGTTACCCTTAGATTTCCACGTCTAACGGCTTACGGAAATATTCCAGATGAGAGGATACTTATTTCGATTCATGAGTTTGGTCATGCCTTTACAGCAGCCCTGCTGGGACACAGATTTGAGTGGGTAACCGTCGTTCCTCCAAGCTCAGGCACCGGAGGATTAGTTAAATATCCTTACGATGAAATTCAAGAACATACTGCACAACAAATGATTGCCAAATTATATTCGGGGCTTGGTTCAAGGGCCATGGAACGTATTTTTCTCAGCGCAAATCCTGAGAGTGAGAATTCTGTTCTCGATATAACATCTGGGGCCTCCAGTGATATTGAACAAACGACAAATTTACTCTATGATTTAATTTATTCCTTGGGCTTTAATCCCAAAGGAGGAACAATTCATCGTTCAGGCCTTGATGGCGGAAATTATAGTGCGAGACCAGCCTTTTTTAGCGAACTCCCTTCTGAACAAGTGGAGCAGCTGGGTAAACTTCTCCGCAATATCGAAAATCAGCTGATCAAATACCTTTTGGAGGCTCACCCAAGAGAATGGTATGGGGAAAAAATCGTTCAGCTGGCAAGGGTTGGAGGAATGGATGAAGAAGAGTTCTATAAGCTAATTGAATATAAGTATCCTGGTCCGGGTACAAGACCTGTAGGGGAAGAGTCATCACTACGATTACATTTTGCTGATGTCATGGTGCCAGAAAATCGTGAATCAATTAGAGCACGACAGCAACAACATGGTTCACAATCAAAAACCGCCCAAGCCAGCCTTCAGGCCGCCCTAGATACGTTTGTAGCATTTTTGAATGCGGGTGTCGCCATTGATCCTAATAGTTACGAGAAAAAAGTCATAACATTACCGGATGTAACGTCAAATGGTCATAGGATAGCCGCTTGCAGTGACTTGTTAAGTCACTCCGGAAAACACGTCGCGCACCAACAAGAATAAATTAGATTGCGAAGATTGCTCCTCACAGCTCACGCACCTTATTGACACAAAGTCTTTAATTACGTTAACTATCTGTAAATTATTTCCCTTTTAAGGAGCTTATTAAAATGAAATTTTTAACTATTTGCACCCTACTTTCCTTCACCCTCCTTGGCACGAGCTGTACAAAAAAAGAAGAATCAAAAGAGGAGACGACTCCAGCCGTCCAAAGTACCGGCACTTCTAACCAAATATCTCTAAGTTCAGTGGGCGAAACTATGAGTTATGACAAGAATGATCTCACCGTTAAGTCGGGTGAGAACATCACCTTAACCTTTAAGAATAACTCCTCAACCCTCCAACATAATTGGGTTCTTACCAAGCCCGGAACTGAAAATGACGTCGGTATGGCGGGGATAAAAGCTGGACCAACTAAGAGTTTTATTACCGATGACCCCGCTGTCGCTCCAGATATTCTTGCACACACAGCTCTAGTAAACCCGGGGCAAAGTGATACCTTGACGTTTAAAGCCCCCCCGACCGGAGATTATCCGTTTATTTGTACCAACGCCGGGCACCATACAGTGATGAAGGGCGTTCTCCATTCAAAATAATTGGGTGGAACTCACAAACACACTTGACCTACGAACTCAGATTTTTCTAAAGTTAATGTAGGGTGCCGTTTCGAGGAGTCTATTGATTCCTTCTTTAAGAGATGGCTTTTCAACAATTATGGCGTTTTCTTAAAGTCTTTGCTTTAGATTTTAAGAGACCCTTTGACCAGAGAGGATCCCTATGTCGACACCTTCACCGGAAACCACCACCCAATCTTATAGTCCCCGTTCATCGGCGCTTTTTGCTGCCGTCCACGGAAGACACACTAAAATTGATAAAGTTTTAAATAATCTTGGAAGACCTGCATCTGTCTCGGAGTACTTTGGGCACCTCACCTTTGGTCTTGCACAGATGCGCGAAAAACTCCCCAAAGACGCTTATGCCAATCTTCTAAAGACTCTTGATGGTGGAAAGAAACTTCAGAAAGATACGGCTGAAGCAATTGCCTCCGCCGTTAAAGAATGGGCCGTTACTAAAGGCGCCACACATTTTTGTCACTGGTTCCAACCGATGACGGGCCTCACTGCCGAAAAACATGATGCCTTTATTTCTATACAGTACTCCCACCATTCGGAGCTCCGTGTGGTGGAGAGGTTTACCGGCTCTCAACTTCTTCAAGGGGAACCTGATGCTTCAAGCTTTCCCAGCGGAGGAATGAGAAGCACCTTTGAAGCTCGGGGATATACGGCCTGGGATCCTACGTCTCCGATTTTCATCGTCGAAGATGAAGGCGGTAAAACATTATGTATCCCCACAGTATTTTTTGGATACCACGGTCAAGCTCTGGACAATAAAACTCCACTTTTAAGATCCATCGAAGCCCTCTCCACCCAAGGGTGCGAATTTCTAAAATTATTGGGAGATGTGGACGTTAAGCGAATCAATGCCACTCTAGGCGCAGAACAAGAGTATTTTCTGGTTGATCGACACTTTGTTGCCCTAAGGCCTGACCTTATAATGACAGGGCGTACGCTCTTGGGCGCCCCTTCCCCCCGGGGACAACAACTAGAAGATCATTACTTTGGGTCTATTCCACGCAGAGTTAAAAACTTCATGGAAGACGTGGAACATGAACTTTACAAACTGGGAGTGCCGGTCAAAACACGCCACAATGAAGTCGCACCGAGCCAGTTTGAACTCGCCCCCATCTTTGAAGACGTCAATATCTCTGCCGATCACAATATCTTAACGATGGAGGTTTTAAAGAGCACGGCCCTTAGACACGGCTTGGTCTGCCTACTCCATGAAAAGCCCTTTGCAGGAATTAATGGGAGCGGAAAACACAATAACTGGAGTGTCAGCAATGACAAGGGCGAAAACCTTTTAGAACCGGGCACAACACCCCACCAAAACCTCAGGTTTCTTGCTGTTTTGGCAGTTGTTCTTCGCGCTGTTCATAATCACTCCGATATGCTCCGGGCTAGTATTGCCACCCCGGGCAATGATCATCGCTTGGGAGCCAACGAAGCTCCTCCGGCCATAATTTCTGTTTTCTTAGGTTCGATGCTCAACCAAATCCTAGATAGTATTGAAAGCGGAAAAGTCGCCCAAGGGACAGAAGGACAAATTATTGATTTGGGCGTGAGCAAGATTCCTAATATTTCAAAGGACTACACAGATCGTAACCGTACGAGCCCCTTTGCTTTTACCGGCAATAAATTTGAATTTCGGGCCGTTGGCTCTTCAGCGAATGTGGCCGTTCCAATGTCTATTCTTAACGCCGCCGTAGCAGAATCTTTTAAAGAATGTGCCGATGAACTACAAAAACTTTTGAAGACCAAGGGCAGTCGCGACGAGGCGGTCATCGAGCTGATTCGTGCCATAGTTAAAGACACTAAGGCCGTTCGCTTTGAGGGCAATGGTTACTCCGAAGAATGGAAGAACGAAGCCAAAAAGAGAGGGTTACCCATCCTAAGTTCGTCCGCTGAAGCCCTAGAGGTTTTTAAAGACGAAAAGGCCACAAAATTTTTGATCAATCAAAAAGTCCTGTCACAAGAAGAATTAAATAGCCGCTATCATATTAATGTTGAACGCTATGTGAAGACTCTGGAAATTGAGCTCAACACTTTAATGGAGCTCATATCAAGTCACGTCGTTCCAGCTGTCGAAAGGCAGATCACCTTCTTAAGCCAAACTCACCAAGGGCTCACTTCGGCGGGTCTTAAAAAGATCCATCTCGAGAGAACAAAGAATATTGAAGGAGTTTTGGAGTCTATTCTCAACGGTCATTCCGACCTAGGGGAAGTCATGGAGAAAGTCCACTCCCAAAATGACGAGACGGCAAAAATGAGGATGTTGACCTCACAAGCCCAACCTCTGGCTTTGAAGCTCAGGGAAGCGTCCGATAAAGCCGAGCAGCTTATTGCCGATGAGCTTTGGCCTCTCCCCAAATATAGGGAGATGCTTTTTACAAACACCCTCTCTTAAGATGGTCAAAAGTTAGACATTTTTCTTGAATTTAAAGAGCCCACGTTCTTTTTCCGATAGGTTATCAGGAGAAAAAGAACGTGGGAGCTGCTACCCGCCACAGAACTAAAATAATGCCGAGGCACCGCTTTAGCGATAAAGATAAAGAGGTCATTCGCTTTATTGATTCTAAGCGATCTCGAATTATGAGCACGGTCATCATCGACATTTCAGAGACCGGGGTGGGTTTTCTGACCTCAGCGCGGCTTGCTCCGAATATTGGCGAAATTATTAAAATGGATTTCGCCCCCCTTGGATCCATGAGAATGGCTTGTCAAGGGCGGGTTATTCACATGGAAGCTCCTCCTCAAAATACCGGTTGGGGCAAGTACCCCGGCACCGTCAAGGTCGGCGTCCAATTCTACAATTTACCTAAGGCCTACCGTGAAATTCTTCACAAAGTTCTAAAGAGGGCCTTTGAAGAATCTGGGCGGCAAGTTTCAGAGTACACTGACATTACGGTAAAAAAAGAGCCAGGCTGGCTGAGGAAGAACATTTGGAGCCTACTTGCCACGATCCTGATCCTCTCAGGAGCCGGCTATGGCGTTTACCTCTACGCCACTTCGGAACAGGGTTTAGACGATGAGAGACCTCGAGAAAGCACTTGGGCTAGTCAATTTTTTGAGCGAACAATCCACAAATAAAAATTAGTGCGGATTTTCTTTGACCAAGTTTCTATTCCAGTCTGGAATTCTCACGACGATGTCTTTATTACCCTGTGGAATACACTGACAAGCCAACCTCGATTTCAAGGAGTTATCAGGGGCGTTATCAAGCTGGTCAAGCTCTTGGTCGGATGCCTCGTTACAGGTCTCAAGCCCCTCTTCTACGATGATATGACAGGTAGAACAAGCGGCCACGCCGCCGCAGGAGTGCTCGATATCAATCTTAGCCAAACCTATGGCAATATCTAAGATACTTCCGGGCTCCCCTACCCCCCCGTGTTTAGAAAGGACCACGGGCACATCCACCGACTTATCCTGAGGTTTGAACGTCACTTTGTAAGTCTTCTTCATTTCCATCATGAACAAAGATAATCTGCCTTTTTCCCACTGACAAGGAGGGTTTTTGAGCCTTTCTCAGAGGAGAACTGCATATTTTCCTTGCACTTCCGCCCCTAGGGAGGATTGAATGGTGTTATGTAAATATATTGTACAGAACTTAACCTCTAAATAGGAGCAAGAAATGGCTACAAAAAAGAAAAAGAAAACCGCTGGAAAAACTAAAAAGAAAGCCGGTGGAACGTTCATGAAACCTTGCACCATCAGCGCTCAGTTATCTGAAGTTGTTGGAACCAAGGCCATTCCTCGTACGGAAGTCGTAAAGAAATTATGGGTTTATATTAAGAAGCACGGCCTTCAAGACACAAAGAACCGTCGCATGATCAATGCTGACGAAAATCTCAAACCCATTTTCGGCGGAAAGAAGCAAGTTTCTATGTTTGAAATGACGAAATACGTCAGCAAGCATCTTACGTAAGATTTGCTTTTAAAGTTTAATCTTTGAGAAAAGCCACCCTTTAGGGTGGCTTTTTTTAAGGCACTTCTGCCAAGAGTCCCCGTATCTCGCCCACAATATTTTCTAGCTGGGGCACACTGGCTTCTTCGAGGGCAGGATTCAAACCAATCCCGGGCAAATTTTGGCCTGCAAGGACCCTTGGTCTCGCTTCAAGTTCGTAAAAAAGCTCCTCGATGGTTCTTCGGGTCAAGTGCTCACCAAAACTCGTCACTTCCGTGTCTTCGTTCACAAAGAGCACTCTTTTTGTCTTCTTTATTGAAGACTTGATCATAGCCCAATCATAAGGATATAGAGATCGCATATCGATGACCTCAATATCCTTGCCTTCTCCAGCCAGATCCTCGGCGGCTTTTTTGCATAAAGGGAGGGTGCGCCCATAACTGACTACGGTGGCCTGACTTCCTTCTCTTACAATCTTCCCTTGACCTATCGGCACGACATATTCTTGAAGTTTGGGCCACTTCGGCTTCCAGTGAGTTCGATCTCCCAGAGGAGCGTCGATCATGCTTCGTAACTCTTTTTCGTCAAGAGGCTCACCCGGAATAAGCTCATCGCCTTTGACTCTAAGAAGGGCCTTCGGTTTTAAATAAAGAACGGGATTGGGCTCCTTAAGAGCGGCTAACATCAGGCCATAGGCATCCAGGGGTGTTGAAGGCATAACAATCTTCCAGCCGGGAAGCCTCGTGGCCCAGGCATCGAAACTATGACTATGATATATGGAGCCCCGAATTCCAGATCCTACTGGGGTCATCACCGTCATAGGCATCGGGAATTGACCGTAACTCGCCCAACAGGTGTTTCCGGCAATTTTCAAAAGATCAATTGTGTTGAAAATATAATCACAAAACTGAATCTCAGCAACGCATCGACTTTTAGCCAAAGCTAAACCCATGGCCATGCCAATTATGCCCCGTTCATCAAGGGGACTGTTCCAAGTCGTTTTAAGACCTTGAGTAGCGGTAAATACCCCTCCAAGGGGTGGACCGACATCTTGACCAAAGATATCTTTGAGATCCAAATTTTCTTCGCCAAAGTGAAGAGCCATTCTGATAGCTTGTGCAAGATTGGCCATTAGAACTTCCTCCAATCTGCATTTTCATTATCAGCATAAACAAAATCCCAGATGGATTCAGCCGTCGGGGCCGGTTCACTTCGGGCCTGTTCTAGTGCCTTCATACTTTCTTGATTGTATTTCTCATAGACATTTGCAATTTGATTTTTATCCATAATTTTATTTTTGAGAAGCTTAGCTTCTAAAACCGCAAGACAATCCTCTTCTTCTTTTACGAAATTAGCCCCCGAGGCCGATGAGTGGCCGTATAATCTCGAAACACAGGCCTGAAGGAGAAAGGGCTTTCGCTCTGTACGAACATAAGTTATGGCCTCTTGGAGGGCATGCCACGATTTTTCGACGTCATTACCATCTATAATATTCGTTTTTATGCCAAAGGCTCTTCCACGATCTGCAACATTTTTTTCTCCGTGTTGCCCTTCATAGGCTGTTGATATCCCCCAATGGTTGTCTTCAACCAAAATAAGAATTGGGAGCTCCCGACCGGGCCGGCTCGACCAAATAAGGCAACTGGCAAAATCGCCTTCAGCTGTGCCAGCATCTCCTCCTGTCACAATAGTAATCCCTTTAGATTTTTCTCTTTTTTGAGCCCAGGCCGTCCCCAAAGCCATCGAGTACTGCACCTCAATGGGTGATGATATCGGTGCCACATTCCATTTTCTTATGGCGTAATGGTTACAAAAGTTTCGCCCATGGGAGGACGAATCGGTGGCTAGATTTTTCATCATACGAACACCATCGATCATGTCTAAACCCATGGCCACTAAAACAGGAGTAGATCGGTAGTGGAGATGAAGCCAATCATAGTCAAGCCCCTCCCCCTTTTTTAGGAGCAATCCGAGAGGAACATCAAAGGCCTCTTGCCCTGGCCCTCCAATCCAAAAAAAACCTTCACCGGATTTATAAATCCTGATGAGTCGTTCTTCGAGAAGGCGTGATTTGACCATAAGGTCGTGAATTTTTGTAAGCGGTAATTTTGAATCTTTTGTCATGCATTGGAGGATAATAGTGGGTTTTATTGAAGTCAAACTGCTTTGACTTCAAAATTGATTGGAAAATAGGATATTTAAGAATAGGGTTTCCCTTAATGGAGTATCCTGATTCGCTAAATCATGTAGGGCTTACGGAAAAGCTTATCGATACTAGTCTTGATGGCGTGATCGCCTTTGATACAGAGTTTCGATATACGATTTTTAATCCAGCCATGGAGCGAATATCTGGATTGCCCAAGTCTGCGGTTTTAGGTCGGAGCGCCTTTGAAGCCTTTCCCTTTCTTTTAGAAGTAGGCGAAGACGAACATTTTAAAAGAACAGTTCAGGGACGTCCCAGTCTTTCTCAAGGACACTACACCGTCCCAGAGACCGGAAAGACGGGGAACTATGAAGCCCTTTACTCCCCGCTTTTTGATTCTACAAAAAAAGTCGTAGGGGGGTTTGCTATAATTAGAGAAGTTACGGAGTGGAAGCGCACGAGACGGATTCTTGAAGAAACTCAAGTCAAATTGGCTACACTTAATAATGTCACCAGTGACGCCATCATCACCTGTAATCATTTTGGAGAAATTCTTTCTTGGAATAAGAGCGCTGAAACAATATTTGGATATATTGGATCGATTCCTCTTCCCAAACATTTAGAGTCCATCATCCCGGGGTTTAGTTGGGAAAGTGATATTAAGATCGCTGGAAAACCATATGACTTAGAAACAAAACTTCGAATGCATGGAATTAGACAAAACGGGAGTAGCGTTCCGATCCAGATTTCTTCATCACGCTGGACTTTTGCTGATAGAATTTTACTCACCCTTTCTATCCGCGATCTTACGGAAATTAATCACTTTGAGCATAAAGCTGACGAACAGCGTGAGATCAGCGAGGCCGTCCTTGAAATTCATGAAGCCCTTCATCAGGGTTTGGTTTTAGCAGAACTTCATACCCATAAGCCGTTATATATTAATCAGGCTTATGCTAACATGTTGGGCTACTCCGTAGATGAATTGATGAAGATGCCCGACTTACTCTGTCTTCTCAGACCAGACCAACTCCCTTTAATGAAGAAACGCATCGCGAATCGAATCAAATCTGAGCGGGGTAAGGACTTTAGTGAAACCGTTTTAATGCACAAAAAAGGCTTTGAGGTATATATCGATGTGGCCATGAAGGAGATCGAGACAACGGCTGGGTTGGCTTCGTTCAACATAATACGGGACATCACTCATAGAAAATTGAGTGAGCAGGCCTTAAAAAAATCCGAGAGACAATTTCGCTTTATGTTTGAAAAAGCAAGAGCGACGGTTTGCCTCTTAGACGAGAATGGCTCCATAACTAATCTCAACCCCGCATTCGAGACAACCTTAGAGCATCCTCGGATTGACTGGATTGGAAAACCTTTTCTTCTCCTCGTTAACCCCGAAGATTTAGGCAAGTACATGGAATGCTTTAACGGAGCAAGAACCTCCAGTAACGAGTATGAAACCAAGGTCCGTCTAGTCAAAGGAAATCTCGAGAACGTGGAAGTCGAAATTTCAGTCGCGGGAATTTTAGATGATGGCCAGGTGGATACGATCATGCTCATTCTTAAAGGTTTATGAGTTCAGGTTGAACTCGTAATTTTTAATCTCTTTAGAATCTTTGGCGAATGGATCACGGCCCACGAAAGAAAAAAATACTTTATTCCCCTTCCTATCAAGACGGCAAAAAACACCTGATTCATTTTCATATGGGCCAGCCCAGCAATCGCAACAGCCACATGCTGAGGCAGTGGACCAACCGAAATGAACCCCAGTCCCAGGTATCCATGCTCGGAGATGTACCGGGAGGAGTCAATCCACGATTTAGAAGTAAAGGCATTGGGGATAAAATAGGTCACGACGCTTTCTCCGTAAAGACTCGCTAAGTAGGCAAATGAAGTGGCTCCTATGGTGGAACCCACCGTGGCCCATGTCGACGCAAGTATCCATTTTTTGGGGCGAACCACAACCGCCGGAAGCAACAACGCCTCTACAGAAACGACAAAAACATAGGCATCGGCTGCAGCAAGAAGCGCCAGCATCGGGTCATACCACCACTGTCCGGAGTACTGTTCTAGATAGGCGAGAATTTTTTTTAGAGAACCACTTATCTTGCTCATGACCAAAATGTATAAAAAAACCCGGATACCTGCAAAAGATATCCGGGTTTTGATGTACTAATTATGGTCTACGCTACTGCCGGTACGGGTAGTAGGGTAGTAGCCGTACCCGCAGGTTAGTTGCCGGCCGCTACATTATTAGTCTTCATAACATTCAACCCTTCTTCAACTTTCGCTGTGAAGTCATTGAGCATGTTTTGAAGATCAGACATTGAAACCTTAATCGAAACACCAGGTGCACAATCGCCTTTTTTCGAGGTCACAACCGACATTATTGCGTCTTCGTCAGTAGCAGCCGGAGGCTTGTCTTGATTAAGCTTAATAAGATCGCCTTCGGAAACTTCGCACTGGTAAGTCTCATCACTGTTGGGAAGCTGAGCATCCCCAGAGATCGTCGTATTGACCGCAAAAATATGAGTCAATATGGCCTGACTTACATCCGCAACGTTTCCTTGCTGAATGTCAGTAGCAGCTTGAGTAACCTGATCATCAGTTTGAGCTACGATGGGATCAGGCACAGGAGCTTCAACCTGGTTAATTACAGGCTGATTTGCAGCAAGTTGAGCAGCTTCTTGATCTCTAGCGGCCTGATCTGCTGCGAGTTCATCCGCATCGGCTTGAGCATTAGCTGCTTGTTCTGCAGCCAATTCCTCAGCTTGGGCTTGAGCTTCGGCCACTTGCTGATCATAACGCTGTTGCAAGTAAGCGGCCCAGAGGTAGTCTGCCAATAATTCGTTGGCCCTACGATAGTGGTAACGGGGACGGAAGTAGTAACCGTATCCCACGTTCCAGGTGTAGGTCACGAAGGGAGTGTAACCAAAGGAACACCCTGCCCACCAACAGTAGTTGTAGGGGTTATTCCAAGCGACCCAGCCTCCGGGTGTATAATAGATGCCGTACCACGGAGCCCAAATTGGAGTGTAAACACGAACAAACCAACCACCATGATCTCGGTGATCATAATGTCTGTCAAAGTCATAGTCTCGACCATTGATTCTGGTCCTGTAGTTACGCTCGACCACCTCAACTCGTTTGTTGTTCACAATCTTCACTGAGGTCCTTTCAATAATTACGTTATTGTGGACCTCAATTTTTGTAACATTCTTCTGGCGGGTGACGACTTGGCCAGGGCTCTTCTCAACAATCGTTCCATCTTTCTGCTTGGTGACGGTGTGCGATTGAGTGAAACTTGACCCAGGTAGCACAGTTTTTTGGCTACCATCCTTTCCTTTGACAACAGTTGCTCCTGACGTAAGGAACGTTTTCGTTGCACCTGTCTTAGGATCTTTTTTCGTCTTCACAACCGCAGGGGGCGGTTTTACAGAACCCGGAGGACGCTTAGCCGGTGGCTTCTGTCCTGGAGGAGTTACTGGTGGTTTCTGTCCTGGAGGAGTTACCGGTGGCTTCTGTCCTGGAGGAGTTACCGGTGGCTTCTGTCCTGGAGGAGTTACCGGTGGCTTCTGTCCTGGAGGAGTTACCGGTGGCTTATGCGAAGGCTGCTGAACTGGAGCAGCTGGTCTTGATGGTTCAGGGGCTTTTTGAACCGGAGCTGGTGCAGGTGCAGCCGGTCGCGAGGGTTCAGGCGCACGCTGCGGAGGCTCTGGTGCACGCTGTGTGGGCGCCGGAGCTGACTGTCTCGGTGGTTCAGGAGCGCGCTGTGGAGGCTCCGACCGGGGTGGTGGCGATGATGGCGCACTATTATGTGCTGGCGCTGGCGATGGATGCTGACCTTTTTGATCTGCAATAGCCATCGATGCCGTTGAAGCGATATACACCGCGACCACAGCAAAGCTAAAAAGGTTTTTCATTTGTTCTCCCATTTTTTTGGTTAGATAAACTTCCCGGGGGAACACTAAGCGAATGACATGCCATTTAAGAAATTGGACTCAACCCGCCGCTGCGCAGTTTTGAATTCTGCAATCCTAAAAGGTTTGCAGAATTTTACAGTTTCTTAGAAATTTATATTCACAAGACAGGTCTTTTCAGTTTCCTTTTGGCACTAGACCAAATTTTTTGGACTCAAAATGTTCCAAGATTTAAGATTTCCATTTTTTGTTGGAATTCAATTACTTACCGAATGACCTTGACGTAACGATTTATTGGCATTACAAGCTTGTTGTACTTATTGTGTCTGTCGCGGGGTGGAGCAGCCTGGTAGCTCGTCGGGCTCATAACCCGAAGGTCAGAGGTTCAAATCCTCTCCCCGCTACCAACTAAAAAAGTTGGTAAAAAGACGGAAATACAAAGGGTTAGAAAAAACTTCTAACCCATTTTTTTTGCTCAAAATCTGGGGCGTGTGACCAATTTGTGACCAACGGAAATGAGTACAAGGCTTTACTGCAAGGATTTTCAATTTTTGCTGCATTAGATTTTTAAGTTTGCCCGCCGTATAAGCGCCAAATGGCTAGACCAGAAAAATTCAGAGATAAATGGCGAATACGTTGGACCGACGCCGATGGGGTTAGGCATAGCGAATTGTACGACAAATACGATGATGCCGATTTCATGCTTGCAAAGCATAACATAGAGGCCAAAGAAGTTAAGCGGTCACTTCGAGTACCGATCGCTCCTAACAAAACCTTTGAGGACATTTGTACCTATTGGCTAAAGAACAGAGCCGTTCAAAAGCGTGACGGCGGCAAGGACGACGAAAGCATCATTCGGTGTCATCTCAAGCCTAATTTTAGCAAGTACAAGCTTTCCGAGATTGGCCCACGGCAAGCTGACGAATTTGTTTTGGCCCGTGCCCACCTTGACAAAAAGACCGTCTTTAATCACCTAACTCTTTTGATTTCTATGCTCAACGCCGCCGTTGATATTACTTGGCTTTCTCAATCTCCGCGCATCAAAAAGCCGAGAGTTAAACTTCTTTCCAAAGATTTTAAATTTTTGAGGACATATGAGGAAATACAACGTCTCCTTATGGCCGCGCAAGTTGAGGGTGAGATGATTTTCAGTCTCTTTGCGTTCGCGATTTACACTGGAGCTAGGGCGGGTGAGGCGGCGGGACTTCTGAAAGATGACATTGATTTTCCTAATAGACAAATCACCATTCAAAGAAGTTTTCGCGGCCCCACAAAATCAGATGAGGTCAGACACGTACCAATATTTGATCCTTTACTACCAATCCTTAGGCGATGGGTCCTTTATAGCTCATCGAAACTAGTATTCTTTAACAGCGCCGGCAACATGCTCCATAAATCCGACAGAGCCTTTCAAGAGGTCTTGCATCGCGTTTTAGTTCGCGCCGGTTTTCCAAAGATTGAGCGCAAGGGCAAGACTCGGCACTACATCTCGTTTCACGATTTCAGACACACGTTTGCGTCTCATTGGATGATGAGTGGGGGTGATATCTATAAGCTTAAAGACATGCTTGGTCACAAATCCGTCACGATGACCGAGAGATATTCCCACTTGGCCCCCCAAGCTTTCGCGGGCGATTATGGCCGCTTGGGTACCACGTCAATAATTGAGACCGCAAAGGTGTTTAGCATTGCCAAGGATTGATCCGTACTACTGCAATGTTTTTCAAATTTCACTGCATTAGATTCCAGTTATAAAAAACCATACATTCCATTTTCAACAATGGCCTCAAGGAGCGCCTTAAATGAAAGGGAATATATGGAAAGCATAGTCAACCAAGAATTTATTGACTACAAACAACTCGCTAAAAAAATAGGATTGCCAATGGGAACGCTCTATTGCTTGGTCTCAAAGCAAGAGATTCCCCACCATCGCTTGGGCCGTCGGCTCGTACGTTTTTCGCTTCTCGAAATTGAAAACTGGTTGCGTGCGCGCCAAGTAACAATAAAAAACAATGGGGGCGACAATGAGTGCACCAAATGAACTATGGCCAAAGCCTCCGGCGTCAGAAGTATTTCGAGGGCTTGCCTGCAAAGTCGTGGAGGTCGTTGACACCGAGGCCGCCCCCATTTCTTTATTGATACATTTTTTTGTCGCCATCGGAAATATCTTTGGCCGCGGCCCCTACTGTAAACTTGGCGGTAGCAAACATTTCTGCAACCTCTATGCGATAGTATGCGGCGACTCATCCAAAGCTCGTAAAGGGACCGCATGGGCACAAATACGCGAGATTATAAAGTCAGTTGATGAAAATTGGTACTCTCAATGCGTTAAGTCTGGCCTTTCAAGTGGCGAGGGGCTTGTGTATCAAATTCGTGATTCCGTTGATTCTGGCGAGGGCAAGTACGACCCGGGCATTTCCGATAAACGCATTCTTGTTAGTGACACCGAGTTTGCGGCGACACTGAGAAATCTAAGAAGAGAGGGCAATATTTTATCCACGGTGATGCGTGATATGTGGGACGGTCAACCTCTAGGAACGATGACAAAGTCGTCTCTTGCCAAGTGCCAAGAACCTCACGGCTCACTCATCGGGCATATCACTTTGTTCGAACTAAAGAGCGAGTTGAGGTCTGTCGAAATTTCTAACGGATTTGCTAACCGTATGCTTTGGGTTTGTGTCAGACGAGCAAAAATTTTGCCGGAGGGTAGTGATTTTAATATTCATAAACTTGACGAGGTTATTCGTCGGCTCAAAGAGGTGGTTCAGTTTGCAAAGTCAGTTGGCGAGATGAGCAAGGATACCGATGCCTCCAGTCTCTGGTATGAGATTTATACGATCCTTTCAGAGTCGGAGGACAATGCTTTCGGCGGCGTGACCTCTCGGGCCGAGGCACAAGTCATGCGGTTAGCGTGCATTTATGCGCTCCTTGACCTTTCGCCAATCATAAAACGTGAGCACCTTGTATCGGCTAAGGCGCTATGGGACTACTGCGAAAACTCATGCCGATTTCTATTTGGAAATTTCGATTCGATGACCAATAAACTTTTGGAGGCCTTGAAAGAGGCGCCGCAAGGCCTGACTCGAACAAATATCCGAGATTTATTTAATAAGAATAGTGACAAGGATAGCATTAACCGAGCGCTGAAATGTCTAAAGGATGCAAGCTTGGCTTGGTGTCGGCATGAAAGAACTAGCGGCCCCAAGTCCGTTGAGCGATGGTTTTACGGGTTACGACCGTACGACAATGACGACATTCAGACCAATGGTCGTGCCGGTCGTGAGGACGTTGGCGATTTTGCATCCCAATAGATACTGTAAAAGTCCGATCAGCGTCTCAACAAGGATGTCGTGCGGCAATTTTAATCGTGCCGCCCTCAAGCCTTTGAGAGTTTTACTTGGTGTCGACTAAGCGATAACCAAATTCAGTCGTTGGGCCAACTCCAAATTCAGGTTTTCCGGCTTTTGAATATTCAGAACTAGCGCACCAAAAACCGGCAATCTTGCCTTCTTTTAGAGCAACGCTGAAAAAACCAAGGTCAATTCCACGGTCGTGAGCCATTGTCGGGGTGATAATGCATTGACGTCCGCCTTGTGATCCAAAAATTTTCAACGCATTGCCATTGTAGGATTTGTCAGTCCAACCGCCAAATTCGATCATCTTGATTTGACCGTCTTTTTCGATAACATCATTATTCACATATAAACTCATTGTGGAGGTTGCCATAGCATTTGTAGCCATTAAGCTAAGAACCACCATCAAAATCTTTTTGGACATAAACATATCTCCTTTTGTCAATTAACCTTTAATTCAAGTTCAGTATCCAAAGTTAGCAATTTGATTGCCAACGCATTAAGAGGCACACCCACTCTAGGTGAAATCGGGGCAGTAAATTTTTTAAAATGGGTGCCTAAAATAGGCCTAAATTTGGGGTTGATTATTGGATTTATCAAGGTATTTCATAGCCCAAGACCTCTAAACCATCCTTGATGATCTTGCGCATTTCGGTCTCAGTTAAATCGCTATATTTTATAGGCCCGCCGCTATCACCCGTCATTTGAATATCTTTGCGATGCCGCCAATGAATCATATTTTGAGCCATGAAAATTGCTGAGGCCGCGTTACCCGTCGGGTATTCGAATACCTTTGTGACTGTCTTGTGGCCCTCCTTATCGAATGATGTAACCTCAGATTTCAGTCGCGGAGGCAATTGCCCCGTTGCCATTCGTTTAAATAACTCCTCAAACCACAATTCAAGAGCGGCTTGCCCTCTTTTAAAAGCATCGGAAAAATGCACATTGGTCAGTGCCCATTGATATAGCGTCTCTCTTGATACTCCAACCTTTGCGGCGAAAGAAGTGAGTGAGCCACCCGAGCCCATGTGACTCACGATTTGTTCACAATATTTAAATGAGAATTTAGTTGGCCGACCGGGAAATCCTTTTTTCATTTGCTCCCCACAAAGCATCATCGCCGCAAGCAAATAAATGCTCAAGCCCTAACATCTATTGGCGTCAGAAAAACCTCATTATCTTTGAGATGGCGTTTGCTAGTCGGGACGACCGCTAACCTGATTTAGAGTTTTTTTGCGGTTGGAACCTAGGCGATGCTCAATTATTTCAGCGGCTAAATGAAATTCATCAATGTTAATTTCCATGTCAGCATCCGGGTTTTTAATAGTCTCGTCAATAATTCTCAAGCTTGCAAAGTACATAGGATTCATTTCTTTGACTTGCTTTTTGATTTGCTGAATGCGTCGCTTGCTTAGCCCAAATATGATTTGACCCACTCGGTCCAATGCCAAATCGGAAAGGCACCAAACCTCCCCTCGAAATTTGTGATTTTTCTTAAAATTCTTAAAGTCACTTGGATTTGTCATCAATCGCTCAACTTGTTTGTCGGAAATTTGGTAGGTCATTTTATTTAACATTCTTTTGATGAGCAACTTTTGGACCTCGTTGCTAAGACTCCCAGTTTTTACTGACAAATAAATCCTAGTCAACCTTTCAACCATTTCATATTGCCGGCGAAATTCTTGAAATTTGGTGATGTGATTTTGATATCTTCGATGGGCCGAGAGAATATCTCGAAAAAATCTCACGGCCTCCGGAGTGGGGTCAAAGAGACCGGGGCGTTGAAATTCATTTAATAGCAAAGGAATGTTCATAAATATTTTATCAATCTCGGTGAGGTCTTCTTTTGTAAACTGATAAGACAAGCTCCACGTCCTTTCATGTGCCCATTTTGTGACTACACAATGCAATGACGCGGCAAGATTGGCAAGGATGACATGGTTGACAAGGTATCAAAAGTGATTAAAGTGCACCGTCAATTAAATGGCCTCTAGGTTACCAGGCTTCATCCATTCCCCTTTTGGCCACTCCAGGCGACGTCTACGAAAAATCGTTTTTATCGGTTTTTGGCACCCAGGTTGCTCTACTGTTTGCCAAGAGGTGTTCTTATGAAGAATTACTTGATCTTAGTGATTTCCACTGTCTTCGCTCTTTACAGTTCGCTGACGTTTTCTGCCAGTGGAGCAGAGACTTCAAAAGGGCAAACGCTGGAGATCACTATACAAAAAACAATAACCCTCTATCGTCCGACTGATGACATGATTTCACGGTGGCTTAGTAATGGAAAAGGTAGGAAACCAATTCAAATGCCCTACAAAGCGTTGTTTCAAGAAGGAAAACAGTTGGACTTATTCAAAAGTATTGTAGAGCCTCAGGCATCATGTGAAATCAATTTATTCAAAAGGCCCTACGCTTCCAACATGCCTCCGGGGGTGGACCTCCAACCACAAAGGGTTACTGCGGTAATCTTTGAAGATGATTATAGTTTGTCTTCTAGCGCAAAGTTCACAGATCCATATACAAACAATGAGTTTGAGATTCAGTGTTATATAGACCGAATCATGAAGACACACATTTTACCGCTAAACTTGAACTCAGCTTTTGGGACCTATTTGAAGGGTGAATAAATCCCCTCCCTTTTAGAAGATTTTTCTCATCGAAACTCTCGTTACGGCTGACTGTCTCCTTATCCTGGATTTGACCACAAAGTCACAGGCTCATAGGTCGGACCGCCAAGATTTGTTCGGTCAACCGACCATCCCCAAAACTTCTTAGACTTTTTGTACCTGAACTGCTGAAATTTTCGGCAGCAACGGCGGGTTTTTCAAAGTTGCAATCAAAACAAGGGGGCTGGAGATTTCTGGCTCTCCTTTGTTTAAGTGCTGCAGTCTTTAGAGTTTTTAGTTCTTCATGTTGTTGTTCGCTCCATTTGGATGTATAGACTTCCGCAGGCCTTCCCCCTTTGTGAGTCGCAAGCGGAATGACTTCGTTGTGTTGTCTTAAATAAAAGGAGGCCTTCCTTGTTAAGTCTTGGATGGTGTTAATACCTTGATGGTAGAGATAGTTGTTCTTGAGCATTCGAAAAAGGCTTTCGATCATCGAATTTGAATAATGTATGTCGACTTGGGCTAGACAACGCCTCAGGTTCTTTGAAGTAACAAACTGAAGAACTTTACCGTTGTTATTCTCTTTTCCCGGATCCATCATCACCGTGGTTAAGGTTGGGTTTCCAAGAAGCTGAATAGCCTTTTTCTTGGCCAGAGCTATTGTTTCCACCGTGTTTTGGGCATTTATCTCCTCTGTTACCCGCCAAGCCAGGACATATCTTGAAAAATTGTCGATTATCGCCTGAATGTAGAGCTTATACCCAGGCCGAATGTTTACAACTGTCACATCGAGGTGCCATATTTCATTTGGTCTTTTAGCCCTGACTGGTTCAGGTATCATCTAGTACGCCGTCAAAAAAGTTTTTCCCCATCGCTACTATATAAAATTGATGCCATGCTAAACTTTCAACCAGTTCAGGGACGGGAACATGGCACCATTGAAAGTTCGCTTGAGTGGCAAGCAACGGGAAAAAATTCGTAATTTGCTCAAGTATGAAGAACCTCGCGTTATCCGCAGAGCCAATATTCTGAATTGTCTGCATCTTGGCTACGGCCCTATTGAAATTTCTCAGATTCTGAACGTTGATCGAAAGACAGTGACCAACGTTGCAAACACGTATTTGGAATCAGGTCTTGATGCGGCACTTTTCGACGAGGAACGATCAGGGAGGCCCATTGATTTTGATGATCGCGAAAGATCAAGAGTTGTGGCGATGGTCTGCTCCGACCCGCCCGAAGGGTGTTATCGCTGGACATTAGATTTGATTGTCGAAGAGGCTCAAAGGCGTGAACTCGTTGACGGCACTATTTCACGAGAAGAGATCAGAATTATTCTGCAAGAACATGACCTAAAGCCTTGGCAGGAAAAAATGTGGTGCATCGGCAAGCTCGATGCTGAGTACATAGAAAAAATGGAAGATGTTCTGGATGTCTATGCGCGCCCCTTTGACCCTAAAAAGCCAGTTGTTTGCGTCGACGAAAAACCGGTGCCGTTAATATCTGATAGCCGAGAGCGCATCAAAGCTGAGGGGCCTGGAGAGATTCTAAAGAAAGACTATGAATATGTGCGCGATGGTTCAGTA
The DNA here is from genome assembly GCA_013287405.1 of Deltaproteobacteria bacterium. Next base: position 24,776 of record JABDDW010000013.1, read on the forward strand.
AATGTATTTTGTGGAGTTGAACCCAAAGCTGGCCGTTATTTAAATTCTGTTACAGAAACACGAACGGGATGGGAGTTTGCCAAGTTCTTAAAGTATGTTGAGAGGAGTTACCCAGATGCCGAGAAAGTAGTTCTTGTTATGGACAATTTATCGACCCACAAAGAGAAGCATCTTATTGAATGTTTTGGAGAAGAAGAGGGCAAGCAGCTGTGGTCAAGATTCGAGGTTCACTATACACCTAAACACGGCAGCTGGCTGAATCAGGCTGAAATTGCCATTGGCATCTACTCCCGCCAATGCCTCGGCGACGGCCGAATTGGCGACATGGATAACTTGATTCGGCAGACAAAAGCGTGGAACAAAAGAGCAAATCGAAAAAAACAAACCTTCCACTGGCGCTTCACAAAATCCAAAGCTAGAAAAAGTCTAGGTTACGATGGGGAAAAACTTTTTTGACGGCGTACTAGTAAGACCTAAGTTGACCCTGCAAATTCTTAATCCAATTGGCACCATGACGCCCTTGACCAATGGTGGACTCTCGCTCTACTACCATTTTATTGTCAAAAACCTTAGAGAATGGGTACCTGCTCGAAATGTGAAAATCTGTTGTATTGCGTACGAAATCTTTACCTCAAAGGGATCGATCGAAAAATTCTTATTGCCCATCTCCTTTAAAGGAAGAATGGTCCAATACGCGGGCAGACTCCACAGGCAATCGCCGGGGAAAAAGAATGTCATCATTTACGATTATTTAGATACTTGCAGCGGACTTACGGTATCAATGTATAGAAAGCGAGTTCATGCCTACAGACAAATGGGCTATCAAATTCATGCCCCGGAACATTCGTTGATAGCAAACCGAGGAATCCAACCAAGTTTATTCAAATAATAACTTTGCTTCAGGTTACTGTTATGAATTCAAATTCGAGATATTTTTGAATTTTCTTAAAATCAGAATTGTTTTCTGTAACTAAAAGAGCATTGTTTTCTTTCCCGCTCAAAGCAATTAAAATATCCCAGGTCAATTGCCTTCGTGTCCTGGGTTGAAAACTATGCTCATTAACCATCTTCCTCATGATTTGCCCGGCAATTACAAAGTTATCATCAGAAAAACCAATAAGTGGTATATACTTTTGATGTTGTTTTAGAATATTTTCTTCGGCCTTGGTTTTTACTCCGGCCCAAAGTTCCATAAGCACTATTTTATTAACTGTATATTGATGGGCCCCTTGCAAAAATTTCTCAATCTTAGCCTCATACTCAGGGAACCGAAGCAGATTAATGTAGACATTAGAATCAAAAAAGATGGAGTCAGGCTTCTTCGCGCTCATTCATGAAACCTTCCCATTTGCTCTTGCCCGTTGTTTTGCGGAAAATCTCTATGGCCTTACGATTATTGATGATGTTCCTTAGTGCCATCTCAACCGTTGCCGTGTTCTCTTTTTGACCCAAAACCTTCTTGGCTTCATGGAGAACATCCATATCTAATCTCATATTGATGCTTTGCTTTGACATACCCTTAATCTCCTAGTTTGTAGTTACATTATATTAAACTGTATCTACAAAGTCAATACTTTTAAACCTTAACTTCCATCCTACTAAATATCCCTCATAAAGACTATCGCCGGTTGCTACCAGTGCTACCAGCGTGAGTGCGTATTCATATAGATCGGTACGTTTCAGTGAAGACCACGACGGGTTAAGTGTTTGATTACTTTGAAAATGCGTTTAGATTTCAGTAGCTTGGAAGACGACGGAAATTTCCTCTCCCCGCTACCAAATTTAAAAATAAATAAAATCAAGGGCTTGGGTGGAAACACTCAAGCCCTTTTTTATTGCCTAAAATCGAAGCGAGGCCAGAGTGAGGCCACGCATCTTGCCCGTTCTAAAGGCATTGCCCCTGCCCCCTGCATAAAATCTCAGTTTTCCGTGCAGGAGATTTTCTATTCCATAAAGGCTACAAGGCGGCCCTATGGGTAAACCTGTTAAGCAAAGAAAGAAATGGCGAATTCGCTGGCTCGATGAAAGTGGGCAACGCAAAAGCGAAGTTTATGAAAAACGTGATGACGCAAAGTTTGCCCTCAGTCGGCATGAAGCTCATGTTGAAGAAAAAAAGAGGGGTCTAAGAGAGCTTGCCCCACCTAAGAAAACATTTGATGAATTATGCGACTATTGGCTCAAGAATAAAGCGCCTCAGAAGCGCAATCAAAAAGATGACGAAAGTGTTATACGGGCCCACTTGAGGCCTCACTTTGGTGGTAAATTATTATCTGAAATCAAGGGATCTGACATTGATACCTTTAAAATTTCAAAGCGGCATCTCAGTAACAAGACCATTTCTAATCAGCTCACACTTTTAATAACCATGCTAAATTTATCAGTCGATGAGGGGTGGATTAAGAAATACCCAAAAATTAAAAAACCCAAAGTAAGTATATTCAACAAAGACTTTAACTATCTGAAAACCAACACTGAAATTCAACGTTTTCTAGCGGCGGCCCACGCGGAAAGTAAGTTGGCTTTCACACTTTATGCGACTGCAATTTATAGTGGTATGAGAGAGGGAGAAAGGGGTCACCGCGTATGCGGAAAGATCAGGAGGTGGAAAGGGTTGGCACGTATGGATATGCTTTCAAAATCCCGGAGAAAACACCTCAGACAAACTTCGCAATGTTGTTTTATTTTGTGGGGGCAGCTTCATCTTTTGGGATGGGAATGCTTATTATGCTAAATAGATGATTCCCCTTCAGTGACCACACGAGCCATCGAGTTTTGTCCAAGTGAGGCGCGGAGCAATTAAAAATTGGCCACCGTTTTTTGGGCCAAATCAAAATCAACTACAATACGGTCATACAACGCTAAGGGTTTAAGCCTATCTCTTCCGTTCACCGTCTCTTTTTTTAATTTAATAAGTCCCAGGCCTTCTAAGATACGCACTTCTTTAGAGATGTATCCAAGATCCCCGTCAAATAATTTGGCAAGATCGTAGACGGACTCTGGATGATTTTCATGGATCAAACGAAAGAGCTGGAGTCGATTCTCTGTGGCCACCGTGAGCAGTGCTTTAAGAGAAGCGGACCTAAGCTCATCCTTTTCGACATGTTTTTTCCCAGACTTTGCCGCTTTTAGCATTTGACTCATCGCCTTTTTATAAGTGGCATTGGGATCATAGCGAAATGTAAATGTTTTCATTTTTATACCTCCACGTCAGCGCCAAAATGTTTCTTAATGGCGTTAGAGAAAAATTCACGAACCTCGTCTAACGTACGAACTTCGACCGGCTCCTGCTTCCCATCATCAAAATGCACATGAACTCCAAAAGGTTTATGACAATCAACCAAGACCCGATGCAACGGATTCTCAATTTCAAAGAAAATCCAGCTAAACCTAAACCGATCAAGAAAAAGACCTTTAGCCTTACCTTCACCTACGTCAAATAGGTCCATGTGAAGCCGACAAAGCATGCCTGTTTCTAGTTCCACAACACGTTCAACGTTAAAAACCTGGGTCGCCTTCACTTACTAGAATCTACCAATAGTTGATATTTTTGTCAAGTATGTATGAGGCATAAGGTTCATTTTTTAGAATTCCGTCGTAAATGGCACGGGACTTCGCCACTTTTCATAAGCGAGCGATTCCACCTCTCGATTGATATAATACCGATGGCAGTATCATGGGCAGCCTTCTTTTGAAGGTCAGCCACAACTTCGCCCAGGCTGCCTAGGCAAAGAAGGGTTGCACCAATTGTTAGAACGTTTAAGATAAACCGTATAGGTGAATGTATGAGCACATAAATCAGTGTGGCCAATGCAAAAATAAGATAGAAAAAGAGACAAAAGACAATCGCCAAGGATCTTTTGAAAGATTCAGGTTTTTTTCTGAACCTTTTTAACCAGTCTAAATTATCATTATTTTGAGACACCTCACTATAGTCCGCTTAATAAGAAACGGGGCAAATTCAGTCAGCTTGACGCTGTAACACTTATAAAACAGCAGCCACAGCTTGGCAGACTTAAGGATGTGGAAACTCTGAAGGAGTTTCAGTCCATGGGGCTAGAGGCATAAGAAGCCATAAAAATGGCTGAAAAAAACGATAAAGAACTTTGCAGAGCAGGAGCTTTCGATATTACGAATCGGCCCGATAATTTATTTAATGAAGGTCTTTGTGTGGACGGAGACGCCTCTAAGATAGCAAATTTCTACGGTAGACTCTTGATGGGACCTACCGCCATGACTATTAAAGTCTTCAGCGAATATAAGGGAAAACGGTGGCAATCTGGACGATATCGAACTATCGCTGATGGAACCAAGGTCTTAAACGGCTCTGCCCCTAACCTTCAAAACCTATTGCCAACGAAATTCGATGCAAAAGGGAAAATGTTAGAACTACCTGACGGAACCCTGGGTGGAACCACCCCCAAGGGAGATGCGATCAAGATCATCCGTTCTTACGATCCAAGTAAAGTTGGATCAACTCTATAAGGTTGTGATGAAAACACTTAAAGTCCTCGGAAAACAGCTAATCCTCAAAGTTCTCCCCATTATTGTGATTTCAGTAGTTGGGCATTGGGGAAAGGCCCAAGGAGTACCATCCCAATACGAAGAAATAAAGGCTGGCACTAAGGCGGTTTCTCCTCTAGTCCTGAAGAAAGTAAGATTTACTTCATGTAGAAACAAAATGTGCTACTCCCTTAAGGCGGCCTGTCGCCTGACATTATTTCCTCATATCAGATGTTTGTTTAGCGGTAAAACATGTAAATGGCTCGCGCCTTGGTCCCCAAACGCTTGAGGAGTCTCTTCTTAACTCCAGCTTCCAGGTCCCGACTTGCCGTGGCGGTGGAGAGTGTTTTGAAAAACTGGAGATAATCCTTTCTCTTAAATTCTCGATTATCAAAATGAGATTTCGCGAGTTCCAGTCGAGACTCCGCTGTCTGTGGCTCAGGGCGGAGCTGGTCAAAATACTCATTGATGGCCTCGATCATCGCCTTAAGTGAAAATTCGATAAAAGCGTTTGACGAGCCGGCTTTATCAGAAGTTTCTAATGCTTTGTAATATTCTTTCTGACGGCGTTTAATCACAGATTCGACAGGCACATATT
>JABDDW010000014.1 GCA_013287405.1 Deltaproteobacteria bacterium
CCACCTAGAACGGTCCCGGTAGCCACACGGCCTAATGAACCGCCCCCTTCTGGAGACGGCAAATAAGGGAGTAAGGCATGGGCCAATCTACTTAAAGCGAGCGATTGTATATAGACGGTCCCAGGTCCCTTCAAATGGGCAAACCAAAGTCCTTCGCCCGAAAAAAGAATGGATTTTAAACCTCGCACCATTTGAATGTCATAAGTGACAGTAGACTCAAAAGCAGCAAGGGCCCCGGTTTCAACTCTTAGAGATTCCCCCTCTCTTAGAATGTATTTTATCGAGGCACCCCCGACGTGAATAAACGCCTTCCCTCGCCCCGACAAGGATTGCAAAATAAACCCTGATCCACCAAACAATCCAGCCCCAAATCGTTGAGTAAAAGCTGCTGAGATTTGAATTCCATTATCGGCGCAAAGAAAAACACCAGGCTGGCAAAGCCACCCGTTATTGGGTAAAACATCAAGTTCTTGAACATGACCAGGTGAGGGTGATGCAAAAGTACATTGCCCCGGAACTCTTGCTTCAAGCTCATTGACAAAAAAACTCGATCCACCAAAGGCCCTTTTCAACCCCGCCATAAACCCACCGCCAGTGGAGGTATTGAGCTCTATTCCATCAGAAAGTGAAAGCAGATGACCTGCCTCAGCGATAACTTTTTCCCCCGACGAAAGCTGACAAACAACAGCCTGAAGATCATTCCCTACGATTTGATATTGCGGCATAAATTAACTCTCCGTACAAAAAGTGCTCTGGTCCTTTTGAAGTGAGACCAGATTGTAGTTGATCATTTAAACTTTCTCCGTGCAAGATTGAGAGTAAAAGAGGAAGCTTTTACAGTGACACTTTTCTACACAACATGCCTTCTCATCTTAGCAAACTGCTTTATGACCGCAGCATGGTACGGCCACTTAAAATATCATCACTTATCAATTTGGCACGCCATCCTTATAAGCTGGATTATTGCATTTTTCGAATACTGTTTGCAGGTTCCAGCTAATCGGCTTTCCTACGGCGCATTTTCGGGATATCAGCTTAAAATTCTTCAAGAATGCATAACTTTAATTGTTTTCATTATTTTTGCCTGGCTCTACTTGGGAGAAGATCTCAATTTAAGATACGGAATTTCTATCGGTCTCATCGGCGCAGCGGTCGCCGTGGCATTCTATAAGTGAGCACCACGAGCAATGCTGTCCACAATAAGTCCTTTTGCCCTAAGGTTAATTCCCGAGGGCAAATCTACCCTTGAGCATATAATCTTCAACAAGATTTCCATTGATACTACTGGAAAGGCCCGTCAGTCTCATGGTTTCAATCCCCAAAGCTACCCCATCATTAATGTTGTAGAGTAGACCCATCGATAGCATAAGACCAATTCCAGAGGTGATGCTATAACTCACATTACCGGAAGTCACACTTGGAGCCATAAACATAAAGCCAGCACCTAAATAAGGTAAAAAGTTCCCCGACGGCAGATAGGCTCGAACCGACGGACCGAGGGTGAAAAGGGTGTTTTGCACGGAGTTATTTAAAATAGTTGAAGAGCAATTATAATAACGAAGAACTCCGCCGACGGAGAAATCCTTATTTAGCATATAATCATAATCGCCGCCTAAAGCGAATAGGCCTGAAGTTTGAAAGTTCGTCTGCTGTTGTTGTCCGTTAACTGTGCCAATCAAGGTATTATATCCAGGCGCTAAAAACCCAAATGCTCCTGAAATGTAGTTCCGGTGGGAGCTTTCTTCCGAGGAAACATACCGGGACCCGTGGTAGCTACTCTGGCGAGATTGAGCCTGCGCTAAAACACTCACCAAAAAAACTGAAAGCAAAAAACCCGTTTTAAGAAGTGACATTTTTGACCTCCATATTTTAAGAGAGAATTGTTATTTTTAAAACTCAGGAAGTCAATGCTTAAGAGCTGTACGATTAAAGCCAATTCCGGTAAAGGCATTCCTGAGTAAATTGGACAGATATGAATTTAGACCAGCAACACTGGCCTGCTCGACACCTCCTACGGGAAGAAAGCGACCCCCTTTAGGACTAAAGCCGCTTAATGTGGGGGCTGAGGTCGTCCTACTTGACATTCACAAAACTGATCACATGTTTGACTCATGAGTGAAGCTAACTTAAACAAAGGAGGACATTTATGAGATTTGGAATAACAAGAAATTTTTTGACCCCTCGTGAGTTTTCACCTTGGTTTCAAGGGATCCAAGGATTTGATGACGTGATGAATCGTTTTATGGATTCTTCTCGTTTGACACCGCAAGAATCCTTTAACCCCCCTTGCGATGTGGAAGAAAACGATTCTCACTACGTTATGAGTTTTGACCTTCCAGGAGTATCAAAAAATGACATCAAAATTGAAGTGATTGGTAATCAACTCACCGTTTCAGGAGAGCGTAAATCAGAAAAGCGCGACGAGAAAAATAATCGTCACCTCATTGAAAGGTATTATGGTGAATTTACCCGGACCTTCGAACTCCCTACGGCTATTGAGAGTGGCAAAGTGGAAGCAGCCTTTAATAATGGCGTTCTAGAGGTCATGCTCCCTAAGGCCGAAGATTCCAAGGCCCGTCAAATTAAGATTTCTGAGGGCCATAAGCTTGAACAAAGGGACGTCAAGGTCTCATAACCCGTTAAAACCCATGGGGGCTCGCCTCTTTGGCAGCCCCCCCAATATGGGGCTTGCAAAATTTAAGGGGGTCGAATAGAAACCTTCGCAAATGGGGAGGGGATCCATTTGCGCCTTGGGGTACTTTTCGTTCTATTATTTTCATCTCTTGGTTTAGCAAGATCTATTCGCGTCATGCCCCTTGGAGACTCAATCACCCAAGGGGGGTACACAATAAATTCTCAGTATGTCCCCGGAGAAGGTGGCTATCGTAGCTTTCTCCTACCCTGGCTCAAAAAGAAGATTCCTGGTTTAGAGGCTGTTGGTTCCCTTTCCGACGGACCGAAATCCCTGTCCGATCCTCGACACGAAGGCCACGCAGGATGGCGGATCGATCAAATACAAAACAATATTGTAGATTGGCTGGCCGAGTTTAAACCCGACGTTGTCCTTTTGATGATTGGGACAAATGATTTTACCCAAAACTGGGATATTCAAAATGCCCCTGCCAGACTTCAAAAACTGGTAGATACTATTTTGAATCAATCTCCAGACCTTCAGCTCTTCTTAAGCTCGATAACACCGACAAAGGATAACTCTCTTAATGCCAAAATTAAAATCTACAATGATGCCATTCGAGACATTGTTATAATGAAAAAACAAATGGGAAGGAACATCAGCTGGGTGCCAATTTTTGAAACGGCTGGCCTGGCTTATTCAACGGGGGATTTAGTAGCTGACGGGGTCCACCCCACTCGTCAGGGATACAAAAAAATAGCCCATGCTTGGTTTAAACAGTTCTAAGTCCGGTTTGAAATTCTTTAGTAATCCTTTCTGTTGTTACGACCCGAGCCTGCCGAGGGAAAACTTTTTCAGTTAGAACCCGATGAACTTCATCATCGGAGTCAAAACATGCATCCTTAACAACCACGCATTGAAAATCCAAATCAGATGCTTGCCTGAGAGTAGAAAGGACAATTCCACTTGTAGAAATGCCAAAAAAAATAAGAGTTTTTATACCCTGAGATCTAAGAATCATTTCGAGGTCATTTCCAGAAAATGCACTGACTCTGTGCTTGATTACAATAATTTCTCCCTCCAAGGGCGAGAGCGTATTGTGAAAGCTTGAAGATTCTGAACCCAGAAGAAAGAGGTCCCCTTGCCGAACTCTTTCAAAAATAGGATGATTAGAAGTTATTTCTGGATAACCCGGTCGAAACCCAAGCCCTACATGTATGATCGAGACAGAAGCTTTCCGCGCTGCATCCAATGTTTCTGCCGCTGGCTTAAAAATATGGCTTGCCCCAGGAACAAAGCCCACTATTCCGTTCTGGAAGTCAAGAGCAAGTAGAGCCGTACTTTTTAGATCAAGAGTTTCTGTTCCTGCCATAAAGTCTCCTTAAGATTTTTCTTTTTAAAAGATCATTCAAAATCTTTATCTTTTAAGCTGAAGGCGTCAATATTCTTTACTTTACGTGAAGCTAAAACACTCGCTATCCTAACCCGTTAAGAGGTAGAAAATTATGACAAAAAAATCAAACTGGTTCCCAATTCTCAAAAACAAAATTGCGGACCAAGTCCAAAGTTATCTCGACTCATTAGATAAAGAAATTTTTCTATTTGAAAAAAGATTTAAGAATCTTAAGAACCCCAAATATTGGTTAGGAAGCCTCACCGGGGCGAGCCTCTATTTTTTATACCGTTTTGAAGTTTCTGGGGACAAGCGATATTTGCAATCGAGCGAGTCGATGATCGTACAAGCCACTGATACCCTGGGAAAACGCCCAAGTATAGACGCCCTTTATTCAGGATTTACAGGGCTCGCATGGGTTATTGAATATTACCGAAATTTAGTCCAACTGAAAGTAAATAAAAAAGAGGACCCCAATAAAGACATCGATGACTACCTAGTGGCCAAGCTAAAGGGAAAACTGAGATTGAATAAAACTTTGGGCCGGTACGGACTCGTGGATGAGTTAGTGGGTTATGGAATTTATGGACTAGAGCGTTGGCCTCGGGGACAATCTCCCCAACTCTTAAATAATTTAGTAAAAATTTTTAAAAACAAGGCGACTTACAGTAGTCGGGGAACAGCATGGTTTACTCTAAAGGAAGACCTGCATCCTAATGAAGTAAAGTACGAAAAACTAACGGAAGGATATTACAATTTAGGTCTTGCCCACGGTATCCCAGGAATTATCGGTCTTTTGTCCGGAGTTCTAAAAGCCCACCACGGAACGGATGAAATCAAGAACCTGTTACGAGAATCCGTCAAGTGGTTCCTCTCGGTGGATAATGGAAAAAATTACGATTACAGGCTCTCTGAGAATTTACAGAAGATGGGCATAGGAAAAGGTCGTCTCGCTTGGTGTTACTGCGACCTCGGAGTTGCACCCGTTCTCGTTAATGCCGGAAGAGTTCTCAAAGATAAATCTATTGAAAAACAAGGCCTTATTATTGCCAAACGAGCCGCGGCTTTACCAGAAGCAAAATCGTTAGTGGGGGATCCTTTCTTTTGCCATGGAAGCTCAGGAAATTTCCATATTTTTAATCGACTCTACCAGTCCACCGGAGATCCAAGATTTAAAAAAGCTTCATTGAAATGGGCCGCCAATACTTTAAAAATGCTTAAGAATAAGAAAAAATTTCACAACTACCCCCCTATAGGCCGGTTTGAAATTCTAATGGGATTTACAGGCGTAGGACTAAGCCTACTTTCTGGAATTTCAGAAGTTGAACCTGGATGGGATAGGTTCCTTTTGCTAAGTTAGACCGTAAAACTTTTTTAACTGGAGAGTGCCATGATGAAGTTTTTCTTTCTTATATTGACCTTGGGTTCATTTTCGGCTCAGGCCAAGCTCATAAAAAAAACTATAGAGTATCGAGATGATTCCAACTTATTTGAGGGCTATCTGGTTTATGACAACACCATAAAATCTCCACGACCGGGAGTACTCGTCGTCCACAATTGGCTGGGTATTACTGACGAGACGAAAGCAAAGGTGGAAGCCGTAGCTGCTCTCGGATATGTAGCCTTTGCTGCAGATATTTATGGAAAGGGTGTGCGTCCTTCAAAGGCTGAAGCTGGCGCCATAGCTGGCAAATTTAAAGGGGATCGCCAACTCCTTCGTAGTCGCGTTAATTTGGGGCTTCAGACTCTTTCGACTCAAAAAAATGTGGACCCCAAAAACCTTGCCGCCATCGGATATTGTTTTGGAGGTACAACTGTAATTGAGCTTGCCCGATCAGGGGCAGATATCAAATCTGTTGTGAGTTTTCATGGAGGATTAGATAGTCCCTCACCGAAAGGCGGAAATGACATAAAGGCAAAAATCCTAGCTCTCGCTGGTGCCGACGACCCCTTCCAAAAGCCAGAGGATCTTTTGGCTTTTCAAGCTGAGATGAGAAGCTCAAAAGTTGATTGGCAAATGATTCAGTACGGCCGCGCCGTCCACAGCTTTACGGAAAAGGGGGCTGGAAGTGACAATTCAAAAGGAGCCGCCTATAATGAATCCGCTGACCACCGTAGCTGGCAAGCCATGAAGGATTTCTTAAAAGAAACATTATAAACGGCCCTTAAAGATCGGTTACTTCTTTGCGAATTCGAAAACGGCGACTTCCCCTTTTTTACCTTTATTATAGTTTGTCCATTCTTGTTTCAATTTGTCTCCAGCGAGCGTGAGTTTTATGGCATGCATATGCATTTCATTTTTGTCATTAATACCCTTCATACCTTCCATTTCAAACTCATAAACTCCACCGGAGGCTTTCTTCAAAGCCATCTGAGGTTGATTCCCAACGGCACAGAAGTGAGTGACTTCTACTTTGTCTCCACGATTGGCGTAAACAGTAAGCATCTCGTGAGGGGTACCGGGCATTAACTTTTCAGCTATTGCCGTTCCGCCCGAGGTCAATTCATAAGTAACAGTAGCGGGTTGGTCTTTCCCCTCCATCTTTGTGGTTCCAGTCCATGTACCGATAAGAGCCTTTAGGGCCTGAAAGTCTTTTGAAAGTTTAGGGGCTGGCATTTCATGGGCCAAAGCTTGAAATGAAAGAGCGACACCAATAATGGCGACAATTGCATTTAGTTTCATACGATCTCCTTTGTATTAGTGATTTAACTTTGATTGTCCTAAGAGCCTGCCACGAAAGTTGGCCCGTTGCCAACCTCAAATCTGTTGAATATTTTATGAAGCGCAATAAATTTCTTTTTTAAAAGAAACCAACCTCTCTTTGACCGTAAAAAACTCACACTTCAGAGCTCCGATGGCTGCCTCAGCGGCAATCAATTGATTTTTTGTACTCAAGACTTCAAGTAAATCACATAATCGCGCCATATTTAGCGCTCCCACCGTAACACTGGCTGATTTAAGGTTGTGAGAAATTTTCTCCAAATCCACGGCATTTTTTTTCTCACCTGCATTTTCTAGTTCTTGGATCCTCGATGGGGTGTGATCAACAAAGGTATCGATAAGCTCAACGACGATATCCCCGTCTCCTTCCAATTGTTTCCTCAGAGTTAAGAGATAACGGACATCAAAAGTTCTGTCGACTGTCTCGAAGGTCCGAAAAAGGGACCCCGTAACGGGATCACTTTGGGATTCGAAACGAATCCATTTCCCCAGGGCCATAATGAGTTGATCGGACCGCAAAGGCTTAGTGAGATATCCATCCATTCCCGCTCTAGTACACTTCTCTTCATTTTCGACTGAGGCATAGGCTGTAAGAGCTATAATAGGAGTGTGTAAATGGCTAAGATTTTCTATTTCTCTTATTTTTTGGGTTGTTATATAGCCGTCCATATTTGGCATATGACAGTCCATTATAATGGCGTCATACTTCTGTTTTTTTAAAAGATCCAAGGCTTCTCGACCGTCGCTTGCAGAGTCCACTTGACACCCCAGTCTTTCCAGCAATTTCGTCGCGATCAAAAGGTTCGTCTTATTGTCTTCGACGACTAAAATCTTTTTGTCGAGGCTCGTTTTAACTGACTTAGTCTTACCCTGTTGCTCGGTGGAGTATTCTTCGGCCAGCCTTTGATCCCCAATTTTCATAGGGAGAGAAAACCAAAAGGTTGATCCCTTGCCAACTTGACTGCTTAACCCCATCTCTCCACCCATAAGACCCACAAGCCTTTTACAAATCGAAAGGCCCAAGCCGGTTCCCCCAAATTTACGGGTCGTCGAAATGTCCTCCTGAACAAAAGTATCAAATATTTTTTCGTGGGCTTCCTTCGCAATCCCAATGCCCGTGTCTGTTACCCCAAATTTCACAAACCATACGCCATCCAGTTGCTTAAGAACCTCAACGTTCAACTGGATTTGCCCCTTTAAAGTAAATTTAACGGCGTTTGATAGAAGATTTAGTAATATTTGAGAGATTCTTGAGGGATCACCCTTTAAAAAGATCGGTAGCCTCGAGTCAATCTTGCAAATAAGGTCGAGATTTTTATTTCTTGCCGCTTGACCAATGAGGTTCACACATCGCTGAATCTTTTCAACTATTTTAAAATCGATGGATTCGATATCAATTTTACCAAAATCAAGTTTGGCAAAATCTAAAATGTCATTGACCAGGGCCAGCAGGGCCTCGCTCGACTCCTGTATCTGGACAATATATCCCTTAACATCCCTTGGAACACCCTCGATCTCATTAATGATTTGAGAGAGTCCAATAACGGCATTGATCGGAGTCCTAATCTCGTGGGTCACGTTGGCCACGAAGCTCTCCTTTTGCTGAACATAATCCAAGGCCTTTTCTGCCGCTACTTTTGCTCTCTCTCTCTCTTCATAGAGAGCACCGGTAAGAGAGCTAATTAACAAAGCACCCATTGTGAACTCGGCAAATTGGATCGCGTTTTCTAAAGAGTCTATATAAAATGAATTTTCCGGAGGAATACAAAAATAAAGATTAACTAGCGAGCAAATGGCGGCGGTCAAAATACCAGGCCCCTTGCCACCATAGACACTACTCAACGTCATCGCTAAAAAAAAGAAGGGAATTAAGTCAGCATTGACACCATGAATAAGTACTTTAAAAGCCAGACCCAGACCACTGACGAAGACGGCAAACCCGTATCTTCGTAATAGAGTTTTTCTTTGTTGCCCTCCCCCAGTGATAAATTGTTTAAACAATCATCCTCCGACTCATTAAAATAACAAGGCTAAACCAGCTTGGTCTCTGGCACCACTCAAATCCACCTTAGAATTTGCTCCGCACTTGGTCAAAACATCGACATATTTTAAAACCAGTATTTTAAATTCGCGAGGATTTGAAAGACACTCACTCCGGGATTTGAATTGCTAATCCAAATAAGATTGGCTTCGCCTCCCACCGACCATTTATCAGTGAAAATGTAGTTGTAGCCGACTGTTGGACCCCAGGCCAGGTTGCTTGCAGAACCCGGGCTCCCCGTTCCCGAATACGAAACCGTACCTTCACCCAATTTCAAACCCGCAAATCCACCTGATCCAAAGTAGTATTTTATGTTGGCTAAAATAAGTGAAAGGTTAGCGGTGAGTGGGGAAGGCACCGTAAAGCTATTGTAGGTAAAATCAGCTCCCACGCTCCAATCGGGCATAAATTTATATCCACCGCCCAATCCGTATGTGAAGTTAGTTCCCCCACTATTGTTAACCATTCCAATTCCAAGTAAGGCACCCACATACCCTACGGTACTGGAACCGGAGCCCTCGGCATGGGCTATAGAAGCGCCGACAATCAAAACTGAAATGACAAAACCAAGACATCTCGCTTTCATAAGATTACCTTTCCTTTTTAAGGGGTTAAAAGATCTTCCAGAAGAATTATCCAGTGAGGTTGTCGTGAGACTTTGAAACGTCTGTCAAATATCTCTGACAAATAGGCGCTATTTTAAGAACTAGACCATAGACTTGGACGGAAAGGAGAATCGGTATCCCTCTCCGAAGACGGACTCTAAGAAGCTGGCGTGACTTTTAAGCTTTTTTCTTAAGGTATAAACATGGGAGTCAACAGTACGTTCAGTTACGTTGATCTCTGTGCCCCAAACTTTTTCAAGAAGTTGCGCACGGGTAAGGACGTGACCTTCGTGACTTACGAAGTAATAAAACAGTCTAAACTCGTTGGGACTTAGGTTGAGGTCCGATTCTTGCCCATCCTCAATCACAAAAGCCTTTTGGTATGGAATATTTATTTTTAAACTTCCCTTCGTCACTATTTCTCTGACCTTGTTTTTTGACGATTTGAACTTTGATTCGATTCGAGCTCGGAGCTCAAGAGGTTCAAAAGGCTTTACAATATAATCATCGGCTCCAAGAGAAAACCCAGTTATTTTATCCGAGAGACTGGCCTTCATAGTTAGAAAAATGAGTGGAACATCGGCCGTTGAATCATCCTCTTTAAATTGAGAACATAAGTGAAATCCATCTCCATCGGGGAGACCAATATCTACAATGATAAGATCGAAGGCGTGAAGGTTCACAGCCTTTATTGCAGCGTCTATAGACCCAGCGAAAACCATATCATATTGCTTTCCGAGAACTCCCCGCAGGAGCACTTGTATCTCGACGCAGTCTTCGACAACTAATATTTTTTTCATGCTATTTTTCTAATCCTTAATATCTGGCTCCACAAGGCGAGCCAGCAAGGTCAACGATTGCTGCCACCCCATGTAGCACAGCTCTGTAGGAATGGCGTCCGGGATTCCCGCCTGGATAATTTTTAATTCCGTCCCACAGATGACCTCTCGAAAAGTGACCGTCACGCTCATCTCCCCAGGCATATTAGGGTTGTCGAATTTGTTCGTATAGCGGAGCATCTGATTGGGAACGAGTTCAAGGTATTTTCCACCGAAGGAATGGCCATTTTTGGTTGTAAAGTTCGTAAATGACATTTTGAAGCCGCCGCCCACTCGCACATCGGAGCTATGAACCTTTCCTGTAAAACCATCTGGCGGTAACCACTTCACCATGGCCTCTGGGTCCACAAAAGCGCGATAAAGTTTCTCAAGGCTGGTAGCGAAAATGCGATGTATCTGAACTGTGTTGGACATTTACCCCCCCAATAAATGAGTCTAAGATAAGTATAAATTGATCTTCATCTTTCTTCAAGTGAAGTAACTCCTCTGGGGACCAGTATCTTGCCATCTTAGGCAAACAACCTTCCAAAACTGCGGGCCCGCAAGGTTTACTCCTAATTCGGCAAGGAGAAAACAGCCCTCGTTCACAAAGGACTCTATCGGTATTCAAGAAACCGATTTATCTTGGATTAGAACTAACGGCCATCGGCCTTTTTTTAGTTTTACCCAATGTTATTACATTACTTATTACTGTCACCGCGCATTTTACCTTGCAGATTGAAATTCGACTAAAGAGTACTGCTCCAAAGTGAGGCGATGGATTTAAAAAGGCCGCTTAAAAAGCGGCCCTTTCCACGGTTAGATCTTTTTAATCATCCGGAGTCACACATTTGAAGCTTGACGCCGCGGTCGGATCCATTGATGGGGCAATGAGCTTTGCCTCTTGGGGATAAGCACAAATTGGCCGAGTCGAATTACTATCAGGGCTGTATCCGACTATAGAATCAGGGGCTTGACCCTTTTCAACCCAATTTTCGAGTACGGGAATAGGATCAAAGGCCCACGGGCCAGCTCCCCCACCACAATGTCCCGTAGCGGGAATCAGAAAGAGGCGATCAAAGGACTTCATCTTATTTAGTCCACCCACAACCTGGGTACCATCATCATAAAACTTCTTGGTCACGATCGGATTGAAAACAGTGTCGCCCCAGCCCTGGTACTCAAGAAGTTTGCCGCCAGTTCCTGCGAATGAACGCAAATCAGCATTAGATGGAATTTGAGGCGCCATTTTTGAAAGATAAACTTGAATATCTGAACTATTAAAATTGAAGTTTTGAAGCAGGTAATTGGGATTGCTGAATACTATATATCTTAAGTTGTTTTCTTCAAGATAGTAATCCAGAGTAGGCTCACCTACATCAAAAAGATCGGGATAGAGGGCCGCCACACCAGGAAACCCACTGACTTGATAAGCAAAATCGTAAACTTGGACCCCAATGCCAAAGGAGTCTCCATAAGAATATCCTTCCATACCCGAATAGTAAAAGGGCACTCCGATTGGTGTACCAAAAGACGACGGACTCTCATGTATTTTCTCTAAAACATTGATCTGACCTTTAGTGAAACAGTTAGGATTGTCGCTGTCACCGGGGCAAACCGGTAGGTCATGTAAGGGCGAAAAATTACATTTTATGGGATCACTTACAATACCATCAACCAACCCATCTTGAGCATCACACCTTTGCAAAACAAACTGTGTGAGGAGCGGAAGTTTTTGATAAGGGATAACACCCGAAGAAGGCCCAGTGGGAAAATCTGCCCTTTCGATCCACTCTCTAAATCCACCATGCCCAGGAAGCTTAGGCGCCCCGGCAATAATTCCGTCAAAATCATTGGGGTAAGACGAGGCTTCTCTCATCCCTTCAGTACCCCCTTCAGAACAACCATTAAAATAGGCGTGTTGAGCACTTTGACCGTAATACGCTTTTACAATTTCTTTAGCTGTTAAAGCCGTTAGATGGACGGATCTATAAAAATAGTTTGATATGCGGTCTGGTCGATTCAAAAAATCCGATGGACTACCACTATGCCCAGTATCTGTTCCTACGGTCGCATAGTTATTTGCGAGCTCAGAGTACAAATCTAAGGAGGCCAGGTCTGCACCGAACCCTGAGTTTCCGGCCATTTCAATTTTGTGATTCCAAGTCGACGGCAAATTAAGGATGAAATTGATCTCAGTATCTAAGTGGCCTAAGACTTGGCAATATTCAGGAAGTCCATTACCGGCAGGAACGAGAGAGGCTGAATCTATCGTTAGTTTTTTTGCATCTCCTGGGGGGTTCCATTTTTTTACCGCTACTCCTTGGCACTGGGCGTTTGAATCCGCCTTAAGAGTAGAAGGGCCAAACAAGGACACAAAGAAAAAAAGAAAGAAAGCCAAGTACATACTGATCCACATGGAATTTTACCCCTTCCGTAAAGGATTATAATAAAGGAATGCTGCCATTCAGGTTACGCCCAGCGATTAAACTATCGGCTTTAAATCCAATTTCTTTAGACTTAAGTCTAATGGCGGTACGGATTTATCAGAAGGGGAGGACTATCCCATCAATAAGACAAGAGTTTTCCCTTTTCAAAGCATTTTACTTTACCGAAAAATGAGACCTCCTTGCCCCGAATAGAGATTCCCCCGCCGTCCTGGCATGCGTAGACCCGCCTTTTACGGCGACGGGAATAATTGATCATGGCTTGGATGTAACGCCGACTTGAAACAAAGTGAGGGAAAAACTCAAAATTAACCAATCCCAAAGCTTTCCAGTGCTTTCTCCGTAGCCTAACCTCGTTGTTGTCCGCATCAAAAATAGGATAGGCGGCTAGACCTATTGAAGGAGTCATAATTATAGCTCCGGCACTGAGCCCGGCAACAACTCCCCCTTTTTTGGCAAATTTTTTTAATTTTGTCAGTACACCACTTTTTCTTAAATGTTTTAAAAAATAAAAAGTGTTGCCCCCAGCCAAATAAATGGCGTCCGCCTGAAGGGCCCTCTTTAAACTTTTTCTGGAGACTGGGACGTCGACGGGCAGACAGTGAAACTCTCTAAATCCAACGGCACGATAGCGTTTAACGAAACGTCGAAAAAAGGCTTCAGAACTTTCTGCCCACACCGGTATGTAGGTCAAGCTCAATCGTCTACTCTTTTTTGACTCTCTGGCCAGTTTAGCTAAGACCTTGTGAATCTTCTCATTTGAAGGGTTTTGCCCACCTGAGTAAAAAACGAGTCTCATCTCAACTCCAACAATGGGTTTCTCCCGGCTCATTGTCTAGAACCACATCCGTATATTTTTCCAGGTGTTTAGAGAAATAACAACCTTTCCGATAGCGTCATTATGAAAAGGCCTATGAAAAGCATCTTAAGAAAGCCGGAGGTTCACCCAGCCTACACCAGATTTAGTCTCATCAACGGCCAACACAGTCTAAAGAAAGCGGCCCCAGATTCGTATATTGAATATGCCGCCAGAAAAAGACACGGGGGAAAACTTCTCTATTTCAATTTCAAACTTGCTAAAGAAATGGGTCTTATTCCCCAAAAACACCCCCATGTTATGAACTCTCAGCTCTCTAGAAAAATTCTAGAAACCTTTAGTTTGCAGATCATAAATGAATATGACATCGCCCATAAAACTAAAATTTCTCCCCAGGATATTCTTCCCCATAAATACATGGCCACTCGGTATCTCCAGTTACAACATCCCGACAAAAGAGGAAGCACTTCTGGGGATGGCCGGAGTATCTGGAATGGTCAGATCGAGCATGAAGGAATCACTTGGGATATTTCAAGTTGTGGAACTGGTGCCACTCGACTCAGTCCCGCCTCGGCCATTGAAAAGAAATTTTTCAAAACAGGTGACCCAAAAGTCTGTTATGGATGTGGACTTGCAGATGTCGAAGAAGGAATTTCCGCAGCTCTAATGAGTGAGACCTTTCACCGAAACGAAGTCCGCACTGAAAGATGTCTCGCCATCATTGAGTTCCCCAACAAAGTAGCTATCAATGTCCGGGCTGGTCACAACTTGATTCGCCCGTCGCATTTCTTCTCCCATCTCAAGCAAGGTAATTATAAGGCTCTCAAAAATGTTATGGATTACTACTGCAGACGTCAGATTTCTAATCGCGAATGGACCGATCCCGGTTCCGACAGGGCTCGTTACGAAAAAATGGTCGTTGAAATGGCTAAAACCTTCGCTCGAGTCACCGCTAAGTGGGAATCGGATTACATTTTTGTTTGGCTAGACTGGGACGGTGACAACGTTCTTGTAGATGGTGGAATCATTGACTATGGTTCCGTACGGCAATTCGGACTCTTCCATCATGAGTACCGTTACGATGATGTAGATCGTTGGTCAACCACAATACCTGAGCAGAGACACAAAGCACGCTACATTCTTCAAACTTTTGTCCAAATCAAAGACTACCTTATTACGGGAAAAAGAAAGAGCATAGTAAAATACACCCGCGACCCGGTCCTAAAAATATTTGATCAAGAATTCAACCGTCAATTGTTGAAGAATATGCTTTATAAAATGGGTTTTGATAAAGAACAGAGAGATCTTTTGCTCAATCAAAGAAATAAACTGGTGAAAGAATTTAAAGACATTCATTCCTATTTTGAAAAAGCTAAATCAAAAAAAGTTTACACAACAGGAGACGGAAGAACCCGCGACGCCATTTATTGCATGCGAGATATTTTACGGGAACTCCCAATATCTTTATTAAAAAACAGAGCATTGCCGACACCCAAAGAATTTATGGAGGTCATTGCTTCAAGCTATGCCAACCGAAATGATAAAAAACTCACCAGCCAAAAAACAAAAAAAATAAATACTTTTCTTAAACATTATCTCTCGCTTATCAGTGAAATAGAAAAGCTGATCAGAAAACCCGTTCATCAGCTCCTCTTAGAACTCACGATGCGATCGGCGCTTATTAACCGATATGATCGCATGACCGGTGATTCAATAAATTGGGTCACCGAACACATTCTCAGGGTTAAAGAGAACCTTTCTCCCCAAGAAATTCAAAAGGTCATTGAAGACTTTATCGAGTATCAAAAATTAAAACCCGCTGCCGAACAAACACTATTAGACAAAAACAATAAAATTGAGCGTCGAACAGCTAGTAAAGTCAAAGCCAAGATTCTAAGCCTGGTGAGAGAGTACCGAGAGGGCCTATAGGAATAGTCTTTTAAGCACAGTCTCAATGGGTTGGGCTGCACAGGGCAAGACCAGTTGCTTGATTCTTAATGACCTTTTTTAGAAATGGCTACGGTTCCGTCTTTGTCTATTTTTGACTCCAATTGACCATCATCAAGTAGAAACTGGAGGGCTTCGGTCCATTCGATATCCTTAACATCCATATGAACAGTGTCGTCATTGGTTACGTTATTCGCCAATTCAAACTTCTTACCGGTCTGTTTGCCGAGCAAAATCGACGCATCTCTGATTCCCATATGGAGTGCTTTAAATGAGATCTTCTCTCCAGCACCTCTGGAAGTATTTGCCAGACCTAACGCATCAAGAAACCTCAGCTCCTTGTTGCTTGTTATAATATGAGTTGATGACATCCCTTTTTCAAAAAGACATGTAATGCACTTTTTGTTGTCACAAACTCGGTGACGGAAAACCCTTGTTTTAAAATATCTAATCCAGACAAAAGACTTTCCCCTGAACCAAGATAGGTTGGCGAGTAGGCAAGATGCATTTCGTCAATCAATTCGGCTTGGAGATATTGTCGAATTAAAGATACTCCTCCGCCAATACGTATGTCTTTCCCTTTTGATACTTGCCTTGCTTGTTGAAGAGCTGACTTGATTCCATCGGTGACAAAATAAAAGGTTGTCCCCCCTTTCATTTCTATGGGCTTGCGTGGATGGTGAGTTAAAACAAAGACGGGAACATGGTATGGGGGATCATCTCCCCACCAACCTTTCCAGCTCTCATCTTTCCATGGCCCTCGGACCGGTCCAAACATGTTGCGACCGAGGATCCAGGCACCAATATTTTCAAAACTTTTTTCTGCAAAATCGTTATCGATTCCTGTTTCGCCACTGTTAGCACTTCCATGCATACTTTGAAAAGATTTAGTTTTAAAAAACCACTCATGCAGTTTGGTTCCCCCGATCCCTAAGGGGTTATCGATGTTTTGATTTGGACCTGCACCGAAACCATCTAAGGAAACGGAAAATGCGGCCACCTTCACTTTACTCATTGAATCTCCCTTTCAAATCTTTCTCTATTTTATTTGTATCTCAAATTTACGAACGGATCAATAAAACGCCCTAAGCTATGACCCATTGTCATATCTGATTGAGACCAAGACTTTCAATTCTGGAACCGTGGCTAGTATTTGCCAAAAGTAACTTGAGTTGCACGGGTGTTAGTGGACATCCACAATCGGACCACCAATTTTTTGGGGCTTAATGAGGTAGAGCGGAATCAACCCTAAAGCGAAAATAACAATGATAGTCCAACATAGTTGACTAAAACTCAGAACAAAAACCTGGGAAGAAATTCGACCGTACATGGCCTTTGCCGCATAGGATTGTGGGGACCAAAAACCCACGTGATTGGTCATCTGGGAGGCCGCCGACGTCCCCGATTGAATGAAATCATGATACGCCGTTGGGTTTAAAGCATTAACTCGGGACAGAAGGTCGTTGTAGTTTTGAGCGCCGTAACGGGTGAGCAAGGTGTCCAATGAAGCAATTCCAATACTCCCACCCATCTGTCTAAAAAAGTTCTGCATCCCAGAAACTTGCCCCAACTCCTCTCCCTGAAAGGCCCCGAGAACCATTTGATTGATTGGAATAAACAAAAACGCTAAAGCTACTCCGCGCACAATCAAAGGCAAAAGAATGTCCCCCGGCCCAGCTTGCGCCGTAAGTCTGGACATGTACAAAACCGATACTTCGCCCAGGGCGAGTCCTATAAGAACAAGTGGTTTTGCACTCACTTTCTGTAAAAGCATCCCCACGGGAAACATAAAGAGAGCCGTAACTATCGAACCCGGCATAAAGAGATTTCCTGTTTTTGTCGCTGACATCTGCGGGAGGACGTTCGCCACAAAAATAGGGATTGCAAAGGTTAGCGAATACACCATGATTCCTAACGCAAACATGAGCATCGTCCCAGACCGCAGAATATTTGATTTGAAAAGTCTCAAATTCATAATTGGATTTTCAATCTTGAGCTCCCAATAAATAAATGACGAAATCCCAACCACCGCCAGAATAAGGCAAGTTGTAACCGCACGAGAATCAAACCACCCTTCGGCTTGGCCTCTTTCCAAAACATATTGAAAGCATCCTACACCCAGCGATAGGAGACCCAGACCCGTCCAATCTATGCCAGATTTTTTGTCAGCATTTTTCCTTTTAAAGGTGGCATCCTCTACGTAGAGCCATGACATTACAGTCGCAAAGATCCCCACTGGAACGTTAACATTAAAAATAGACCGCCACCCGAAGTTGTCCGTAAGATACCCGCCCAGGGTTGGACCCAGAGCTGGACCCACCATGACACTCATTCCAAAGACAGCCATAGCTAATCCCGCCTGTTCAGGAGGAAAAGATTCTTGAATCAAGGTTTGTGAAGTCGGGAGTAAAGCCCCACCAGCCAAGCCCTGGAGAATTCTAAAAACCACTAGAAAATAGAGATTGGGCGCGATGCCACACATAAACGATGCGATGGTAAAAGCGATAATGGCTCCGGTAAAATACTTCTTTCTTCCTAGCCTGGTTCCCAACCAGGCGGCGATGGGAAGGATAATGGAATTAGCAATCATATAGCCGGTCGTTACCCAACTGATTTCATCTAAGGTCGCACCAATATTTCCCATCATCGTTGGAATCGCCACGTTCACGATTGAAGTATCAATAATCTCCAGAAGCGATGCTAAAGCTGCGGTGAGAACGATAGCTACAACTCTAAAGTTCATTTTTTAATTCCTATCAATGTACTTTGATTTTAACGTCAGCTGAAAGACCAGATTGCAAACGATCTACATCTTGATCTTTTAACTTTTCAATCTTTATTCGAACAGGCACTCTCTGAACGACCTTCGTAAAGTTTCCGGTAGCATTGTCCGGTGGAAGCAGACTGAAAGTGGCACCGGTAGCCGGACTGATACTTTCCACAACACCTTCAAAGGTTTTACCCGAAATGGCATCAACGCTGATTTCAACCTTCTGACCTTCCTTAACCTCATTCAAATCCGTTTCTTTGAGGTTGGCATCGACCCATCTTTCATTACCGCCAACAAATCCTATGAGGGGTTGCCCAGCTGCAGCTAACATTCCCACTTCGAAAGATTTCCTGCCGACCTTTCCGTCCGCAGGAGCCGTAATTTTTGTGTACTCCAAATTGAGCTTCGCTTCGCTGACCTTTGCTTCCGCAGACTTAAGCTTTCTTTGTAGGGAATGAAATTGCGACTCTGCAGAATCAAACCGCTCTTTAGTAGAAGCCCCTTGCTTTAAAAGTGATGAGATTCTTCTATAATTGGACTCGGCTCCCGAAAGCTCCGCGGCTGTTGATTCCATATCAGATTGGGCCTCATCGAGGGCGTTTTGGTAGTCGTCGGGTTTAATCTCAATAAGAACTTCACCCTTCTTCACTTTTTGATTTTCTTGGACGTTGGCTTTGGTGATGATTCCAGAGACCTTAGAAGAAAGTAGAGTCGCCGCACCTAAGACCATCGCGTTGTCAGTTGAGACATAAGCGTAATGCTGGTAACCAAAGTAGCTTGTTAACGAAATAGCAACAATAGCCACAACAATCCCGATATTCTTTCGCTTTTCATTTTTCGGTTTTTTTTCAGAAACCTCTAAGTTTTCTTTAGGAGGAGTCGACGCCTTAGGAATGGGGGTCACGCCATTTTTAATTCTTTCAACATCGTTCATAAACTAAATTTCCTTTCCCATGGCGAGTTCAAGGCGAATCAAGGCCTCCGCTGCACTCACTTGTGAATTAACGACTCCAGCCCTGGATCTAAAGAGATCAAGTTCGGCATCGAGGGTTTCTGTACTTGTTCTTGTTCCCGCTCTCTCTTCTTCTTTGGCAAGCCTTACACTTTCCTCGGATCTCTCCACATCAAGTTTTTTTGAAAGATAGTGATCTGTATTGCTGAGATATCGCCGCTTCCAATACTCAAGATCGTAGGGGACGCTGACCTTGGCTGCTTCTGCAGTTTTCTCAGCCTCGTATTCTTGTTGAGCAGCTTCGTTAGCTTTCGCGATAGAAACTCCGCCATCAAATAGATTCCATGTTAAAAAGACTCCGACGTTGTAAGCATTCTGATAATTGCCGGTGTCGCTCACAGTATTGTTAATATACTGTTGATTGTAGAGAAAATATTGACCCCCGACGGAAATTCGCGGAACAATCCAAAGATCTTGCCCTTGGTGGTATTTTCTTGCGGCTTCTGCCCGGAGACTGAGGGCTTGGATATCATCTCTACTTTTGGAGTCTCCAGAAATCTGAAGACCCTTAATCTTTGAACTTTCCGGTACGGGCAGGTTACCCATTAGAGGTCTATTGTCTTCTTTGATACCTAAGAGCTCGGTAAGTTTTTGGCGAGTAAGAACAACATTATCCTTGGCATCTATGGCATCGGCGGTCGCCTCATTGAGTTGAACTTCAACCCTCAGGGCGTCGTATTTAGTTGCGGCCCCACCTCGATGTTGAATTTTCACTTCGTTTAGGTGATCACTCATGTTCTTAACGTTTTCTTGCGCAACCGCTTCGAGTTGGGCAGCAGCCAGGGCTTGATAAAAGGCCAGTTCGATATCTTTTCTAAGCTGAAACTCGGACCGGTGGAGTTCTTTTTCAGTGGCCTCTTCGATAAGGCTTGCTCCATTGTAATCGGCCACGTTTGCAAACCCATCAAATACGGGAACCATAACGTTAAGGCTAAATTGAGTTGAGGGATAAAAACCGGGAAAACTTAAGGGGCCACTGCCAAAATTGATGTTGGTGACTTCGTATTGGGTTTGAAAATAATGGCTTCCGGAAAGTGAAACTTTCGGGAGAAATCCCGCCCCAAGACTTTCTGTCTTCTTCCACTGAAATTCTAACACGACAGCTCGAGTTTTTTGAATCTGCGGAGAGTGGTTGAGACCCTCATCGATGGCTTGAGGAAGGGTCAACGTCTGAGCCTTCCCAACTACGGAGAGGATAAGGATCGCCAGGACGGCACTTATGAATAGTTGATATCTCATTTTCATTGGCTCCATGAATACAGAAAATATGTAATCAATTACTTACATTAGTATCGACCAGTTCTATAAAAAAATCAATCAATTGATTATAAATATTTTATATATTCATTAATATCAAACAGTTAGGTGCTAAAATTATAAATAATTGTCAGAAATATTGCCACTTCTTTCTAAAATACTATATATTGTAGGTAGGTGAGAGTGAGTTATGAAAGAAGAAAAAAAGAGACATTACAACAGTAACGAAACAAAACAATGTTTAATTCAAGCTGCAATCGATCTTTTTTCAAAGACCGGCTACGACGCCACGACAACTAAAGAAATAGCGAAAAAAGCAGGTGTAAACGAATCTCTTATTAAAAGATACTTCGAGGGTAAGGTTGGGCTCTTTAACACTGTCGTCGAAGCGTGCAAGTCTAAACTTATGGCGGACCTCCCTTACCCTCCTACTGAATCCGTTGAAGAAGAACTTCAGGCTTTTTTTAAATTTCGCATGGATCTGGTCAAAAAAGAGAAAAAGGTTTATCGGGTAATTTTCTTGCGTGGACTCTTGGATAAGCAATGCGCCCTCCATATGCAAAACGTAAATCAAAACGGAGTTCCTCACTTAGTAGACCGTCTGGCGCTCTTTCAAAAGAAGGGCCAAATCGCAACTGACGCCGACCTTCCCCGCATCAGTATAATTACAATGGGCATTGCCTTTAGCTTAGGGGTTTGGACCCACCTTTTGGGCAAATACGATGAAGCATCAGCTACCGCCATCGCCGACCTGGCCAGCAAGATCGTCTCAAAAGGAATTAGACCTTAAGCCAAAAGAAAAATCCGCGATGAGTACAGCTCATTCGCGGATATTCCAAAACACCTATCGTTAACTAGCCTTCTTCGGGATATGAATTCCATTTTTTCTAGCCTTCGATAATCCGATTGCAATAGCTTGTTTCTTATTTTTTATTGGATGCTTTTTTCCGTGTGCGCCCGTTTTCTTATGGTGGATCTCTTCTTCAACATATTTGCTCGCCTTCGTAGAGGGTGATTTTCTTTTCTTCCTATTCATAAATCAAACCTCCTTTAATGTGACCGGTTCGAGTGGCTTTGACCACGGCCTGAGCCTCCCCGTCCACCGCCATGGCCGGCTCGTCCACCTTTAATTGCGATCTCTCGTCGCTCCTCGGGATCCATAGCGGCAAAGCCTCGGCGATTCTGGCTGCGGTTCGAACTATGCTCTTCATAATCATTGGTGTCATAGTCTTCGTCGCGGTTGGATGAGCGGGAACTGTAACGTTTATCGTCGTCATCTTCGGATTCATAACTTCGTCCACGTGCGCCGTGAGTGGCTCGTCCACCCATGCTTGCAATTTCACGCTGCTCTTCCGGGTCCATTGACGCAAACCCTTGCCGACCATGCTGGCGAACTCCTCGTTCTTCATAATCGTTGTCTTCGTCGTTATAACGGCTAGAGGAAGGACGGGATTTATAACTTCGCCTATCGTCGTCATCTTCATCGGATTCATAGCTTCGTCCACGGCTCCCGTGGCTTGCCCTGCCTCCCATACTTGCAATTTCGCGTTGCTCTTCAGGGTCCATTGACGCAAACCCTTGCCGACCATGCCTTCGGTTACTTTGTCGCTCGTCATTGTCACGTCGTCTATTATCGCGTTCGTCATATTCTTCTTCATAACGTGGTACCATTTTTGAACTCCTTTTTTGGCGCGTCGCACCCTGGTTAAATATTTTTTCTTTAAATTTACTTTGCAAATTCTTTGCCCGCTTCCCACTCAGGCACTAAGTGCTGCCAGCATTTCTGTTGACGCCGATCCCACGGAAAAAAAGTTGACCGCGAGAATCGGTTCAAGTCCTTTTCGATGGAGCGCCAAATTGCCCAGATCTGTGGCAAATTGACTTACTTATAAAAAACATTCTGGAAGAGATCTTTCGAATCGCAGGGCCACGTCCCAGTTGGGTGCATTAAATGGGTCGGTTAAGTTATGAGTGGCGTCTTAACACCCAAACGGGGCATTGGGCCTGTCTTACAACTTTTCTCGTAATGGCCCCAAAGAGGGTTGTTGCTAGTGTTCCGCTCTGAGCACCGGTCGCGATAAGGCCTATATTATTTTTATTGGCGTAAGAGAGAATAGCTTCAGAAGTGTCTGTTGTTTCTGTGTCCAAATATGTCTTAACTTGGATCCCCTGCGATTCGGCGATCTTCGCCCATTCATCTAGAGATTCTTGCTTTTTTTCTTGAAGGTACTTCATTCCATCTCGATAAGAGACCCAAACTCCTCCAAAGGGAGCGATGGTCGATTGAATAATAGGATCTACTATAGGGCTCAGATGGTGAAACAGCGTCACCTTCGCATTAAGAGTCTTCGCCAGTCGCAGCGCATTATGAAAAGCGTAGGAAGAATCATCACTGAAGTCTGTTGGGAAAAGGGTTTCATCCCATCTGGGGATTTGATCAAAGTTTTGCCCTACAACAAGAACGGGCAAGTGACTTTGAAGAAGGAGGGTTTCGGCAAAACTTCCGAGCATAGCTCGATTAACTCCCTTTCTCCCGTGACTGCCAACGGCGATAAGATCCGCCCCATTTTTCTCAGCATGGCTGATAAAGTGTTTAACGATTTGAGTCTGTGAAAAACTAGGAGCGACAATAACCCTCGGACGATACACACCTGGGATACTGATTTTATTTAGAAGCACTGTCATCTTGTCGTCACCAATCTTTTTCATGACCTCGACAGTGTCTGCCAAAAGAACCGGAGCCACGTCTGATCCTAAACAAAAAACAGGATGTATTTCGGCTTTTAGCTTCCCGTTTAAAGAGGCCAGCGTCTCTCCCACAAAAATATTTGTTTTGAGACCGTCTTCAAATGCATCAAATGCCCAAAAAATCTTAGTCATAGAGATCTCCTTTTATGGGGTGATGGCCACCTTTAAGACGCCATCTCGCTGATTAGCAAATAAATCGTAAGCTTTTTCAATTTCATCTAATTTAAAGCGATGGGTTACAAGGGTTTTGAGGTCAACACTTCCCGCAGCGACAACATTAAGGAGCCTTCGCATTCGTTCCTTACCCCCAGGACACAAGGTCGTGACGACTTTGTGATCTCCCAGCCCTGCAGCAAAAGCGTCAAGGGGCAGAGTTAATTTACCCGAATACACACCAAGGCTAGAGAGAACCCCTCCTGGTTTGAGTACACGGAGGCAGGATTCAAAAGTTTGTTGGGTGCCAAGGGCCTCTATGGCCACATCAACGCCGCGTCCGTGGGTCATGTTTTTAATCACCTCAACTGGATCCCTGGTTTTATGATTTATAGTTGTGGTCGCCCCGAGGCGAGAAGACATCTCAAGACGTTTTTCAAGACTATCGATCGCAAAAATTTGACTTGCTCCTTTGAGTTTGGCTCCCGCTGTGGCGCAAAGACCGATAGGACCTTGGGCAAAAACAGCAACGGAGTCCCCAATACGTATTTGGCCACTTTCGGCTCCGCTGAAGCCAGTACTCATAATATCGGGACACATCAAAACTTGCTCATCACTCAGTTGGCTTGGTACTGAGGTGAGATTGGCCATAGCATTTGGAACGAGCACATATTCAGCTTGGCAGCCATCTATTGTGTTGCCAAATTTCCAACCACCCATAGCATGACCTCCGCATTGGGAGTGATGGCTCTCAAGGCAAGGATTGCACTGACCGCAAGGGGTGATCGCGCCAACGATCACTCTTTGACCGATCTCATAACCGGTAACTGCCACTCCCAGAGCCGCCACTGTACCTACAGGTTCGTGACCTATAGTTAGACCAGGTTTCACTGGATATTCGCCCTTCAAAATATGCACGTCAGTCCCGCAGATTGTGGTTGTGGTGATTTTCAAAAGGGCGTCAGTAGGCCCGACTTCGGGGATGGGTTTTTCTTGAAGTTCAATTTTTCCAGGTCTTACAAATACAGCGGCTTTCATTTACAATTTCTCCGTTTGTCGAAGGTCTTCTTATGTTTGAGCACCTTCCATGCCATCTTAATAAAGAATTACGGAGACTTTACGGTGATTCGTCGGACTATTTGGCATAAGCGGGCTTGACAATTTGTCTCCGCTGAGTTGAAAAGCGCCCTTAGAAAGCCAGGTTTGATGGCCTATGACCTGCAATTGACACCCCTTTAGCAACTTGTTAGGCTGCGTTATTCACGATTAAAGGAAACTGAATGGCTCCCGACGGGCGTGCTCAATTAGAAAAAACGACCCGCGATCTTAAGAATATAAGATACGCTTTGGACAGATCGGCTATCGTTGCTATTGCTGACCGGGTCGGAAATATAACCCATGCCAATGACAAGTTTTGCGAAATTTCAAAATATTCAAGAGAAGAACTTATAGGAAAAAATCATCGCATCATTAATTCAGGCTACCATCCAAAAGAGTTCTTCGCCGACCTCTGGAAAACCATTTCTAGCGGCAAAATTTGGGAAGGCGAAATTAAGAATAAAGCCAAGGACGGAACATACTACTGGGTCTACACAACCATTGTTCCTTTTCTCGACGATCAAGGGAAACCATTTGAGTATGTCTCAATAAGATATGAAATAACGCAAAGAAAAGAAGGCGAAGAACAACTGAAATCGTACGCCCAAAAACTTGAAGTCAGTAACCGTGAACTTCAAGACTTCGCCTCTGTTGCGGCACACGACCTTCAAGAGCCTTTGCGAAAGATTCAAGCCTATGCAGATCGGCTGTCGGTAAAATATAAAGAAGCTGTAGGAGAAGAGGGTCGGGATTTTCTGGACCGGATGCTCAAGTCAGCAAGCCGCATGCAGAGACTTATTGACGATCTTCTTACTTATTCAAGAGTCACATCAAAGGCTCAACCCTTCCTTCCGACAAATCTCAATGAAGTCATAAAAGATGTACTGGCTGATCTGGAGGTCAGGATTGAGAAAACAAAGGCCAAAATTAATATTGAAGAGCTTCCTGATGTCGACGCAGACAGCCCTCAAATGCGCCAACTATTTCAAAACCTCTTGGCTAACGCTCTCAAGTTCCATAAAGAAGGCGACACCCCTGTCGTGACCGTTAAAGCTAGCACAAGAGGGAATTTGGCAACTATTGAAATCTCTGACAACGGAATTGGATTTGATGAAAAATACCTAGACCGTATTTTTACAATCTTCCAGCGACTTCATGGCCGCAATGAATACGAAGGCACAGGTGTTGGCCTCTCTGTGTGCAGAAAGATTGCCGAACGGCATGGCGGACAAATCACGGCACGTTCAAAAGTGGGACATGGTGCTACATTTATAGTTACCATTCCGATAAGACAGAGATAAACAAGTGGGCCATGGGCCTCACGTAAAAGGAGAACGAAATGACGGACGCACCAAAACCCATCACCATTCTTATTGCTGATGATGATTCAGACGATAGGGATATGATCAAAGACGCCATGAAAGAAAATCGCTTGGCTAATGATTTGAAGTTCGTCGGCGATGGTGAAGAACTCATGGACTATCTTTTGAGAAAGGGGAAATATAATTCCCCACAATCTTCACCACGACCCGGCCTCATTCTTCTTGACCTTAATATGCCCAAGAAAGATGGAAGGGAAGCCCTTAAAGAGATTAAGTCCAATCCAGAGTTAAAATCAATTCCCGTTGTCGTTTTGACAACCTCTAAAGCGCAAGAGGATATCTATAGAACTTATGACCTGGGCGTAAATTCGTTCATCACAAAGCCCGTGAAATTTGAAGCCTTAGTGAGTATCGTCCATGACTTGGGGAAATATTGGTTTGAAATTGTAGAACTCCCATCCGCAGTTAAGCAGGGTTAGGCAAAATGGCCCGATCTTCCTCAGAGGTCTTAAAAATACTTCTTATTGATGATGACGAAGATGATTATTTTGTTATAAAAAACCTTCTCTCAGAGATAAAAGACACCAAATACCAAATCGATTGGGTTAACCATTTTGACAAAGCCAAGGTTTTTTTGAAGGATCCCTCCTACGATGCTTGTCTATTGGATTATCGCCTCGGAGAAAAAACGGGAATTGATCTTCTTCAAGAAGGTCTAAACAGCGCCTCAAACTTCCCTTTTATTTTATTAACGGGATTTGGAGACCGAGAAATAGATCTTAAAGCCATGAAGACTGGCGCTTCTGATTATCTCGTGAAAGCCAATCTTAATTCTCAGCTTCTTGAGCGCTCCATCCGTTATGCCATTTATCGAAAAAAAACGGAGGCTCAAATTATAGTTCAAGACAGGATGGCTTCAGTGGGCCTCTTGGCGTCAGGCCTTGCTCACGAAATAGGCACTCCTATTGGGATCATTCGGGGGCGAGCTGAGCTCTTAAAAACTCAAAGTTCGAGTCCAGAGGTGAAAACAACTTCGGATACCATAGTTGGTCAAATCGACCGAATCTCAAAACTTGTAAAGTCTCTCCTTAATTTGGCACGAGGGACCAAAGTTGAAAATTTAGGTGCAGTAGGAATCAATAAGCCCATCGAAGAAGTCCTTGAACTCATGCAACATGAATTTCGTAAAAATAACATCACTGTTCATAACGAGCTTCCTTCTGATATGAGAATGGCTGTTGTGGCCCAGGCTGAACCCTTACACCAGGTGATTTTAAACCTCCTCATCAATTCAGTTCACGCTATCGAAACCTCCAAGAAATCAGATTCGACGAGAGACCACTTCATTCGCATCGTGGAAAATCATAACGATCAAAGTTGGACCATAAACATCGAGGATTCCGGCTGCGGAATTTCAAAAACCAATCTCAGCAGCCTGTTTAAACCCTTTTTTACCACAAAAGAAATTGGTCTCGGAACTGGATTAGGGCTTGCGACAAGCTACAACATTATTAAATCTTGGGGTGGTTCTATATCCGTTAAAAGTCAAGAAGGTCAGGGAACTACGTTCAGTATTACGCTTCCTAAGGCTAAAACCTAATTCATGGCTTTAGGACCACAAATCCAAACTGGAAAAAGATTGCTTCTAAATACTTCTCTGGCCACACTCCCAAAGAATATCGCTCCCACCCGCCCACTATTTGAAGCCATTCCAACAAAGCGAACTGATTCTCGTTTGGCTATATCAACAATCGATGGAGCGATATTTGGGAAGGCGCCAACATACTCAATAACAAATTTTGATTTCAACCCCAGTGGCTTTGTTTTTTCTAAAAATTTTTCGGCCAACTTCTTAGCCTCTTCTTCCTGCATGGAGCAGTAATCATCAGGGATAATAGTGCTAGAGGATGGAAGTGAGATCGCGTTGTAAATTATGACTTCGGAGTTCAAAAATTTAACGTGTTCTAAGAGGGTATCAAAGGCTTGCTCTGAATGTTTAGAAAAATCAGTGGAGAATAAGACTTTATTCATGCGCTGTTCCGTCGGCGTGCCATTTTGGTGAGTAAGAAAGTAGAGAGGGCACTCGCTGTGGAGCATTAAACTCTCCGCAAAACTGCCTAAGATAAAACGGTCAAAGCCCTTTCTTCCTCTAGAAGAAACGATAATCATATTCGCACCGATCTCTTTAGAATAAAAGGTCAACCTCTTCGTCAAGGCTTCCGTTGAAGAATCTGCAGTCATCAAAATTTCGGGTTTAAGATTTCCCTTAAAACCCAAGTCCTGAAGATAATTTTCCACCGCTTTTTCTAGAGAATTAATCTTCTCTACCGTCAGGTGGTTTTGGTCGACCATATATACAGGTTGTATTTGAACTCCATTTTCGTTTACCCACGACTGAAGGCTTCTGACCTCAAAAGGATGGGGCTTGAGCTTACCCTCGAAGGGATCAATAGCCCAAATCACTGTATTTAAATTCCCTTGTCTTTTTAGCATTTAAGACTCCTCATATTTGACCTTCAGCAAGGAGTAGGCCCTTTCGATCACCACTATAAGAGAGCTGAATGTAATCCTTAAGACATTGTAAGCATTGACTTTGACAAAATGTCTCAGGAGACATTGTAGGAACCTATTTAATTATCGGCGAGACATGGCGCTTCCTTTGCTGAAGTTAAAACGTTGCGAAGGAGAAAAATATGCCGCTTGCCAAAACGCCGGCTGAAGCCGTAAGTTTTATAAAATCACACCAACGAGTTTTCATCCATGGCGGGGCCGCTACCCCCAACACGCTTATTGATGCCCTTGTTGAAAGAGCACCCGAATTAGAAAACGTGGAACTCATTCACATCCACACTGAAGGGAGAGCGGCCTATTCTAAGCCCGAATATTCTAAGAGCTTTAAGGTAGTCAATATTTTTGTCGGCGAAAATATGAGAAAAGCTCTTGATTACGACACCGTCGATTTTCTGCCTTGTTTTCTCTCTGAAGTTCCCCAGCTTTTTAGATCTCGCAAAAGACCTATTGATGTTGCCATCATCCAAGTCTCTCCACCGGACAAACACGGGTATTGTACTCTTGGCGTTAGTGTGGACGTAGCTAAGGCCGCAGTCGAGGCGGCTGCAGTCGTCATCGCTCAAATTAACACAAAAATGCCCCGAATCCACGGGGACGGCTTCGTCCACATAGATCGATTTGCAAGTTATATTGAAGTAGATGAACCCATTTATCAGGTCCACCGATCAAAACCCAGTGATCTTGATAAAACCATCGGTGAAAAAGTGGCCCCCTTAGTTGAAAATGGAGCCACAATTCAGGCAGGAATTGGTTCAATTCCAGATGCAGTTCTGTCAAGCCTTAAGGGGCATAAAAACTTGGGTGTTCATACCGAGATGTGGTCTCACGGGACTCTTGATTTGATTAAGTGCGGAGCTGTTAATAATTCTCTAAAGACCGTTCATCCTGGAAAAACCGTTTCGGCTTTTATTATGGGTGATCAAGAAGTCTATGACTTCGCAAATGACAACCCCTCCATTATTCAACTCGATATGGGGTATATTAATGATCCGGGTATCATTCGACGGAATAAAAAAGTAACGGCCATTAATTCAGCCGTTGAAATCGATCTGACGGGCCAAGTCTGTGCCGATTCTATTGGATCTCGGATTATCTCGGGCGTTGGTGGACAAATGGATTTCATCCGAGGAGCCTCACTCTCTGAAGAGGGCAAGCCCATAATCGCTGTCAGCAGCCAGACTAAGAAAGGTGAATCTCGGATTGTACCCATTTTAAAACCAGGAGCCGGGGTTGTAACAACGAGGGCTCACGTTCACTTTGTTGTTACAGAATATGGAGTGGCCGACCTTTATGGTAAAAC
>JABDDW010000015.1 GCA_013287405.1 Deltaproteobacteria bacterium
CTGCCTCCGGCCTCCATGACAAGGGGGCGTGTGCACATCGAAAAGACCAGAAGATCAAGGGCAGAGTTTTCGAGAAGAAAATGAATCTCCTTTTTGCTTAAGGCTTGGTTTATGGGAACAATAGCAACCCCGCAGAACAGGGCTGCAAAATAAAGGGCTGCATATTCTTTAGAGTTATTAAGAAGAACGCCCACGCGAGAGCCTTCTTTCAAACCCAGTTCCCTCAACATTCCTGAGGCGTGGCAAGCAAGATTGAAAAAATCTTTGTAAGTGAGGGACCCAGTTGCGGGCTCGACAAGAAAAATACGCTTAGAGTTTCTTTTAAAAATATCTTCTATAGTCTCGTGAATATCCATTTATCTATTATGCTTTCTTTCTAACTATGTCGAAGGGTAATGCATCCACATGTACTGACCCCAGTTCATATTTTTTTGCCCGTTAAGCGTAGAGAAATAACCTTTTAGCTCACGATCCATACAGGTTTTCATGGCCTTCACGGCTCCAATAATTTCCGATGTTTCTGGAGACGAGAAGATCCCGCTTTCTTGTGCTTCTTTGGCAAGCCCCACGGCCTCCATAAAAAAGTTATAAACACAATAGCTGGCAATGAGGCGCCTCAAATCGGCACAGTTTTTTCCCTTCAACAACCGATTTGGTTTTTTGAAGTAGATGACATCAAATTCCCACGACTTTGCAGAGACAGACGGAGAATATTCTTTTACCCCAAGCATATTTTTGAGCTCTTCAGATTTGCCGTTTCTCATTATATATCCTCGAGCCACTCGGACATCAAAGAGTTCAAAGTCGTTCTCCATGGCGAATTGAGAAACTTCAGTTAGGTTTGTTCCTCCAACATAAGTGTCATGAAGGTGGACTTCCATTTCAAAGCAGAGGAGGTTTTGGACTTTCTCTCCTCCTAGACCTTTAAGAACCTCCAGATCAGCCCCTTGAATGTCTAACTTTATAAGATCCACATTTTTGACCTGATATTGAGAAAGAGCTTGGTCAAGGGTATAGGTATCGATTTCAATATTCTTTAGAGGGAAAAGGCTCGCGTCTTTTCTGTCAATATAAGGGCTATCAAAATTAATTGGGATAATTGTTGATCCCGTCGGGCCATTGGTCATCGATAGCGTCCTCTTCCCACCAGCACCCGAAAGAGCCGTTTGATAAATATGAAAATGATCTTTCCACAGGCTTTGACCATATTTAGTTTTAAGATCTTCGTAGGACCGCGGGTGAGGCTCAAAAATATGGAAATCAGAATTCCCTAGAATCTTATACCAATGGGGTTGCAAATCAATGGCTCCACCAATATCAACCGAAGTTAACCGCTGGCTACTTAGAATTTGCTTCATGTTCCGTAGAAAAATTTCTGAAGGCCTCAAAGAAGTCTTGAACGTGTGCAAGGCTTTTCTCTTGGCACGAAATAAGAAATTTGAGACTTTGAGGAATGACGTAACCACTATGCCCACCAGAAACGATTTTGATTTATATCGACGAAACCTACTCCTATACGTTGATTTATGCAATGGTTTTGTAGGACTGAAACAGGTTATGTAATTGTAATCATTGAAATTTAAGACTAGGAGGCGAACCTTAATTAATCAACTCGACCTTTCAATTTGATAGTGCTACTCAATTCTTTTTGCATTGGGAAATTTAAGTTATGGATCTTATTGAAAAAATATCCGGTCGATTTTCTCAGATTAAAAAAGAATCGACCCTTTTTTCTAAATTGCCTCAAAAAGAATCGACTCTTTTTATAGCCGAATTCAAAGGCACAAAGGTCGATGAGATAGATGGACTTACCCGTGAAATCTCTGATTACATTAAATCTTTAGACCATAATGATTTTCAAATTGAAATTGTTCGAGGGGGTTGGCTGCCGCGCAAGAAAGATGGGACTATCGAGATCGATGCCGCTGTAGGAAAGTGGCTGGCAGTGCGAGAGGCAAGAAAAACTGAAATGCTTTTGAATGGGCAATTTGGTGTTCTTCCAGAGGCAGATAAAGACTCATTTGCTTATTTTGGCAGTCATTCTAAAATTCGAACGCCAGTGGAGATTTCCTTTCCACGTTATGTCAAGGTTGGAAACTGGGTTAGCTTGGGTCGTTACGGCAAGATTGTCATGCTTCCAACTGAGGCTTTTGCGGATACAGAAAAATATGTCAAACAACACTATCCAGAGCTGGTTGGAGATCTAAAGAAATTTCCCGTTCACGCTGAACGAACCCCTACTTTGAAATTTGGAGACGGGACGAGTATCGGGGATAATTATTTCTTCATTTGCACTAAATCCATCGAATTTGGAAAACATGTTATGGTTTCAGGTCGTCTTTTTGTAACGGATTGCCAGCACATGTACGAAGGTTCTGAAATTCCGCCGATGCTGCTCCCAAATACCGAAGGTCGCTCCGTTAAAATTGAAGACCATGTATGGATTGGGATCAACTGTAGTATTTTAGATGGGGTGACTATCGGGAAACATGCAGTAGTGGGGGCCCACTCTGTTGTGAAAGAAGATGTTCCTCCTTATTGTCTGGTTGCTGGTTCTCCTGCCATTATAAAGAAACGTTTTTCGCCTCTACATGACGCTAAGTAGCTGAAGTCTATCTCAATAAAAATCCTCAACTTTAGGCCTGAAATTGCCGATCCATAGTTGTTGAGACAAGGAGGCACGTATGCACACAAGTCGATTGGTTCTTCTCGGGGTGTTTTACTTAGTTTATCTGCATGTCTTAATTTGGGACAAAATAAGGACCAAGTCTCAAATGTTTCAAGTGTCACCATTTCAAATAACCTGATCACCATTGGTGGCTCAGATTTGAATCTTGTAAATGTCTAATGGGAATCAAACAACCAATTTAGTTATATCCAGTCAATCTTCAAATCAGTTGCAAGCCACGGCGTCTTCGGCATTAATCTTATAGCTGGTACCGTCTATAAGTTACTGGTATCAACGGCCGATGCCGACTCAAGCGTTCCGATAACCATCCAAGTGCCAAGTGGGAGCATAAGCCCATCTGTTATCACCGGAGCCAATGCAGTTGTAGGCCAAGTCTTGAAATGGAATGGTACAGCCTGGGTTCCTGCACCGGATTATGTCGGGGTTGGTGCTCACCAATTTGCGGGTTTTACACCCCAGTATACAGGAAATCTTGGGGGGATACCGGGAGCTCAAGCTAAATGTGCCGCCGCATTCCCAGGCAGTCACTGGGCCAGGTATAACGAAATACTTTCACTGGGTGCTTCATATCCTTACGGACAAAATGTCTGGGTTTTAGATGAAACTCCCTATGGCGCTCAAGCCGCTAACCAAGAACAAGAACCAACCGACTGTGCAAATTGGACTAGTTCTACTTCGCCAAACACGGCGATGGTCATGGATTACCGAGGATTGACGACGACTTCCAATTGCAGCACTCAACTTCCGCTTGCGTGTATCTTCTAATAAGCTATTCTTGAATTGAGATTACGCCACTTTTGCACAGCTGGGAGGCCGCATCTTTTATTATGTTCAAAGACAGTTTCGATTTCTCGGCGATCATCTCCAGGTCAGTTTTTCCATCAGAAAAATTCAAAATCCACATTATGGCCTTTAGTTCGTTTTGTAATTCCCCTACGGACCCAGTCTGCGGATAGAGTCCACGCTTTCCGAGTTGAGGTTCACAAAATGGAAAGTTGTTCACATAGATTTGGCGAGATTCGATATCAAGAAGAATTCCTTCTAGGGCATTAACTGAACCGACCAGGGATTCAAAAGAAATGAAGTCTTTATTGTCTAACGAAGTATGGTATTCCGGATACCGGCTATACATAGTCCGCATGAGTGAGCCCATAGGCAGGTCAAAACCGGGTGAACAATACTGCCTTTCATCACTCCCATTCCCGGGATCAAAATCTTCAATCTTAAAGCCTTCTTCGGTCTCTCTTAGGTATTTTAAGGCTGCATGATCAGTGATGGAATCCCCACGACGAGATTTCTTGAAGGTAAAGGGGCCTTTGTCGCCCATGCAAGTAAGCTGATAACCCGCAATAACGTGATCTTTGAGGTGTTGACCCCTGAGACTTAGGTAACAAATTGTACCTATCGTTTCTGCTGAGACAACAAATCGATAAGTGTACCTACGATTTTTGAGTTTAGAGATTCTTTCGTAAAGCAAACTCATGGCCAACGGGCCTGAAAGTTCATTATTAGCCATCGAGGGATGGCAGAGATAAGTCGAAAGGAGTATTTCTTTTTTTGACTTTCCTTCTAAAATGGCCTCTCCTACAACCAAATAGCCGGGTTTCAATTCAGTATCGATGAACACTGAATGCGAACCCTGAGGAAGACTTTCGAGTTCTTCATGAGGCAAACAGAAGCCCCACTGTTCTTTATAATAGGAGGTGATGTAGGGGATCGCTTGGGGAAGGTCAGGAATTGAGAATAAATGCTTTTTTAACTCCTCAAGATTCATCGTCCCTTTGAAGGGGACGGAATGGCTCACTAAGCTTAGGTTATTCTTTTTAAATTCAGCTCTTTTCTTTCCGTCGGGCCCGACGAAATACGCATCCTTCGCCACCCATTCTTTAGGAACAGTCCAATCAAAAACTTGGGTGCCCGTGGAAAATGTCAGTCTTTCAAGAGGTATGGATTCAGCAAGGATATCAAGGGACTTTCTTATGCCAGGCCCTGCGATACTTCGACAGATGGGCCAAAGCCGGTCAAATAATCCGTTTAATTTGTCAATTTCACTCATCGTCGACCCATATTGAGGCAAACTTCCTTGATTTGCTGAGATGTTTCAAGTAAATAACTAACATGCTGCAGATGTCCATTGTAATCCCTGTATACCAGGCAGAAGACTGTCTAGATGAGCTTTGCCGTCGATTAAAAATCGTCTGTGAACCCATTTTTGCCCGTCGATTCGAAATCATTTTGGTCGATGACGGGAGTAGAGACTTGTCGTGGAAGAAAATCCAGGAATTGGCGTCTCGAGATGATCGGATCAAAGGCTTTCAATTGAGTCGCAACTTTGGTCAACACTACGCCATCACAGCAGGTTTAAATCAGTGCCAAGGTGAATGGGTTACGGTTATGGACTGTGATTTACAAGATCCTCCAGAAGAAATTCCAAAGCTACTTCAGAAGGCCATGGAGGGTTACGACGTCGTTCTTGCCGGTCGGAACGTGAGGAAGGATTCACGGTTACGGACGATCCCCTCTTTTTTATTTTGGAAAATCTTGAGCTTCCTCTCGGGAATGGAATTTGATCAAGAAGTCGCTAATTTCATGATGATTAACAAGAAAGTTGTTAAAGAGTTTTTAGGTTTTGACGAACAGCTCAGATTTTTTGGGGGCATTATCAAGTGGATTGGGTTTAAAACGATTAAAGTTCCGGTAAATCATGCCCCTCGGTTTGCTGGAAAAACGAGTTATTCGTGGAAGGCCTTATTCAAATTCGCAGGCAACGTTATCCTGGCTTACTCCAATCGCCCACTCTATCTTGTGGCGGGGACGGGATTTTTTATCTCTCTTTTTTCTTTCGGCTATGGCCTTTACCGGACCTATTTTCATTTTTTCTATTCGGTCCCTGTTACGGGTTGGACGAGCCTTATCGTCTCAATTTATTTTTTAAGCGGAACCCTCATATTTGCTCTTGGGGTTTTGGGAGTTTACCTGGGCAAGGTCTTTGACGAAGTGAAGAAGCGCCCTCTCTATGTTATAAGGCAATCCACTCTTGAGGGAGTGACGTCGGTAGATCTCGGCCAAAAACTTGAATTGAATTTGAGTGGGAGAACAATATGAATGAAACAAAACGAAATCTTGACGAAATAAAGGGCTATTGGACAAGGCAGGCCGAAACCTATGGGCCCAGCTATGTCGCGTCCTGGTCTGATCGTTGTGTCATAGAAATGGAAATTGAACAAATCCTACGAAGGATGGAGGAAAATACCAAAATTATTGACATCGGTTGTGCCAACGGTTTTTCTACACTTCGCTTTGCCAAAGAAAAAAATATAGATATCCACGGGGTGGATTACATTCCGGAAATGATTCGAGGAGCCCATAAAAATCATGAAGCCGTTAAAGAAGGGCTTCTGGGAAAGGTTTCCTTTGGTACCGGCGATATCTGCAATCTTGATGTCCCCAGCAATACTTTCGATCAAGCTATTGTAATTCGGGTCATAATTAATCTTGAAAACTGGGAAAATCAAAAATGGGCTTTGAATGAGGTTTGTCGAGTTGTAAGACCAGGAGGTACTTTTCTTTTGTCTGAAGCTACTGTTCAAGGTTGGCGGAAAATGAATAAATTCAGAAACGAATGGGGGCTATCTGATATTCCCGTACCTTCTTTCAATTTTTACTTAGATGAGGAACTTGTCGTCCAAGCTTTAATGGACCAGGCCGAGTTAGTCGAAATTGTTAATTTCTCGAGCTCTTATTTTGTAGGGACACGGGTTATTAAACCCTTGATCTGCAAGCTTACTGGTCGTGAAGAGAATATAGCTAATCCAGATTTAGAATGGAATAAGTGGTTCTCTCAAATGCCTGCTATAGGTGATTACGGCACGCAAAAACTCTTTATTTTCCGCAAGAAGTGAATTTAAGTTCCCAAAGATCTGAGTCAACGGTCTCCAGCTTAGCTGGGTTTTCCATGGCCATGATTTTGACGACTTGTTATATCGTGATTCGTCTTGGGGTTGCGGATCTCGACATCTGGAGCCCGTTCAAGGCCTTAGCTGCCGCTGGGTTTCTTATTTTTTTTCCAAAAATTTTGGCGAGAGTGGGTGGATTCAATGACTTTGCGATTAGCTTTTGGACTTTAATAGGTTTTGTAATTTTGGGTCTAGCCGCTCCCCAATCTGAAAGTCTTTCAAGACTCATAGTTTTTTCATTTGCGGCTATAACGTGTTATGAAATCCGAAATGCGCTTAAAATGGCCCCATCAGACTTTCGAAAAATCTCTAGAATTCTAGTTTACGGTGCGCTCTTTGTTCCCTTTGTTTTAGCCCTGGCCAACTTCATTTGGGCTCAAGGTTTCTTGTCACCTCTATTTTTAGAAAAGGTGAAGCTTGGTGCGCTTAATGAAGGAGCCCGCTATGCTAACCCCGATACTCTCTTTCACACCTCCATAATGCAGATGATTAAAAATTATTCCATACCCTCAACGGGGTTAGACGGAA
Organism: Deltaproteobacteria bacterium; assembly: GCA_013287405.1. The sequence continues at coordinate 7,174 of JABDDW010000015.1, forward strand.
CTCCGTTGATTCAATATCATATTGGGTTTCACTTCATCATGACGGCATTTGGTAGGCTCCTTAACACGAGGCCCATTGTTTTTTACCAAAGTGGATTTCCCATTATCTTTAGCTCCTTTTTCTTAAAAACGATATTGGACGTTTCTCTTTCTTTTATACGCTATTTTAACAAGACTACGATCTTTTCTTTCGTCGGAGCTTTAGCGATCATCGTTCTCATCGACATCTTTCCCAATTTTTTTTCTAGCCTTTTCTATCTTACCGATATTTTTACAGGAGAGAATTTTACCCTGGCTCTGACACTTCTGTTTTTATTTTTGGGTTTTGCCGCAACGACGATTGGGGAAAAAAAGGATGTGCATTGGAACTCTCTTATAACTGCACTTCTCATGGTCGGTGCTACTGCAGTGACAAAGATTTCCGTAGGTTTTATATGTATTTCATCTTTAATGTATTTGTTGTTCAGGTTTGGTTATTTGAAGCTTTGGAAATGGAGGACTTTTGCTCTATGCGTGGGCTCTTTGGGGCTAGTCATTGCTTTTGTTTTTAGCCCTAGATTTAATTCAAACTACGCCTTGTTTGCTTTGCATCGGTGTGTGGGCGCTCCAAAATCCACCGTTGGTTTTTATATCACTCATTTTATTGCGATCTATATTTATGCTGCATTTCGGCTTCGTCACTACTGGCCGGGGAACTTTAAACAGGCCTGGATCGATATAAAAGGAAAGCAGTTCATCGATTTAGAGGTCGTAGGTGCCTCTCTCGTATTTTCCCTCCTTCCCGTCGAGATAGTGGATACCCAAGCCAATTGGTCATTTTTTACCGAGGTCCCGACTTGGGTCACCCTTCCGTTTCTCATTGCTCTTTCTAGTTCTTGGATTGATGATTTTAGAGAAAATATTTGGACAAGGGGAATCCTTTGCCTTTGTTTTTTGTCCATAACGTATTCCGGTTTTCTCTTCTTTAAATCAACTCTAATGGATCGGAATCATATTATTGAAACGCGCAGTCACTCTCTGCCTAACATGCGCCTGCCTAATACACGTCTGGTAGACAAGCTGCTGGCTCTCGACGAGAATATTCCAATTGAAATTAAGCGCATCACTTTACTCTATATTCCGAAAACTAACAGATCGTTCTGGGATGCTCTTCCCCTATGTGGAGGTTTTTTTTGGCCTCCAACGGTTCAATTTCTTGGTCCCGCTTTGAGCGGTTTGGCGATGATAGATGGATTGCCTGAGAATATTTGCACGCCCTATCACTATGGCTTTTCCAGTTATAAAACTAACACAGGGTGGGGGCGCAAAGAGGCAGCCGATTCAGAGCTTTGTCAAAGGGCTAAAGCTTTGGGGTTTAAAAATGTGCTTAGACTTTCTGGCGGAGACTTTATCGAACACAATATACCATGTAATGTCTTGTAGTCAGAGGTTCTGAGCCAATCTTTTGATACCCATAACGTAGGCCGCGGTCGTTAAAGGAATAGAGTTAGTTTTCGAAGTTAGGAGAAGTTCTTCTGTTAGGGTGATCATTCTTTTATCTAGCTTTTGCAAGACGTCAGCTTCAGTCCATTGCTCGTTTTTTAAATTTTGCACCCATTCGAAATGACTGACGGTTACACCGCCAGCATTGGCTAGGACGTCCGGTAAAACGATGATATTCCTTTTGTGCAAGATTTGGGTGGCCTCAAAATTTATGGGTCCGTTGGCCATTTCAATAACGATAGATGCTTTGATTTGATCAGCATTCAATTCTGTTATTTGGTTAGCCAATGCCGAAGGGGCCAATATGTCCACTGAAGTTTCCAAAAACTCACTTTGGGAAATGGAACGGACATTTTCTGAGTGATCTAGGGCAAATTTCCTTAAGTCGATTTTTCCGCTGTCGTTCTGATATTGGATCAATTTTGGAACATCAATGCCGTGTGAACTATAAATCGCTCCCTGCGAATTGCTTAAGGCACGGATAGTGACGCCTTTTTTATAAAGCCCTTGAGCCAAAGGTAGACCCGCAGAACCCAAGCCTTGAATGGCCGCTGACATTTTTTCCAAGTCCTGACTTCTGGTCTTCAGATAGGTTTCTAGGACCGTGATGGCGCCCCTGGCAGTAGCCTGATGACGGCCGTGGCTACCCCCAATTTCTGTAGGTTTTCCGTTGATCGCTGCGGGAATTTTTTTGCCACTAAGTTTATCGTACTCATCCGACATCCACGCCATGTATGTTTTTGTAGTATTAAAGTCTGGAGACAAGATGTCTTTTTGTGGACCGATATTTTCATAGAACTTTCTTACAAAGCCTCTACAAAGTTTTTCAACTTCTCCGATCGAAAGAAGTTTAGGATCGACTACGACTCCGCCATTGGCGCCCCCATGGGGTAAATCAACGACGGCGCACTTCAAAGTCATTCGAAAACCCAAAGATATCAGAGAATCTTGGGTTAACTCCGGGTCAAAACGGACTCCCCCCTTTGTCGGGCCACGTCGATTGTTGTATAAGACCCGAATTGCCGGATATTCAGTATTGGACCCGTCACGCCTTTGCACTGGTATTTTCGTCTTATAAATAGCCTTCGGACGACTTAATTCATTAATAAATTCCTCTGCTAAAGTGAGGTGCTTTAGGGCTTCTAGAAACCTGAGCCCCGTATCTCCGTATCGGCCTATCTGGGTGGTGTAATCAGAGTTCATGAAAGCCAGCGTCCAAGTTTATATCTTAATGTATAAGAAGGCGCGTCTTGCCAGAGTTTTTGATCCTTATAGAGAAGACCATAGATCCTTTTCATCTCTTTTTTAATGATTCGTTCCTCCACCTCGGGCTCAATTAGATTTTCCGGTAAAGGCTCCCAAAGTTCCGCAGGGGTTTGTACTTTTTTATCGAAATACTTTAAGATATCCCCAGTGGCAGCGAGTTTATTTGGAAAGTGTCTTACTCTCCACCAGTTTTCGACATATCGAAATTGTCCCCCCGTGAGTTTATTGGCGACTCTATACGGAAGGCTTCTCTTTTCTCTCTCTGGAAATGTAAAGGCGTCGTCTATCAAGAAATTTGATCTTATAAATTCCCACGCTAACCATCTAAAGTTAAGTCGAATTCTCTCAGGATCAAAAGGAGTCTTGAGGGCTTCATCCATCATTTCAAAAAATTCCTTCCTCGTCTTAGCTGAATAAACTAAGTCTAGGGGGTACGCCACGATCGCACCACAATAGGTTACAACGGGTAGGCCAAAAAAAGACATTTCCTTTCCAGCAGTTGACCAACCGTTGAGAAAAACGTCGGTCTCTTCCATAAGGTCATAAATTGAAAGGCCATCGGTCGGCCAATTCACCTTAACGTTGGGTGGGAGATTGACCAAGGAAGCTTGCAGTTTTTCGTAATTTTGTGATTTTATTTTGTCGCGTTTATTAGGGTACTCCCGTGGGTGAATTCTAATGACAAGAAAATAATCCGGTCTCGATTTGAAATGTTCAATGAGCGCTTGGGTCCAATGTTCTTGGCTGAAAAACGGGTTTTCCTCCGAATCCACTGGATTTATTTGGCCAATGAGTTCGGCAGCGAAGAGCTCATCTTTACTGCTCAGAGTGGCTACAAAGAGTTTTTGCTCGGGTTTCAAGCCAAAATAAGCTCTGGGGGAAAATACGGCGCGCGCCTTAGGGGTCGAGTAGGTGTAGAGAGACTTTCCTTCGAAAAGTGCAAGAAAATGATTGGTAATTTCTTCGGCTTCGTTTTTTGAAACGTGGAATTTTTTATACACCGGCCAATTTCGCAGCAGAGTCTGATTACCATAAAAGTAAGAACCGATGTTGACTTGAAATCGCTCAAGTCTGTTTGAAAAGTTCACACCGGAATTTTCCGAATAAAACATTGTATTTTTCTTTTCGCAAAGCTTTCCCCAAATGCCGTTCACGGAATATTCGGCATTATAAACGACGACGCAGTCAGGTTGTTGTTCATCGAGAATCTTTTCCGCTCCTCTGAGGGTAAGAATGGCGTCCTTGAGATTGTTTCTGTATTGTTCGAGATCCTGTCCAGTAACTTTCTCAGGGTCTAGTAGTTTTTTTGAGGTAAAAAATTCAAAGGCTGTGAGCACGCCCACTGGAATGCCATCGACCATCGTCTTATAGAGGTCCGTGAAGTTTAACCCATGTTCTACTAGAGAATTGGCTTCAGAAATATCTTCTTCTGTAACTCGTTCTCTTATTGTAGAGCTCTCCCAATTAAATCGGTGTTTCAGGATGTTTTCAGTTTTTTCACACGTTTTGCAGATTTTTTCCTTAGCCTCCGGAGTCGCATCAAATTTTACCCCCGCAATTTTTTTGACTATGCAATCTTCTTTGTAGAGTCGACCGCAATGGATATAAGAGACGTCATGACCAGATTCCTTAAGGGAGCTGGCAAGAAGGGCTTCGGGGAAGGAGTGAACCCAGACGCCTGAGTAGGGAGTGAAAAACAGGAATTTTTTCTTCTGAAATTCCATCTCTCTTATTCCGCCAGTAATTCAAGTGTGGTGTCAGCGGCAGAGACCAAGGCTCCCCGATGGGTTACCGCCACTATGGTGAGACTTCCCTTTAGTCGTTCAAGGGATTGAACTAAATTAACCTCGGTTTTTGCATCAAGGTTTGATGTGGCCTCGTCTAAGACCAAAATCGACGGACGTCTTAAAAGAGCTCGGGCCAATCCAAGTCGTTGTTTTTGACCTGCTGAAAGTCCGTGGCCTTGTTCGCTAATGTAGTGATTAAGGCCATTGGGAAGGTCGAAAATAAACTGGCATTCCGATCGTGTTAAGACGTCTAAAAATTCTGCTTCTAGAGGCGTATACTTCAGGCCGTAGGTGAGATTTTCTAAAATGGATCCTTCTCTAAGGAAGGTTTCTGGCCCGACATATCCGACGTAATTCTTAATATTTTCTAGCTCGTATTGTTGTTGTTTACCTTGAGTAAGAACTTTAATTTCACCACTGGTGGGACTCAGTATGCCAAGGAGAAGATGAAGTAGGGTTGATTTGCCTACGCCCGAAGACCCTGTTACCGTAAGAAATCTTCCCGGATCCATAATTAAATTAAAATTCTTCAGGGTCGGTTTAGTAGCACCAGGATAGGTGAAGCTAACGTCGGTGAGACTCCAGCCGATCGGTCCAGAAATTTGTACCATTTCTTTTGTTTGAGGTTTTTCTAAAATATTTTTAACTACGTCTTGTGAGTTCAGCCACCAATTATACATCATCCTAGCCTGCGGTAAATAGAAGGTACTGGTCCCTCCAAACTTAACCATCTCTGAAAAATTCTGGGCAAAGCGAATGAAAAGATAAAAGTAAGAAAGCATAAGGCCTGGACTCATAAGTTTGAGCTTCATTGAAGTCGCCGTGATAACACAAATGAGAATAACGCCAGTCATTTGGGGAACCACGTATTTTAGGCCAAAGAGTCTCTGATACCGCATATTAACGACCAAGACTTTGTCTAAGGAGTTATCGATGAGCTTTTCTTCTTCTTTTTGAGTTCCATAGATCTGTAAAAGAATTAGATTTCGAATATTAGCAATTATTCGATTGTTGATAACGCCTAATTCCGCACAGAAATCGTCAGCCATTTTTGTGATAATGTTATTTAGCTTTCGAAATCCAAAGCCAGCGAACCCTAAAAAGGCTACTGCAATAAAAGTAGTTAGGGGTGCAATATAAAAAAGGCCACCGGCGAGAAGGAGGACAATCGGAAATAAAATAAAGACCATTTGAATTTGTGTAAAATAAAGACCAACTCCCTGACTGCTGTCGTTAAATAGCGTCAAGAATTGGCCGCCACTTATGCTCTCGCTATGAAAGGCCCACTTTATAAGTCTTCTTCGTTGAAAATCCCTTTGGACTTCAAATGTTGAATTATTAAGATAGGTTTGGAGCCAAAGCAGGAGACTTCTCAAAGAGCCGATCAGGATGATCAAAGTCAAGGTCGACCAGAGCGTTGCGTGGGCCATCAACCAATGTGGAATCTGACTCACTTCAGGTCGAATGACTCCAATCTGGAGTAAAAAAAGCTGGAGGATAAAGGCCATTAAAAACTCAATAGCGAAGAGAAAGATGCCGCACATAACGCCCACTGTTAAGGACCGAACAGTGTTTTGGCCTGCAAATTCTTTAGCTTTTCTTAAGAAATTTCTATCAAACCATTTTGCCATTGGAGTGGGGGAACTGTAGCCGATGTACTTCAAGAAATTCAATAAAATAGTGGGTTCTAAAGGGACCTACAAGCTCTCAAAGGATGTGATTTGCAGCTCGCTTTGTCTTCGTAAGTTTTTACTTCCTTTAGCCTCTTGATACCATTCGACTGTTCTTTTTAAAGCCTCCTCTAAATCAAGCTTGGGCTTCCAGCCTAATTTTTCATGGGACTTGCTACAATCCAGGTTTAAAACCTTGGCCTCATGGTGGTGCGAATCTCCGTCGATTTGCCAACTCACCTCTCTATTCCATAGCTCACACAGTCTATTAGCGATATGGCTCACGGATTGTGACTCCTGAACATCAGGGCCGAAATTCCACCCTTCGGCATAGGTTTTACCTTCGGCATAAAGTTTTTCCAGGAGCATCAGGTAACCATGGAGAGGATCCAAAACGTGTTGCCAGGGGCGCGTGGATCTAGGATTTCGAATAAGTACAACGGCGTTGCTCCGTGCTGCCCGCGCAAAATCAGGGATCAACCTATCTGGGGCCCAGTCCCCACCACCTATCACGTTACCCGCTCTTGCTGAAGCCAAGGACAACGAGCCATGAAAGCTAAAAAAAGAATGTCGAAAAGCTGAGGTTACAAGTTCCGCACACCCTTTGCTTGCCGAGTAAGGATCATGTCCGCCCATGGGGGAGGTTTCGGTGTACCCTTTCGTTGTCTCAATGTTCTCGTAACATTTATCACTCGTCACATTCAAAGCAGCTCTAACAGACGGAGTTTCTCTCAAAGTCTCTAAAAGATTTACCGAGCCCATCACGTTAGTTGCAAAAGTCTCCGCGGGGTCTTTATAAGATTTTCTTACTAAGGATTGGGCGGCCATATGAATCACTATTTCAGGTTTAAAATTTTTGATAGAAGTCTTTAATTTAGCGACATCCCGTATGTCGCCCTCAATAGATTCCAAGGTGCTTTTTATGTCTGCCAAATCAAAGAGACTTGGATTCGTTGGAGGCGGAAGAGCATAGCCGCAAACGGTGGCTCCAAGATGTCTTAACCAAAGCGACAGCCACGCCCCTTTAAATCCCGTATGCCCCGTCAGAAAGACACGTTTACTCCGCCAAAACTCTGCGTTAATCACCAGATCTTCCAGGGAGCTTCACCGGACTCCCATAACTTCTCTAAAATATTTTTGTCTCGAAGGGTATCCATGGCTTGCCAAAAACCTTCATGTTTATAGGCCGAGAGTTGACCTTCATTTGTGATCCGCTCCAGAGGTTCACGCTCCCAGATCGTTTCGTCACCCTGGATGTAATTCAAAACTTTAGGTTCCAAAATAAAGTATCCTGCGTTAATCCAACTTTCGTCTCCTTGAGACTTCTCTAGGAATCGAGAGATTTTATTATTTGTAATATCAAGGGCTCCAAATCGCCCCGGTGGTTTGACGGCAGTTACTGTGGCAATAGACTTTTGATCCTTGTGAAACTTTAGGAGTTTGCCAATGTCTACGTTGCTGACTCCATCGCCGTAGGTGAAGCAAAAAGGTTCATCACCAACGTATTTAGCAACGCGCTTGAGTCTGCCCCCCGTCATCGTTTTCTCGCCAGTGTCTACGAGAGTAACGGTCCAGGGTTCAACGGAATGTTGATGGACTTCCATTTTATTATTTTGCATATTAAAAGTCACGTCTGACATATGCAGAAAGTAATTTGCAAAATATTCTTTGATGACGTAACCACGAAAACCACAGCAGACGATAAACTCATTAACACTATGTGCAGAAAATTGTTTCATGATGTGCCACAAAATTGGCTTTCCACCAATTTCGATCATGGGTTTAGGCTTGAGATGGGTTTCCTCGCTAATTCGTGTGCCGTAACCGCCTGCAAGTATTACTGCTTTCATGGTACTACCCACTTTCCATTCAGAATAATTAATGGTTTGTGGCTTGGGGTGTCAAGGAGATTGCACTTTTGGCGCAGGTAATTTATAAATGACATCTTGGAAACCATAAAATACCGACCTGACATCGACGGCCTTCGGGCCCTAGCCGTTACTCTTGTTATTTTGTTTCATGTATTTGGCAAAATCTTTACGGGTGGCTTTATCGGGGTTGATGTTTTCTTTGTCATCTCAGGGTTCTTGATTACGTCGAATCTCATTAGAGACCTTGAAACTAACTCTTTTTCATTTATTGAATTTTATGCCAGGCGGTTTAGGAGAATTGTACCGCCTCTGATGCTCATTTTATTATTTGTTTTTGCAGTAAGTTATTTTCTAATGCCTGGAATTGATTTTAAACGGCTAGGTTCTCACCTCGTTGCCGGGGCTACTTTTACGTCAAATATTCTTCTTGCTCGTGAAGCGGGCTACTTTGATCTTTCTGGAGAGCTTAAACCTTTTCTTCATCTTTGGTCCTTAGGGATCGAAGAACAGTTTTATATTATCTGGCCACTATTATTATTTGTCGCTTTTCGCGTGTTTTCTCGTTTTGGTGTTGGCCGTATTATTTTAATATTGTTGGCCTCCTCTTTTTTTCTAAATATTTTAAAAATTAATTCCCACCCTATTTCTACATTTTATTTCCTTCCCACTCGGTTTTGGGAACTTCTAATGGGCGCAGGCGTGGCATGGCTGCATGGCACCAGTGCTGTGAACAATTATTGGTCCAAGAAGGTGACTTCCCTGAGGAACAGGAGTCTTTTAGCGTCAGTCGTGGGTCTCTCTTTAATCCTATCGGGAGGTCTATTTTTAAAAAAGACATTGCCCTTTCCAGGATATTGGGCGTTGCTTCCGACATTGGGCGCGACTCTCATAATTCTTTCAGGTCCTGAAGGCTGGATAAACAATAAATTTTTCTCTAAGCGCCCACTGGTGTTTATTGGACTCATTAGCTATCCCCTCTATCTTTGGCACTGGGTTCTGCTTTCACTTGTTAAGGTTTGTTTTGTTCCAAACCCAGCATCTCTAATGCTTTTTGTGATTATTTTCGTGTCTTTTGTCTTTTCCTTTCTCACCTACAAGTATCTGGAAATCCCAATACGCAAGAATTTGAAATTTGACAACTCTAGATTTTATCGAAGACCTCTCGTTGTAGTTAGCGCAACCGTCGCCCTTATAATCGGGGTGAGTGCCCTGGGGTTTGAGATTAAAAATGGGAATTTAATCTCATATGATCGACAAAAAAACCCTCTGGCCTATGAGCTCCAACTTTATTCCACTTACGACATCAGCGAAACTCGAATTGGCCAATGCTTCATCGACACGTCGTTACCCTTTAGAAATTATGACCCCATCTGTTATTTTCAGGATTTAAATTTATCGGAGAAGTCTGTTGTTCTTATAGGTGATTCCCACGCAGCACATCTATATCAGGGTTTAAAGGGCGTGGCGGCAGAATTAAACTTAAATATGATGCAATTAAATGCGAGCAGTTGCCCTCCGTTATTGGGTGAAGATGAGAAGTATTCACTTAACTGTCGGTTGCTGAATAATTTTACTTTCAAGAAATTGGAGGAGGTTCGGCCTTCTGTAGTTATTCTGTCAGCAGAGTGGCAGAGTTATATTGGCGAACCCGACTTTGTAAACAGATTCGATGCCACAGTCAAAAAAGTCAGAGAGATGGGCAATCCTCTCATTATAGTCGTCGGGCCCCTTCCAAGGTGGAATATAGAATTGCCAAAAATACTGGAGAAGAATTTTTTACGCCTCGGACGACCGATTCCTATGCATACAGATTCTGAGCTTGATAAGTCATTTTTTCAGGTGAATCAACTTATGGGCAGGGTAGCGAGGGACGCAGGGACACAATATTTTTCTCTTACAGAATATCTATGTAATGATCATGGGTGCACGACGATGGTGGGTAGAAGTCTTTCTACTGACGTCATCACCTACGATAGAGGCCATCTCACGAAGGCGGGAGCCAGATTTGTCTCCGAACCTATAAAGGCCAAGTTACGGGCGGCAATTTTACGTTAGCAAAATACCTATTTTCGAGACGTCTTACCTATATTTTCCGGTGGAACATTAGCCTAACTTCCACTACGATGCGCCGGATATGGCACACTGTCGTTCCTGCAACCACATTCTACAACACGAAATGATCAATCTAGTCAATGCGCCGGCTTCCAATTCTTTCTTAAGATTTGATCAGCTTGATGAAAGAGAATCTTTTTACCCTTTAAAGGTCTATGTCTGTGAAAAGTGTTTTCTTGTCCAAATAGCCGAGTATAAGTCAGCCGGTGAGATTTTTAGTTCCGATTATGCTTACTTTTCTTCTTTCTCCCGAAGCTGGCTTGACCATTGTGAAAAATATGTGAACTCTGTGGTGGAGCGTTTTCGCTTAACAACACATTCGCGAGTTGTGGAAGTGGCTTCAAACGACGGCTATCTTTTGCAGTTTTTTAAAAACAAAAATATTCCCCAACTTGGTGTGGAACCGACTTTGGGCACAGCTGAAGCGGCAATGGCTAAAGGGATAAAGACCATTATCCGTTTTTTCGGAGAAAAATGCGCTCAAGACATAGTCGATAAAGAGGGGAAAGCCGATCTTATCGCCGCAAACAATGTTCTGGGCCATGTGCCCGATATCAATGATTTTGTAAAAGGAATCAAAACTCTTCTCCATGAAAAGGGAGCGATGACCGCTGAGTTCCCCCATCTTATGCAACTCGTTAAGTTCAACCAGTTTGATACGATCTATCACGAGCACTTTTCTTATTTGTCTTTGACGGCGGTTCTACAGGTTTTTAAACAAAACGGCTTAAGGGTATTTGACGTTGAAGAAATTCCCACCCATGGCGGGTCTTTAAGGATTTTCGTGGATCATGGGGACGTGCATCCCTTAGAAAACTCGGTGAGCCTGCTTTTAAAAAGAGAAGAATCGGCCAGCATGACCAATCTGAATTACTACACCCGTTTTCAAGAGGTTGCTCATCATATCAAGTATCAATTTCTTAAATTTCTTATTGATTCGAAGATGGCTCAGAAAAAGGTCGTGGGCTATGGCGCTGCCGCTAAAGGCAATACGCTTCTGAACTTTTGCGGAGTGAAGCAAGACCTTGTGGATTTTGTGGTCGACGCTTCTCCACATAAGCAGGGGAAGTTTTTACCCGCTTCACATATTCCAGTGGTCGCAGAGAAACGGCTTAGGGAAACACAACCGGATTTCGTAATTATTCTTCCGTGGAACTTACGGGACGAAATCACCGCGCAGATTTCATATATCAGAGAGTGGGGAGGCAGGTTTGTGATCGCCATCCCCGAGCTAAAAATATTCTAAAAGGGGTGACAAAGTATTTTTACCGTTCTTGGTGCCTCAGGTTTTGTAGGGTCCTATTTGGTCAAAAAATTTCAAGACAGTGGGACTAAATACTTTGCTCCGAAACGAAGTGATTCTTCTATTTTTGAAAAACCTTTGGGCCACGTCATTTTCTGCATCGGATTGACGGCCGACTTTAGAAAAAGTCCCTTTGAAACGATCGAGGCCCATGTGCAGGTTTTAGCCAATGTCTTGAAGAGAGCTCAGTTTGATTCGTTCCTTTATCTTTCTTCGACGAGGGTTTATGAAGGGGCGTCATCAACAAAAGAAGAAACGCCCTTGGTGGTTAACCCGTTTAATCTCAATCACATTTTTAATCTGAGTAAACTCGCCGGAGAAGCTCTTTGCCTCTCGCTGAACTCTCCTAAAATTAAAATCGTCAGGGTATCAAATGTATTGGGAGATGATTTTAAATCTGAGAATTTTGTATTTTCGGTGATGAAAGAGTTGATCCAAACAGCGCAGGTGATTTTAAAAACGACTCCCAGTTCAGCTAAGGATTATATCCTTATAGACGATGTGGTTGAAATGCTCCCCATCATAGCCGTTCGTGGTCAATCTAGGGTGTATAATCTGGCTAGAGGAAAAAATATAACTAACGAGGAGGTTTTAAAAAAACTTACCGGAGCCAAAGTGTCCTATGCTCGGGACGCATCAGAAATAATTTTCCCGGAGATAGCTGTAACTAAATTGAAAGAGGAGTTCAATTTCGCTCCCGGGGATCCTCTTAAAGAGATTGAAGCTATTTATTCTCGGTTTAGAAAATATTTATCTGCGTAAACGGCCCTGTGCAGAGCGATTCAGAAAATACCAAACTTCCTTTAAGGGACGAGAGAAGGGTTTGAGAATTTTTGATCTCATTAATCTTGTTCTCAAGAGATAGAAATAACCCAGGGAGAGATTTGAAATACGAATCTTTCTTGTTAAATTCTGAGAGTTTTGAGCCCAAACCCTTTGAAATTCCGCAAAAACTTTTTCGAACTGGTCTGATCTTCCGTCCCGATTGTATTGGGCAAAAGGTTTATCCGAAACTGCAAATTTAACGCCGGCCGAGAGGCATCGGAAGTGATGTTCGTAGTCCCCTGCCAGTTTGAAACTTTCGTCGTAAAAACCGACTTTCTCAAAAACAGTTTTGCGGTAAAGTATTCCCTGATGGCAGAGACCATTTTGACCAATAATATTGTAACTGAAATCTCCTGATACCTTGGAATCATAGGTGTATTTGCCCCCTCTAAAAAGTTTTACGGGAGCGGCTACGATCTCAATAGTGGGGTTTTGGATAAACAGAGTCTGGGCTTTTACTAAATTTTCTAAAGATAGTAGTTGATCCCCTCCGTTTAGAAACCAAACGAGATCTCCAGAAACAGATTTTAATCCCAGATTAAATGCAGGATAGATTCCCCTTGGTGGACTCTCTACTCGTGTGAGAGGCCAACCCGGCAAATCTAAAATTGCGGTGTTCATTGAGGGCGAGGAGTCGACAACCACATGCTCCCATGATCCTAAAGATTTACTACCTGAGAGCGGTTTTAAGGATTCTATAGTCCGACTGAGTCCTACGGGATCATTATAAGTGAGGGTCACTATAGAGAGCTTCAATTTTCAAGCTCCATAACTTTAGGGGGCTGCGCTGCTAAACAGTTTTTCAGAGACCTCGCAAAGTCCTCAAGGCCAAGAGCCTTATTTTGAGACTCGTTTCGAGAGAAGCTTTGTCCTACAAATTCGTCGAGGGAGCAACCCACGCATCCTAAGGCCTTGAAAGTTTCTTCAGCTCCTCCTCCCCGAGGGTAGACGATCGGCGTGTTATAAGGTCGCGATTCAGAAATCACAAGGGAAGATGTTTCAGGAGTTCGAGAGGTCACTATGAGCGCTTCACAATTTTTAAAGAGCCAGTTTTTCTCTTCCTTACCTACCACGCCTCCAAATTCAAGGTTTTCACTTTTTTTACTTTTTAATTCTTCGATCATGGGGCCGTCTCCGCACATCAGAAAACACTTCTCGGGATTTTTTTTAGCTAGATCTAAGAAAATATCAGCACCCTTGTGGAAGCTCACCCTTCCTAAGTAAAGATAAAAGGGTCTCTCTAAAGTTTTTAATACGTGAGAAAGGGTCTTTGGGGGCAACTGGCTTACATTCACAGGGTGGAGAGTGGGCATAGAAATCACGGACGAGGTTCCCTCTAATTTAAGGTAGTTTAAAGTTTTTTGAAGGGACGCTCGTGTAAATTCTGAATTGCAAATAAAGTGATCGATGTGAGGAACGACGAAACGAGCCACTCTCTGACGACGATAAATGAAAAAGTAAATTAGAGATTGGATCCAGTTTTTCTGACAATTAAGAAAAAAGGCCCACCGGCTTCCTGAATTTAAGCACCGGTTACAGCTGCTCTTTCCATCAAAATGAAGGCCGTTGGCGCAATCCAGGCGAAAATTATGGACCCACATTAAAGTCTTCAAACCATAGGCCTTCGTCAGCTGCGGCATTTGGAGTGAAATTGTCGGTAGGTAGTTATTAAAGATAACGTGGGTGAACTGATCTGCTTTCAAAAGGCCCAAGCAGGACTTAAGACTTGGTCTCAGTCGCTCAAAACCCAGTACCATGCCCGAAATCTCAAGACAATTTTTCAAGGTGGAGGGGCTTAAGGGGGGGAGGATGAGGCAGTCAAACTCCAACCCGGAGGCATCCATTGCGGGTTTAAGGATCTCTTCCAAAAACGCGTCTTCACCCCCACTATTTCGATACTGACGATGCACAATGAGTATTTTGGATTTAGACATCTTAATCAATCAGGGTGCCGGTTTCCGCCTTGTAAGTGGTCGGGGCGAGAGGATTTGAACCTCCGACCCACTGCTCCCAAAGCAGTTGCGCTAGCCAGGCTGCGCTACGCCCCGAATAAGTTAGTAAAGTGCCGATTCTATGTGGCAGCGCATGACAAGTCAATGAACAGAATGTGGTGCAGTGCGGGATATAGTAAAAAAATAGGTTGATTTACCTTAAATAGCGATCTTAAATTTACGTGTACATTTAACGTGTTGGAAAACGTATGAGCCATCAGACTAAAAATGTTGGCCAGAGATTTTGATCGCTCATTCAGGATCCAGTGCGTAAAAGCAACTATTGAAAACAACTTCGTTTTAGAAACGAATATCAACCAAGAGGAGATAACGAATGAAGAAGCAACTGGCAGTTATTGCGGTCTTAGCCACTGTTGGCGGATTTGCAAAAGCCGATGACAAAGGCACCGAATTTAAGTTTGGTGGCGAAGTCAGACAAACCTATTTTAACAACCAGGCAGCAAACTTATCAGGTGGTGTATCTAACGGTGGCGGCACGACCACAACGAGTTCGTGGGCCGATCGCAACATGTTCCATGTGAACGCCATTTCAAGCGATAAACTCCAAGCTTATTTTAATTTCGTCCATACGGCCGTTTGGGGAGGTGCTTTAGGCGTGCCCACTAATACTCAACCCTATGCTAATAACCCAGGGGGCAGTATTCCAAACACTACAAACGTAAGTGTTCAAAATTCGTTGCAAGTTAATGAGGCTTGGCTGTGGTGGAAGCTTTCAGATAACACAAGTTTAAGGTCTGGTCGTCAATCTATGGATTATGGTGATGGTTTAGTTTTTTCTAAGAACGACTGGCTAGGCACCCCGTACAATGCCGATAGCATTATGGGCCGTATGAGCTGGGATTTTATGGACCTTGACCTTGGTGGTGGAACTCTTGCCGACGTCGGTACCCCGTCTACAGGTGCAGGTACTGATGCCCAATTGGTTTTCTACGGTTTCTATGCTCAGTTTAAAGGCTTACCCGACTTCCTGAAGACGGCTGATCTTTTCGTTCTTCAGGCCAACGTCGATGCTGGTACGGCTCCCAATACCTTCTTACCAGGTTATGTTGCCGGTGGTGGAAATTTAGGTCTAACTTCTATAGGTCTCCATGTAAAAGGAATGTACTCCATTGTTGACTATCGCTTAGATGGAGTAATTCAAACGGGTAAAGAAAATACCGGTGGAACTGTAACCCAAGGCATAAGCTTCGGTGGAAATATGATCGACGCGGAAGTGGGTGCAAACTTCCCAGAGTTTATGAAAGGACGAGTATTCGTAAACTACCATGTTGACTCCGGGGACAATTCTTCGGCTGCAGTGCGAACTTCCCAAAATGCATACCAACCTCTATTCTTTGATCGTCATAGTTACACTGGCGGCATGAATATGTTTGGTTTTGGAAACTTAACGAACCTCCGCATTGGGGCTTCTTTAAGTCCCTCTGAAGACACCACTTTCGGGTTGGAAGTCGATATGCTCAGCAGAACGTCAACGACAGCTCTTGGTTCTGGCGGATTTAGTGCGACAAACTGGCTAAGTGCTGCTGAAGGAAATATGTATGGTGGAGTCACTGGTGCAACGGGTCTTGCTACACCCCTTGTGGCTACAAACGGCGCCAACTCATCTTTGGGCACGGTGTATAACATCCATGCTACCCACAACTATGGTCATGGATTCTCAATGCTGGCTCAAGTGGGTTATCTGACCCTAGGTAATTACTTCAGCTCAGGCAGTTTACCGACTTCAAACCCAATGCAATTTGTTGGACAAGCTAAGTACGCTTTCTAATAAATTTGAATAAATTTTCTTTACAGAACGCCTCGACAATTGTCGGGGCGTTTTTTTGTGGTGCGCCCGGCAGGGCGCTCATTATGGAGTAAAAGTATAATTAAAAGTGACTACCGTCCCATTGGCAGGACGCTGATTAAATACAATTTGATTAGTTCCTGGAGTCCATGTGTAGTGTACAGCATTAGAGGCCGGGTTAAATGTCACTGTAGGCGGGCTTGAGGGGACGTAATTCAGAGACACGGTATTGGTTAAGGGGATTTGGCCAATGGCGCCAGTGATATTTGAAAGCATGGTCCCATAAGAAGGAGTACAAATGCTTCCTTGTACTCCGTTTGTAGCCCCAGAGAGTTCAGCATAAATATTGCCAAAGTGAGCGCTCTTCAGAGGATCATTGGCCTCTTCATAGTTAAAACATGTGGTGTCACCGGGATTAATAACGATCGTATTCACAAGAAGAGATTTATTCCCGCCCCATATCGTGGCGACTTTATTCATCAAGGTTTGGGGGAGATCATAGGATGCTAGGGGAGCATAAGCCGGGTCAGAGGGAATGAGTCCACCCACGGATCTTTCATCTTCGTCTGAGATGATCACCACGGCAAGATTACTATTATCTCTAAAAAAACCTTTATTACTTGAGTTGGCTTGATCAATAGCAAGGTTGGCGGCAAAAATACCTCGCTCATCACCTGAAGGGTATCCATTGGCGCCAGCATAACTATCATTTCGAACGACTAAGCTGTCAAATTCAGCCTGGGCCGAAGCTCCAGGTTTAACTATATATTGGGTCCCCGTGGAGTATTGGGTTGAGCTCGGAGATTGCGGGATTGACGGCCCAACGAGAAGACCTTGCGAACCAACGTCGTTGGGTGGACAGAGATTTGAACTGGCATCGGATTGGGGGCAAACATCAGTGGTCGTAACGCCTATTTGCCAGTCAAGGCCGCTTGAATTAAGGCCAGAGATAAATCCATTGAGAGGATTGCCTAAACTTTGATCTTCGGCGGCGTAAGAGTTGGAGTTGTCAACGACCACCAAGATATCCACACGGTTGCTATCTGTAAACGTCACCGATTGTGTGACCTCAGAGAGCCCGTTAATCCCTACCGAGCAAGGTTTTGAGACCGTACACGACGAATCGGAATTGGTGAATTGCACCGGTGAGCAGGCCCAGAGGTTAACAAGGCCTAATATAAGAAGACCAAGAGCCAAATTCAGACGTATTTTTAAAAGTGATTGAGACTTCATATGGAAGTGACTATTCATGGGGTATGCCTAATTTGTAAATAATTCAAGGCCCTGGAATCAGGGGCTTTTATTGTATTTCGGGAATAGGCTCAAATTTAAGATACGTCAGGCTTTTTACATACCTTTTCCTGGGTTTCATGATAAGCATGTGTTTTCATGTATTTAGATCCAAATAGTGGCCCCAATGACAGGTGCCTGTTTGCGCCCTTTTCAGAGGTGGGTACTAAGTTAATAAAATGTTTAGATAAATTAGAAAAACTCGAAACTAGATTATGGAAAAACAAAAATCGATAGTGCGCAAATTTGTCTCTCGGGGGATTTTCTTTCTTCTCATTGCCCTTATCGCTGTTTGGACGGTGAATCGATTTCTAAGGCTCACCACTTTAAGTCTCTTTGCTCGCGCATCGACAGAAAAAAAATTTATGACGGCATGGGAGGACGATATCAACCGCCTTGACCGTGCCAAAATTTTGCCTGAAGGTTTTAGAAATCTAAAAAAGATTAAGCTTTTCACCCACGCTGATAAAATCAAGGAGGCCTTCAAAAAATACCCCCTCGCCACGCTAACTGAGAAAAATGACGGGTCATTTGACTTAGAGATTTTTGCCGACGACATCGAAGGTGGAGGCGTTGTTATTCAATACGATTTGGTGGAGCTTAAGTCGGGAAATACCATCTGGGAGCTGGGCAGAACTTTTCCACAAAATATAAATCGATAACTTAAAGAAATCGAAACTACGCACCTTTATACACGTTTTAGTTCAATCCCCGAATTTTATAAGGCTCAAAAATTCTTTTCTTGTGGAATCATTTTTTCTGAAATCTCCGTACATGGAGCTTGTCACCATTGAGGCGCTTTGTTTTTCCACCCCACGCATCATCATACAAAGGTGACGGGCCTCAATAACAACAGCCACTCCCTTGGGCTTAAGGAGTTCATCAAGAGTAGCGGCAATTTCTGTCGTGAGCCGCTCTTGGACCTGAAGCCGCCTGCAAAAAACATCCACCATTCTGGGGACCTTGCTTAAGCCGACTATTTTTCCGTCCGGAATATAGGCAATGTGGGCTCGCCCAAAAAACGGAAGCATATGATGTTCGCAAAGGCTATAAATCTCGATATCTTTAACCACCACCATCTCATCATACTGTTCATGAAAAATGGCGTCATTTAGAACTGTCTTTGGACAAATATTGTAGCCGCTTGTCAAATAGTCCAAAGCCTTTGCATAACGTTCAGGCGTTTTCTGCAGCCCCTCGCGTTTCGGATCTTCACCAATTTGTGTAATAAGGTGTCGTATACTTGAGGTTATGGTTTCAAGTTTAGCATCTGTCATGGGGTTCCTCACTTCCGTATAGATTTCTATTGGAGGTGGGCTTTGACATCAAGTGCAATCTTTTTTGTTATTTGTTATGCGTCTAAACGTTCTGAGGCGAGAGTTTGAAGGTCCACAGCTAAGTTGAGGTTCGAACTTAAGATTTGATACATATGGGTGGCCTCAATTTTTAAAAGTATACTTGGCTTCACGGTAAAGATTGTGGCCGTCCGCCTCGTATTGAAGATGACTCCGATTTCACCAAAAATATCACCACTTTTGAGATCCCCGCGGGCTACACCGTTATTTGCCGCACGACATTCGCCCTCGACGACCACCCATAGCGAATCACTTAAGTCGTTCTGTTTAATTACGGTTTGATTGGTGGGAAGTTCGTAGAGCTGGCTTGACGATTCATTTGCATAGATCCCAAACTTTGAGATTTGGAGACTTAAAATTTGAGGCCGTTTATTCATAGCGGAACTGATAGTGGCTGATAAAATACCTTTGAGCGAAAGAAAAGCTGCTGGTAACAATAGCAATGCAAACTCAGAAGGGTCGGTTTGATTAAACAATTTGTACGCCGAGACCACGACGGCTACGGGTACTAGGATAAGAAGGATTTGGGTGAGGATGGATCCTTGCCCAATGTCAATTTCAATCGTAGGTCTTATTAACACACTTTCATTGACGGGGAGCCAATCAGAAAATTCTATGGCATCACTAAACTCTTTGCCATTTACAAGATTATTACTCCAATAAAGGGATAAAAGCGTGTCTTTAAGAAGCACAAAATCGGTGGGCTTTCCGTACTTAAAATTCTCCAGAATTATGGCCTGTATGTTCTTACCGTCTATAAACGCATGTAGAAAAGGACCTGCATCCTTATTGAATATCGTCTCGTGTTTATCACTGTCTCTCACATATCTTACATCATTGGGCGAAATGCGAATTGCGCCAGCTTTCAATATGGGAGCGGTTTTCTCGAGAGTGTTGATGCTGGTTTCCATTTTTTCCCAAACAAGTAGAGGTGAAGTGCTCCTAAATCCATGGTTCTTTTGAGTAAACTCGAATTTCCTTCAATCATAACACGGAGATTTCATAGGGGAAGATAATGTTCCCACATTCGTTATGATTTGGGTTACCAGTTTGGGTGATCTGCTTGTGATCAATCCCAGTGCTACAAGGTTCACGCGGTCTTTGATCGTCATCATCTTCCGATAATCTTAATATTTGTAAACTAGAGGAACATCCCGAAGTTAGTGCTAGGGATATTAAAAACAACCTGCCTTGACCTTTCACAAATACTAGTTACTCAAGACTAAAGACAATGAAGAATTATTTTTAGCAAGTGGCCCTGGTAATTAGTCCTGATTTTTCAATGTCAAACTAGACCATCCATTCTAAAGAACAACTGAAGGTCTGTCGACAAGTAAGTGTCGGAATGTAAAAGCGAAATTTAATTTTCTGACGATGGGGTACGAAATGACAAAGGTAAAACTTCCAAATTCAAATACGCTTGGACTGCGAGTTTTGTTACTCGATCCAAATGAAGATAGAGGTTTAAGAAATCAGGCAATTTTAGAAGAAGACCCTGACTTGAACCGTGCATTAATATTTACGACATCGGACCTTTCTGAAGCAAAAGTTTGGTTAATGAAACAAAAATTTCAGCTTGCTATTTTCCCTCAGCAATTAGGATCAAAGGATTTTGTCTCGATTCAGTTGGAGTTACATAGGGCCTCTCCAGACATCCAGATGATTCCTTTGATAGGTACACCTTCCATACAACAACTTCGGGAGTCGAGGAACATTGGAAGCATAGTTGATTATAGCGAAGAAAATACCATTGGAGATCCAAAAGCTATCAAGGAACTCATTTTTTCTTTTATTCGGAAACAGTCTTCATCAAGCGCACCGATCAAAGCAGCCTTGGACTATGCACATCCGATTAGAAAGGCTCTAACCCTTACTGATCCAACGGAGTTTAAATTGAAGTTAAAGAGTGCGGAAATACTTAAATTGCTTCTTGCCTATTATGAAGTGGATACTAGCGAAGTTCCACAGATTCTGGCCGCAGAATGTTTATACATACCTGATATGAAGGCGGATCAATACCAAACCCTTTTAAATCCTGATACATATTTACTTTTACCGATGTTACGGTCCACCGGTTCACGTCAGGACACACGCCCTTCTAGCACTGTCCCAGGCTTTTTGATTACAGTTGCTCATTATCTTGCTGAGCAAATTATCTCAAATAAGTCGATTGCAGAGATTCAGTCAACTATTGCAAAGAGACCAGCCTTCCTTAAGCACGCTGCAATCAGGACGCTTACCCCTGAAGTCATTACTTCGCTAATAGCTAAAGCTGCTTCAAGCAATGTAAAGACTGGATAAAGAGTATGGGGCTATCATTAGTTAATGGAAATCGTCGAAAGTTCAACCGTCATGGCACTAGAGCTAATCAGTGCGTTTTGGTAGTTATTTCGATTCCAGATATTGTGTTTCCAATCACGATCGAAAGTATTCAGTTCTGTCGAATACAAATCTCGATAGATCAGAGTTTTCAAAAAATTTTAGACGTTGCGACAGATGCTTTGGATATAGAAATTAGTAAAAACGGCAAGACTATTTTGAATGGAAAGTGGAAATTAATTGAATCAGTAGTCCGAGAATCTAAGCATTACCTTGTGCTAAGTAATATATACGAACCCGAACTGAGTAGTTTCAAAGACTTTATCCTACCTGAAAATGTTTTTTTAAATACAAGTTTTCGGGTTATTTATGGAACGGATTTCGGCGATGATACTGCATTTGGTCAGCATTTGGCAGAAGTAAAAGATTGTCCCTCTAACATTCGCGCCCAAATGACTATTTTGCCAGATAACAAGGTTTTTAATGCTATTTTCGATTTTTCCTCCTCTAGCATGGAACTTTCTGCCATCGACTTCAAACTGCAAGAAGTTCCTGAAGGGTTCGTCACCGGGTCAAAACTTAAAATTAATTACGAATTTCTGGGTGCCCGTTTTATCTTTCTTTCAACAATCTCTTCTGTTGATTATGACTTCAATATCATTTCTGTAAATTTTCCTGATTCAATATTATG
>JABDDW010000016.1 GCA_013287405.1 Deltaproteobacteria bacterium
TCACGGGAAAGAGTTCTACGACTCTCAGAACCATAGGAAGTGCAGCGGATATTGAAAAAGCCTTTAACCTGGAACTGCATCAGTATCAGTCCCGAGACCAAAGAGTGGTTTTTGCTCCCACAACGGATCCTCAAGTTGACAGTCAAATTGCCGGTAAAATATCAGGCATTCTCGGTCTGAATAGTTTCACTCTGCTTAAAACTCATGCCCGAAAACTTCTCTCAAACAACGCGACCGGAATAGGCACAGGCCCGAACGGAGGTCTTTCTCCAACCGATATTCAAAAGGCCTATAATTTGCCGACCGGGACCGTAAACGGGTCCGGTCAAACTTTAGCTCTAATGGAGCTCGACGGTTATGTCTCAAGCGATATTGCAGGTTACGCAAGACAATTTGCCTTAGCCTTATCTCCAACTCTCCAAAATGTTTATGTCGATAACTTTACTGGTGCCGCTGGAGATGGGGCCGATGAGGTCACCCTCGACATAGAACTTATGATGGCCGCAGCTCCTGGGGTGAATAAAATCTTGGTCTATGAGGGCGTAAATAGTGACACTGGTCCTCTCGATGTCTATGCAAAAATCGCCGACGACAACCTAGCAAAAGAAGTGAGTACATCTTGGGGAGAACCGGAATCTCTCCCTACATCAAGTTATTTAAATTCTGAAAACACCATTTTTCAACAGATGGCGGCCCAAGGACAAAGTATCTATGCCGCCTCGGGAGACTCCGGCGCCTATGACGATGGGTCTACTTTAAGTGTCGATGACCCCGCGTCTCAACCCTACGTCGTGGCAACCGGCGGGACTACACTCAGTTTAAACTCAAACGGTTCTTACAAGAGTGAGCAAAGCTGGGGAATTTCTGGAAGCCAATCTCAAGGTGGTGGTGGTGGTATAAGCACCGTGTGGCCTCTTCCAACTTGGCAATCAGGCCTTGCCAATGGAGCAAATAAAGGCTCTACCGCAATGAGGATGGTGCCCGATATTTCTCTCGATGCAAACCCCCAGACCGGTTATGCCATCTACGTCGGGGGAGCGTGGAACATCTATGGGGGCACGAGTTGTGCTGCTCCCTTGTGGGCCGCTTTCACAGCCTTAGCCAATCAACAAAGGCTCTTTATCAAATTGGACGAAGCAGCTCACCTGGCCAAGGATTCCATGATATAGCCGATCTTTCCACAAACCTTTTTTACCCCGCCGTTACCGGCTATGATCTTTCAACTGGATTCGGATCCTTCAACGGCCAAAGCCTTATCTCAATTCTCTCTAATTCCAATGGCGAGGGTCTTGTCGCTCCTAACAGCGTATATGCTACTCCACATAATCAAGTGGCCACCCTCAGTTGGCCGTCTATAAATGGAGCGCTCTCCTATATTGTTAGCCGAAGCCTTTCAAGCTCAGGTCCATTTACTCAAGTCAGTGGTTCGGTTTTCGCCAACTCGTTCACCGATGTGGGTCTTCGGAACGGCACAACCTACTACTACGAAGTTGAAGCACAAAATATTAATTCCCATAGTGTGGCCTCAGTTCCCGTTTCCGTTACCCCAGCCTTGATGGCTCCTCAGGCGCCTACTGACTTTTTTGTAACTGTGGAGGATTAAATGAATAAAACTTTAGCCTTGTTAGTTACGATTCTAAGCTTAGGCTGTGGCCAGAATGGGAAAGTGATGACATCGCTACCTCAAGGGCAGTCCAACTCCAATCAAGTCAAACTGACTTGGAATTCTAATCGGGGAGAACAAGACGGATTTTATATAGAAGAATCTAGCGATGGAATTAATTTTGCACAAATTCTCACAGTGCCCGACGGAACTCAGACCGCGTCGGTTTTACTTCCCAAACCCGGAAAATATTATTTTAGAATCAGAGGTTACAACCAAGCAGGAACTTCGGCTTACACTCAAATACAGTCGAATTCGGTGACGGGCCAGCCGTGAGCGAGAACAACTGCCTCCGGTAACGATCGACCAGTTTTGTGAGGCAACCAGTCTGCCAGTATTTTTGCCGCCCAAAAATACTGAGTTCGCGAAGGACTCCCCGGCATAATAATATCGTCCTCATAAAACTTCCATACGTTCTGGTCTTCTTTAAGACATTGTCTTATGGCCTTATCAATTTCTTTAAAATGCTCCATGCACCACTGCATTTCATGGGGAAAGTAATAGTGATGGACGTGAATAGGAATCTCTGGATAGACGATTTGGGAATTCAACGTAGCCAAACCTTCACTGATTAAATGCTCATGCCCCGATACGGCGTCCAAATACTCAGCTCTTGAAACCTTATTCAGTGGCTTGCCGAGGTGGCCCCAAACCCTGGGCTGATGGTCCCTATAAACATGGGATAACTCATGACTCAAAAGAGCTTGAAGATATTCCCTCTTGGCATCAGGATGATCCACCCCAAACCAGATGGTGTGATTGCCCAAGTCATACTTCGCAAATCCATCAAAGCGCATTAAGCTTGGACTGAGTCTCAACTCTCCTTTTAATTTTGCCCCAAAAGATTCTTCTACTTTTTGAATGACCTCTGGAACTTCTTTAATAAACTCCTTAGCCATTTTCTCTTGGGTTAGATACTCTTTACTTTGCATCCATTTTTGTACATTGGCAATCTCTTCACCCCATTCCACGGCCATCTCTTTGAGGTCGGAGAGACGCTTGTCACTCTGAATCGCGCTCTCGAGATCACTTCTCTGGTTCCCCTCGAATTCCCGAAGTAACTTATTGTAAAGATCGGTCACTATCACAACTAATGCTCCGCCTTGGTTAATCGGTCATTGAGGGCGACCCCGATCTGCTCGTGAGGGCAAGTTAAGGCATAAATCAACCTTGAACTCCCTTCATCGATTTTTCTTAGAGTACTGAAGAGTTCTCTTGCGGCCTCAGGCAGACTTCCCCTCTCAGAGAGTACAAAAATCTCAAGAAAACCACTTTTTGAAAAAAGCTTTTTATCAGCTTTGGAAAAACAGAGCAACGCGGTATTAGAAACATCCTTTTGCTGATTTTTTTTCTTCAATAATTTCTCTAATTTTTCTTTGGTGAACAATTTGAGGGGCTTTCTTGGAGCATAGTGAAAATCCATGATTCCAGGACTGGGGAGAGGTCCCACTCCAACTCCTCGTTTATAAAAAGGAACTTTAAAACCAAGGACGTATTCTATGTCCTCTTGGCTGACACCGCCAGGCCTCAAAATAACTGGCCCTTCCAGTAAAGAGAGTACCGTTGACTCCAATCCCACCTCACAGGGTCCCCCGTCCAGTATAACCGGAATATCGGGGCCGAGCTCCCTCTCCACGGCCGCAGCAGTCGTGGGACTGAGACTTTGAAATCGATTAGCGCTTGGAGCGGCTATGGGCGTCCCGGAATTTTTGATTAGCGCTCTGGCTACGATATGTTTAGGCATTCTTAAACCTACGGTGATAAGCCCCCCGGTTACCATATCCGGCAGCTCTTTTTTCTTTTCAAAAATTAAGGTTAATGGTCCGGGCCAAAATTTTTCCATAAGCTTCATGGCTAACCCTTGAACTTTGCTCCCTAGGGGCTTTGCCACTCGCTCTATGTCAGCAAGGTCGGTCACATGAACGATGAGAGGATCCGCAAAGGGCCTCTGCTTGACTCTGAATATTTTTTCCACAGCTTTAACATTAAGTGCGTCGGCCCCAAGACCGTACACTGTTTCGGTGGGGAAGGCCACGAGTTCACCAGCCCTGATAAGCTCTACAGCCCTAAACATGTTTTTTTTTATTGTGCCATCAACAATCATGCTTCGATTTCATCTACCTAGAAATTTTTTAATCCCCATCTTAGAGAGGAGTTTACGATCTTTAAGTACTTTCTTATTTAAATCTTTTTTATATTTTGCGTATTGATTTTTAATCTCTTGATCACTCGAACCCATGATCTGAATGGCTAGAAGTCCTGCATTATAAGCGCCGTCAACAGCGACTGTGGCTACTGGGATTCCTCTGGGCATTTGAGCTATTGAAAGTAAAGAATCTAAGCCGTTCAATGCCTTTGAACCTATGGGTACGCCGATAACTGGGATTTTTGAAAAAGCGGCCAACATACCTGGCAAATGAGCCGCCCCTCCCGCTCCTGCAATAATCACAGTGACGCCCATCTTCTCCCAACGAGCGACTTCTCGCTCCAGGAGTTGGGGTGTTCTGTGGGCAGAAAGGATTTCCGTTCGAACTGAAATATTAAAGGTCTTTAGGATTTCACTGGCGGCCTTCATCTTCGGAAGGTCAGAGCGACTCCCCATAACGACAATAACACAAGCACTTTTAGTCAAGACCTCTCCCTTAAACGAGAATATTTTCCCGAATGCTTTGAGCCTGCTTAAGAGCCACTTTTACAGATTTTCCGACGGAATTGATATGGCCAAGTTTTCGCCCTTTTGTGTGGCCAATTTTTCCATACCAGTGAATCCAGCTCTCCTTTGCCTGAATTTCATTTTTCAAAGAAATGATAGACGAACTTTCCAAGTCCATATCCTTTCTACCAATAATATTCACCATTGCGGCAGATTTTAAAGGTTCGACATTTCCCAATTTCAACCCCGAAACGGCCCTAATATGTTGTTCAAATTGACTGGTCAGACAAGCATTTTGGGTAACATGCCCTGAATTGTGAACGCGGGGAGCTATTTCGTTTACAAATATTTCTCCGTTCTTCATTAAGAACATCTCAACGGCAAAAACGCCAATCACCTTAAGATGGCGAACGACTTTCAAAGCGATGGATTTTGCCCTCTTGTCTTCCTGATGGGACACTGGCGCCGGGAACAATGTCCAGTTACAAATTCCCTCCTTTTGGACGGTCTCGATGGTCGGATAACAACGAGTTTCGCCAGTTCTTGATCTTGCGACCACAACAGCTAACTCCTTTTTAAACTCCACGAGAGGCTCGGCGTAGCCATTAAAATCGCGCAGATTCACCCTCTTTTGATTTGCGATGAAAGTGCCGCGACCGTCGTATCCAAATCGAGCGGTTTTATATACGACCTTCCCTTTGAATTTCTCATAAGCGTTTTCCACATCCCTAGATTTGGATACCCGAACATAATCTAAGCTTGGAATTTTATACTTTTTCAAAAACTCTTTTTGGCGCAATTTGTCTTGGGCAAACTCAAGGGTCTCGAAAGTGGGGAAAAAATTCTTACCGGCATATTTTCTAAAAATTTTCGAAAAACGCGGCAAATCGATAAATTCATTTTCTATGGTCGCCACATCAACTTGGTCAAAGAATCTCTCTAATACTTCATCGCTTCCGTCATCTATGAGGAACTGAGTGGAGACTTTAAGGGCGCAATCGGTAGTTTTTTGGGCCAAGATAAAGGGCTCTACTCCGAGCCGCCTTGAGGCCGAGGCAAGCATCTGAGCGAGTTGACCACCTCCGATGATCCCCAACTTAAAATTTAAGGTTTTCATTATTTTAAGGGAACACTACAAAGCTTATTGTCTCTTCTTCGCCGTTTTCTTAGCAGAAGAGGGCTTAGCTTTGCTTATTTTGGTTTCTTTTCGTGCAACTTCTTTACCCACAGCTTCTTTTTTTGCCGCTTCTTTTTTCGCAGCCTTAGCTTCTTTACGGGCTTTATTTTTCTCTTTTGTGGCTTCAGACGTCGACTTCCCACCAGCCAGGCTTTTCTCAGCCTTTTTGGCCTTTTTAGTCGTCTCTGCATTCACTTTCTTTAGTTTCGCATCTAGAAATTCGATAAGTGCCATCTCAGCATTATCGCCCGGTCTACGATCCATTCGATAAATTCGGGTATACCCGCCATTTCGGTCTTTAAACCGAGGTGCAAGTTCACTAAAAACTTTGGCCACGGCAATTTGATTAGGAATCCTTGATAAAAGTAATCGGCGATCTGCCAAGGACCCGCGCTTACCCAAGGTGATAGCCTTCTCAGCCCAACGTCTTAGTTCTTTAGCTTTTGCGAGAGTGGTTGAAATACGTTCATTTTCAACTAAACTAACAACCAAATTCCTCATCAACCATACCCTTTGATTATGAGGACGGCTAAAGCTTTGTGTTCTTGCTGAGTGACGCATAAAAATCCTTCTCTAGTTATCTTTTTTTGGCTCGTTTGGGTTCCAGTTCGCCGGAGGCCAACCGTCAAGCTTCATCCCTAAGGACAATCCCATCTCACCTAGTATATCTTTGATTTCATTTAAAGACTTACGTCCAAAGTTTTTAGTTTTCAACATTTCAGCTTCGGTCTTTTGCACAAGCTCGCCGATATATCGTATATTAGCATTTTTCAAACAATTCGCAGAGCGAACCGAAAGCTCTAGGTCATCAACGGATCTGAATAGATGTTCATTCAGAGTAGGTGATGATTTTTCGGCTTCGTCGCTTTCAGGCTCAATAGTTTCATCGAAGTTAATGAAAACCTGAAGCTGTTCCTTCATAATTTTACTTCCCAAACTCAGAGCGTCTTCGGGCTGAATACTTCCGTCTGTCCAAATCTCCATTGTGAGTTTGTCAAAATCTGTACGTTGACCTACACGAGCGTAAGTCACATTATAATTCACCCTACGAACAGGACTGAAAATAGAATCCACGGCAATAAATCCCACGGGTAAATCTAAGCCCTGCTCGTCAGACGGCACGTATCCGCGGCCAAGTCTCACGAGAATTTCAGCGCTAAACTTGCCACCCTTGCCAAGAGTCGCGATATGTTGATCAGGATTTAAAACTTCAACTTGATCGTTAGTTTGAATGTCGGTAGCAGTGATTGGGCCTTCGCTATTTTTTTCAATGCGTAGAGTTTGATTATTAGGGCTATGCATTTTAAATCTGACCTGTTTGAGATTTAAAATGATATCGGTTACGTCTTCAACAACGTCTGGAATCGTACTAAACTCATGAAGGACGCCGTCGAATCGCACCGCAGAGACCGCTGAACCCATCATTGAGCTCAAAAGAATTCGGCGCAAGGAATTACCAATTGTTACACCGTAACCTCTTTCCAAAGGTTTAACGGTGAATTTGCCATAATCGGCAGCCAGAGACTCTTTTTCAATCTCGAAACTCTTGGGACGGATGAGTTCTCTCCAAAATTTATAATAATGTTCCTGCATGTTATCTCTAAGCTCCTTATCTCGAATAATATTCAACGACCATATGCTCTTCAATGGGGAAGGTCACATCGTCTCGACTGGGAATATCTTTAACTGTTCCTTTGAAATCGCCGTGAGATGCATCCAACCATTTTGGAATCTCTCGGCGCTTAACCGATTCTACCGCGGCCAAAACCTTATTTATTTGTCGACTCTTTTCATGGACCTCTATGACATCGCCCTTTCGCACTTCGTGGCTGGGCATATTGGCCTTTTTACCATTCACTTTGAAATGGCCGTGTTTCACAAGGTGACGAGCCTCGGTTCTGCTGCTGGCATAACCTAATAAATAAACGGCATTGTCTAAACGACGTTCAAGTTTCAAAAGAAGCGTTTCGCCGGTTACGCCTTTGGCCTGTTCGGATTCGCTGAAATAGCGACGAAATTGATCTTCCTGAACGCCATATATACGTTTCACCTTTTGCTTTTCACGAAGCTGAAGAGCAAATTCAGAAAACTTCATTCTCGCCTGCCCATGCTGTCCCGGTGGATAGGGCCGGCGTTCAAAACTACATTTATCCGTATAACAACGATCGCCCTTGAGAAATAATTTCATATTCTCTCGACGACATAATCTGCAAACTGAATTCTTAGCGCCCAAAACTTAAACCCTCCTATAGGTTCTTATATACGACGTCGCTTGGAAGGACGGCATCCATTGTGTGGAATTGGTGTAATATCTCGAATAGCTGTTATGCGTAGTCCAGCCGCAGCCAAAGCCCGAAGTGCTGGCTCACGCCCAGCACCCGGTCCCTTAACAAGAACTCCCACAGAACGCATTCCGCACTCTATAGCTTTTCTTGCGGCATCCTCGGCAGCCACTTGCGCAGCAAACGGTGTTCCTTTTCTTGAACCTTTAAATCCTTTGTGGCCACTGCTAGACCAAGCCACCACTGCACCACCTACATCACTGATTGTTACAATTGTATTTCCGAAAGAAGCTTGAATGTGCGCAATTCCAGATTGCACATTCCGTTTGACCTTTTTCTTTTTAACGAGTGGACCTTTTTTTGCCTGATCAGCTTGTTGGGGTTGGGTTGCCATTTCTCAATTCCTCAAAATAAATTATTTAGAAGTTGGAGCCTGTTTCTTATTAGCAATAGTTTTTCTCGGGCCCTTACGGGTACGAGCATTGGTACGACTGCGCTGACCTCTCACTGGCAATCCCTTGCGATGACGAATGCCACGATAACAACCGAGATCCATTAAACGCTTTATATTTAGGGCCACATCTCGGCGAAGATCACCTTCAACTTTATGTTCACGGTCAATCACTTCTCTGATCTTGGCAACATCCACATCAGAGAGAGCGTCTGTACGTTTGGACTCATCAATCCCAGCTTCTTTTAATATTTTTCGAGAATTAGAAACTCCAATTCCAAAAATATATGTAAGACCGATCACTATTCTTTTGTTTCTTGGAAGATCGACACCTGAAATACGAGCCATGACTCAATTACCCCTGACGCTGTTTATGTTTTGGGTTCTCACAAATCACACGTACGACATTTCGACGTTTGATCACTTTACATTTCACACAGATTTTTTTTACGGACGCGCGAACCTTCATTAAAATTTCCTATTCCTACTGAGATCTAAATATTATTCGTCCACGAGTTAAGTCGTAGGGCGAAAGTTCAACCGTTACTTTGTCTCCGGGTAAAATCCTAATATAGTGCATGCGCATTTTACCCGAAATATGTGCAAGAACTTTATGACCATTGGATAGCTCTACCCGAAACATCGCGTTGGGCAAAGGTTCCAAGACTGTGCCCTCAACTTCTATACCTTCTTCTTTTGCCATGAACCTTCTTTGTTTAAATCGCCTGAGTTAAAGTCTTGGGTCTCACAATTTCGCCCTGTCACTTAGAATGACGGGACCCTTTTCGGTCACGGCAATCGTGTGCTCAAAGTGAGCAGCGAGACTACCATCCGTGGTTACTGCTGTCCAGTTGTTTTTCAGCACTTTCACCTTGTAACTTCCAGCAGTTATCATGGGTTCTATGGCCAAAACCATTCCTGGTTCTAGGAGCATTCCCGTGCCCTTTTTTCCATAATTTGGAACCTGAGGATCCTCATGGAGCGCCCGTCCAATTCCATGTCCAACAAAATCCCTTACGACTCCGTATCCGTTACTTTCAGCATGATTCTGTACTGCAAAGCCGATATCCCCTAAGCGATTTCCGGGGACGGCAGCTTCAATTCCTTTATATAAAGATTCTTCAGTGATCTTAATAAGTTTGCTAGCTTCCGGGCTAATCTTGCCGATGGGTACGGTGACCGCCGAATCCCCATACCAGCCATCAATGTGAACTCCAAAATCAAGACCCACGATATCGCCACTCTTTAAAACGCGGTCATCGGGAATCCCATGAACGATTTCTTCGTTTACACTGGCACATAGAACTTTTGGAAACCCGCTATAGCCCTTAAAAGCCGAGACCGCGCCCTTTTTCTTAATAAGCTCTTCGGCTTTACGATCCAAATCATTGGTGGACATTCCTTCTTTGGCCTCTTCGAGGAGGACCTGAAGAATCTCAGCGACAACGCTGGAGGCCGTCTTCATTTTTTCTATTTCTCTAGGAGATTTTATCGTATGCATTGAAATTACAGAACCCCTTGAAGCCGGCTAAAGACATCTTTTGGATCCCCGACTCCATCCACCGAAACAAATCGGTTAGAATTCTTGTAATAGGTTTTCAAGGGCGCCGTATTTTTTTCGTAAACATCAAGCCGGTTTTCAATTACGGCTTCTCTGTCGTCGGCCCGATGCTCAAGTGCTCCGCCGCAAACATCGCAAACTCTGTCGACTCTTGGAGGACGGAGATCCTTATGAAATGTAGTTCCGCATTTTGTACAGACTCGACGCCCAACAAGTCGGCTCTTAAGTAAATCTTTGGGAACCTCTAAAAAAATCGCCTGTCTAAGGGGAGCATTTTCTCTTTCTAAAAGTTCATCTAGAACTTGAGCCTGAGCAGAGGTCCTTGGAAATCCATCGAGAAGGAGACCTCGACCGCCCTTCTTCTTTGTCTCCGCGGCGACTTCTCTTATAAGACCAATCATAACCGTATCGGGCACTAAGTCTCCGGCATCTACAAATTTCTTGGCTTCTACACCCAAAGGCGTCTCATTTTTTATGGCTACCCGAAGAAGGTCTCCAGTACTTACATGATTTAATTTATAATTTTCAACGAGAAGTTGGGACTGAGTCCCCTTGCCCGCGCCCGGGGGACCAAACAAAACAAGGTTCAATAGGAGGCCCTCCGCCCACGGAGCTTCGCTCCCCTCATAAAACCTTCATATTGATGAGTGATCAAATGAGATTGGATCTGTTGGACGGTATCAAGAGCTACTCCCACCAAAATCATAAGACTTGTTCCACCGAAATAAAATTGAACCTTCGCCTGCGAAATAAGTAGACTCGGCAGTATACACACGACACTTAAGTAAATAGCACCGCCCACAGTTATGCGACTTAGAACCCCTTCGATATAGTCAGCCGTACTTTTACCCGCTCTAATTCCGGGAACAAACCCACCATACTTCTTCAAATTGTCGGCCACATCGTCGGGATTAAAAACTATTGCCGTATAGAAAAAGCAAAAGAAGACAATCAAACCAACATAAAAAACGTTATAGAGAACACCGGCAGGACTAATGGCGTCCCGGATATTTTTCATCCATGGTGTATTTATAAACGTCGCTAGGGTTGCCGGAAACATCAAAAGACTTGATGCAAAGATGGGAGGAATAACTCCGCTAAAGTTAATCTTTAGCGGTAAGTGAGTGCTCTGGCCGCCCATCACTTTTCTTCCCGAAACCCTTTGAGAATACTGGATTGGAATCCTCCTCTGACCTACTTCAAGAAAAATAACAACGGCGACAACGACGACCATCAGAGCCAAAATCGCAAGAGCAATGAAAGGGCTCATTTCTCCGGATTTTATAAGTTCGATAGAATTGAAAAACCCCCGAGGTAAACCCGCAATGATACCGGAGAAAATAATAATACTCGTACCATTACCGATCCCTCGTTCGGTCATTTGCTCGCCGAGCCACATTATAAAACAAGAACCCGCTGTCAAAGTGATAATGGTCATCAATTTGAAGGGGATCCCTCCCACACTTGCTCCTAAAACCAGAGGGTCCCCTGCGGGACTGGTCGAATTTTGAAGGTAGGTGGAAATTCCGTAGCCTTGAATAATACAAAGGAGAACCGTGCCATAACGGGTGTATTGGGAGATCTTTTTTCTCCCCTGTTCGCCCTCTTTATTAAGAGCCTCTAAGTAAGGAAAAACAGCCGTTAAGAGCTGAAAAATAATGGAGCTTGAAATATAGGGCATAATCCCAAGAGCGAAAACAGAGAGCCTTTGCAGTGCTCCTCCGCTAAAGAGATTAAACATTCCAAAAATCCCACTGCTCTGAGCGTTGAAAAACGCCTGGAGAGCCACACCGTTGACCCCTGGGGTCGGAACATGGGTCCCTAAGCGGTACACAGCTATCATCGTAATTGTGAATAAAATTCGTTTTCTTAGTTCAGGAATTTTTGCAAGACCTTCGATAGCCACTGTTATTTGATCTCCTCGATCGTGCCTCCGGCAGACTGAATCCCCTGACGAGCACGGTCGCTAAATTTATGGGCCTTCACGGTGAGTTTTTTGGTCAGTTTGCCTCGGCCTAAAATTTTGACGGAATGACCGGGTTTGGTCAACCCTACTTCGGCCAATAATTCTGGAGAAACAACCCCATCGAACCTCGCTAACTGATCAAGATTAACCGCTGAATATTCGACGCGGAAAATATTTGTAAATCCATATTTGGGTAAGCGACGATGCAAAGGCATTTGTCCGCCCTCATATCCTCTGGCCACGGACCCACCGGTCCGAGCTTTCTTCCCTTTGTGACCTTTAGTCGAAGTCTTACCATGACCTGAACCAGGGCCACGACCAATTCTCTTATTTTTCTTTGTCGCGCCGCGAAGAACGGGTAAGCGAGCCAAAATACTCATGAAACATTACCTTTCTGAACTTCAACTAGATGTTGGATTCGGAATATCATCCCGCGGTTTGAAGGGTTGTCTTTAACAACTACTTTAGAGTTAACACCTCTAAGACCTAAACCCTTCACCGTAGCGCGCTGCCTCGGATTACTGCCGATTAAGCTTCTCACTAATTTTACTGTAAATGTTTTGTTTGCCATAAATCTTCTCTTCTATTTGACCGTTACGCCAAAGCACCACGGAGTTTTTCTACTGCTTCTTTAGTACTTAACTCTTTAAGTCCCGCAAGAGTAGCGCGGACAACATTATGGGGGTTGCTCGTTCCAATGCATTTAGTAAGAATGTTTCTCACGCCTACGGATTCTAAAACGGCGCGCACAGCCCCCCCGGCAATAACACCGGTTCCATCACCTGCGGGTTTCAATAAAACCTGGCTGGCCCCGAACTGACCAAGAACTTCATGGGGGATCCCTCCACCACTCACCGAAACGTGGGTCAAGTTTTTTCTCGCTTGACGACTTGCCTTACCAATAGCTTCTGGAACTTCATTAGCTTTGCCTAGGCCAACGCCCACAGTACCGTTACCATTGCCAATCACGACAAGGGCTGAGAAAGAGAACCTGCGCCCTCCTTTTACAACCTTGGCAACTCGGTTAATACAAACCACTCGTTCTTCGAATTCGGAATTTTGTTCCGTCATTTTATCTCCAGCAGGTTAAAATTTCAGTCCAGCTTCGCGAGCTGAATCTGCAAGTTCTTTAATTTTACCGTGGTAACGATATCCATTACGGTCAAAAACCACGTTTACAATATTCTTTTCCTTGGCTCGTTTGGCAAGCAAGGCTCCTACTTTTTTCGCGCTTTCTCGATTACTACAGCTGCCATCCAAGTCCTTTTCAACCGTCGAACACGCCACTAAAGTGCGGCCCACAGTATCGTCGATAAGCTGTGCGTAAATATGATAAAGGCTTTTAAAAACCGTAAGACGAGGACGCTCTGTTGTCCCTTCAATATCCTTTCGAATACGCATTTTCTTTTTAAAACGCGAAACCCGTCTCTTAGCGGTTTTATTTCTATATTTGATCGCCATCTTCTACCTCACTTACTCACGGACTTGCCGGCTTTACGACGAACAACTTCAGTTTCGTATTTCACGCCTTTGCCCTGATATGGTTCTGGTTCTTTAAAGCCCCGAATCTTGGCAGCGACCAGTCCTACAATATTTCGATCAGCACCACTGACTATAACCCTTGTGTTTTTTTCCACTTTGATGTCAATTCCAGAGGGAATTTCAAAATCAATCTGATGTGTAAACCCCAAATTGAGTTCAAGCTTCTTTCCCGCCACATTAGCCTTATAGCCAACGCCATTGATGTCGAGAATTTTAGTAAAACCTCGAGTCACTCCAACCACAGCATTTTGAATCAATGCTCGATACAAACCGTGTAGCGCCCTAACATTTTTATGGTCACTCGTTCTCGTCAGAGTAACCATACCGGGTTCCACCTTAGGCTTTATCTCTGGGTTCAGCTTATAACTCAGGGACACCTTTGGACCTTTAACAGTAACTAAGTTCCCCGCACCTAAGGTGACTTGGACCTCTTTTTCAAAATGAACAGGCATCTTTCCTATACGTGACATAGAACTCACCAAACTGAGCAGATAAACTCTCCGCCCATCCTTTTTTCTTTTGCTTGCTCACCGGACATTATGCCCTGACTTGTAGAGACTATAGCCACTCCAAAACCCGTTCGCACTTGGGGTATTTTTTCAGCCTTAATGTATTTTCTAAGGCCGGGTCGGCTCTCTCTTTTCAGATATTTTACGGCGGGATTACCTTCCGCATCGTACTTAAGATAAACCCGCATCATGCCCTGTTTATTGTCTTTAACAACTCGCAAATTCTTAATAAACCCCAGCTCCTTTAGAACTTGGGCGATGCCTTCTTTTACTTTGCTATGGGGAATATCGACCTTCTCGTGAGAAGCGCGACTTCCATTTCTAATTCTAGTGAGCAGGTCAGCTATGGGGTCCATTCTTTTCTCCGTTTTTTGGCGTACCACCTTTTGACAAATCTTAAATCTCCAAGGAGGCCGTACCAGTTTAGGCGTTCAAGCCTGAATATATATTACCAGCTAGATTTAATAACACCGGGCAATAAGCCATTGGAGGCTGACTTGCGAAAGCAAAGCCTACACATTGCAAACTTTCTTAAAAATGCCCTCGGCCTCCCGCAAATGGGGCACCGGTTGTATTTTCTAGTAGAAAATTTCGGTTTAAGCTTGGCTTTTGCCATCAATGTTTTTTTGGACATTCACTCTCCTTAAATTATTTTCTAAACGGCATTCCAAAGGCCGTCAGCAGGGCTCTACTCTCTTCATCATTTCCAGCCGTTGTACAAATCGTGACGGCCAATCCTCGGACTTTATCAATTTTATCGTAGTTCACTTCTGGAAAAACAATTTGCTCTTTAATTCCACAGGAGTAGTTCCCGCGGCCATCAAAACTATTTCCACTAAGCCCTTTAAAATCTCGCACTCGTGGAAGGCCAATATTTATAAGTCTCTCCAAAAAGTCATACATTTTTCCATGGCGCAACGTAACCGAGGCACCAATGGGCATTCCCTGTCGTAGCTTGAAGTTCGAAATGGACTTCTTAGCTCGACGAATCACAGGCTTTTGGCCCGCGATAGCCATGAGTTCGGACGCGGCTGTATCTAGAACCTTTGGATTTTGGGTGGCTTCTGAAGTCGATAGGTTCAAGACAATCTTTGAAAGCCTGGGAACCTGCATTGAGCTCTTATATTTAAACTGCGCCATCATTTCAGGGATAATTTTCTTTTGATAAGTCTCTTTGATACTCACTTCTTGGCTCCTGATTTCTTAGCTTTTGCCGTTCCGGAAGATTTTTTGGGCGAAGCACCGGAAGCCTTCGCCTCTACACCCCCTGAACCTCTAGGGTTTTCTCTCAACCACCTAGCGAATCTCATAGGCTTCCCCGTCTTTGAAGAAACCGGTAAAATCTTACTTACATGTAGAGGAGCCTCTTTTTCAATAATCCCGCCTTGAGGCTCAGCTTGGGTCGGTTTTGTATGACGCTTCACGACATTGATTTTTTCGATCACAACCCTATTTTTGTCCTTTAAAAGACGCAATACCTTTCCAGTTTTACCCTTGTACTTACCCGAGATCACCATCACGGTGTCGTTTCTCTTATATCGAGGGCAATTATCTGGGACTAACTCTTTCATTTCTCTTCTACCTCTTTAAAGATACTATTCTTCCCTTGTTCTAAATGACTTCAGGGGCAAGGGATATAATTTTAACAAATTGTTTCGCTCTCAACTCCCGCGCCACGGGACCAAAAATTCGGGTGCCTATAGGCTCAAGTTGAGCGTTAATAAGAACCGCTGAATTATCATCGAAGGCAATATAGCTGCCGTCCACTCTCTTTGTTTTCGACACGGTCCTTACGATAACAGCCTTGTGAACTTCGCCCTTTTTGACTTTCGCATTAGGGATCGCCGTTTTTACAGAGACAACGATGACATCACCAATCTGAGCTGATCTACGTCCGCTTCCACCCAAAACCTTAACGCAAAAAACTTCTTTGGCTCCTGAATTATCGGCGACCTGAAGTCTGGTTTGTTGTTGAATCATTTCTTACTCCTGTCCCACTGTTGGGGCTATCAAGGTGGGATCAGCTTTTTCTAAGATCTTGACCAGCTTCCAACGCTTCGTTTTGCTTAACGGATGTGTTTCATAAATTAATACTCGATCCCCAAGACTGGCTTCTTCCTTTTCATCATGAGCCTTAAATTTGCTCGTACGATTCAAGAATTTCTTGTATTTGGGGTGCATAACCCGACCGGCGACGGACACTGTTATCGTTTTGGACATTTTGTCACTAGTGACGACGCCCACTTTTTCTTTACGCACGGCTCTTTTTGGGGTTTGTTTCTCTAGTCCTACAGTATTTGGCATAATCCCTTACCTGCTCACTTTTTCAGTAATAATTGTTTTAACTCGGGCCAGTAGACGTCTTACTTCTCTGATCTTTGAAGTATTTTCTAGAGATCCAGAAATATTTTGAACTCGAGTATTAAAAAGTTCCTCAGTCAATTCTTTGGCCCTTTTTCTTAAATCTTCGAGAGTGAATCCTCTCAACTCTTTTGCTTCCATTAAGTCCTCGCAATAATTCTAGTCTTTACGGGCAACTTATGAGCCGCCAAACGCAAAGCCTCATCAGCAATTTGGGGAGTAACACCTTCCATTTCATAGAGGACGCGACCTGGCTGTATCACCGCCACCCATTCTTCCACGTTCCCCTTACCGCTACCCATTCGAGTTTCCGCAGGTTTCTTCGTTAAAGACTTATCAGGGAATATGCGAATCCAAATCTTGCCTCCGCGTTTGATAAAACGCGAAACGGCAATACGAGCAGCCTCAATTTGGCGAGAAGTTAAAAACCCACACTCAGTCGCTTGCAAGGCAAAATCACCAAAAGCAAGATCATTGCCTCGGCTGGCTGTATTCTTCATTCGCCCCTTATGTCGTTTTCTATACTTTACTTTCTTAGGACTTAGCACGCTGTGCCTCCGATTGTTCTTTCGCTGTCAAAATATCGCCCTTGTACACCCAAGTTTTTACCCCGATAAGGCCATAGGTGGTGAGAGCCTCTGCAGTGCCATAATCTATGTCTGCTCGAATGGTATGAAGAGGGACGCTTTTTTCGTTATACCATTCACGTCGGGCAATATCGGCACCATCAAGACGACCGGATACGGCTATTTTGATTCCCTTAACTCCTAACCGAATCGCAGCTTGAATAGATTTCTTCATAGCTCTTCGAAAAGAAATCCGTTTTTCTAACTGGAGAGCAATATTTTCTGCAATGAGAGTGGCATCAATTTCTGCCTTACGGACCTCTTGAATATTCAAAAAAACTTCGTTCTTAGTTAATTTTTGTACTTCGGCCTTCAAAGCATCAATTCCAGTACCTTTTTTTCCTATAACAACGCCGGGTCTAGCCGTAAGGATATTGATCTTAATCTTACTGGCCGCACGCTCGATTTCAATTTTGCTTACCCCCGCATGATCGAGCTTTTGCTTGAGATACTTTCGAAGTCTGAAGTCTTCATGAATCAAATTGGCATAATCTTTTTTCGCATACCAACGTGAATCCCAGTTTTTATTTATACCTACTCTAAATCCAATTGGGTTTACTTTTTGTCCCATTTTCTAATTTCCTACCGTTCTTCAAGAACAAGGTTAACGTGACTTGTCTTCTTTTTAATTTCACTGGCTCGGCCCATGGCTCGAGGCATATATCGTTTTAAAGTTGGACCTTGATCGACAGAGATATGTTTCACGAAAAGAGTATCCACATCGATCGTCTTTTTTTGGTCCGCATTAGCGACCGCCGATTGCAACAGTTTCTTGATGATGGGCGCTGATTTCTTGTTGGTGAAACTCAAGATCTGAATAGCTTCATTCACATCTTTCCCACGAACGAGATCCACCACAAGACGAATCTTTCTGGGAGCCATACGCGTATATTTTAAACTCGCTTTAACCGACATTTATCTTAACCTTCTTTCGTCGCTTCTTTGGCTTTCTTTTCTGCAGTAGAGTGTCCAAAGAATGTTCGAGTAGGTGAAAACTCACCGTATTTATGCCCAATCATATTTTCGGTGACGTAAACAGGAACAAACTTCTTCCCGTTATGGACCGCAAAAGTTAAACCTACGGCTTCTGGGACAATCGTTGATCGCCGCGACCAAATTTTTATAACTTTTTTGTCTCCCGTCTCTTTGGCTTTCGCCACTTTTTTTACGAGATGTTCATCAACAAAAGGACCTTTTTTTACAGAACGAGCCATACTTTCCTCTTTTACTTGCTACGTCGTTTTACAATGAAACGATTCGTGCGTTTATTGTGTCTTGTCTTATAGCCTTTACACGGCACGGCCCAGGGAGTCATAGGATGATTTCCCTTTCCCCGACCTTCGCCACCACCCATGGGATGATCGACGGGGTTCATTGCCGTACCCCGCACTGTCGGTCGAATGCCCAGCCAACGTTGCCTACCCGCTTTACCAATGGTGATATTTTCGTGGTCAGCATTACCAACTTGCCCTATTGTGGCGTAACACTCCGTCAGAATAAATCTTGTTTCACCACTGGGGAGCCGAACTTGACTATATTGGCCTTCTTTAGCCACTAAAGTCGCCATGGCTCCAGCCCCCTTGGCAATTTGTCCACCCTTTCCTGGTCGGATTTCTATGTTGTGGATGGTCGTCCCAACTGGAATCGCAGAAATGGGCAGAGCGTTTCCCGGTTTAATATCAGCCTTTGCGCTGGCTAAAATCTCTTGGCCCACCTCAAGTCCTACGGGGCACAAGATATAAGCTTTTTCGCCATCTTTATAAACGATCAACGCGATTCGTGATGTGCGATTGGGATCGTATTCTATAGCAATGACCTTCGCAGAAATTTCTCGTTTTGCTCTCTTGAAATCTATGACTCGATACCGACGCTTGTGCCCACCACCAATATGTCGAGTCGTAATAAATCCGAAATTATTTCGAGCGCCAGTTCGACGTAGTGGACCAAGAAGCGATTTTTCCGGGTGATCCTTGGTTATTTCACTGAAATCAGAGCTCGTTATAAATCTTCGGCTATGGGAAGTAGGTTTAAAAGTACGAATTCCCATTTTTAAGCTCCCTCAAAAATCTTAATTTTTTGGCCGTCGGCAAGACGAACCAAAGCTTTTTTGAAATAATTAATTTTACTCACGTAGCGTCCCATTCGATGCTGACGGCCTCGACAGTTTAAAGTATGCACGTCAATAACCTTAACGTGGAACGCTGTTTCGACGGCTTTAGCAATTTGAGTTTTATTTGCCTTTTCTGCGACCTCAAAAGCATAGACATTGCCTTGAAGATGGTTGGTGTTTTTCTCCGTAATGAGCGGCCTTTTTAAAATATTGAGACTAGCTGACATGGTTTTCTCCTAATCTTTCCAGGAGCGTATTGACAGCGGCTTTCGAAACTATGCAGCCATCGTATTTTAATAAATCAAAAACATTTAAACCTTGAACGGCAACGAATTTGTATTTTTCCAAGTTGTGGGCTGCACGTTTAAGATTCGTATTTGCAGCATCGTCAACAATAAGGGATTTTTCGGTTCCAAACTTCTTTAAGGTGGAGTGTAAGTTCTTAGTTTTACCATCGCACTCTAGAGAATCCACGACCCAGAGCCGTCCCTCAGCCATAAGATAACTTAAAGCCGTCCTCAATCCCGCCTTCTTCATTTGTTTAGGCAAAGTGTAAGAGTAGTCTCGCGGTTGCGGACCAAAGGCAGTTCCACCGCCAGGCATAAGTGGAGAGCGATTAGACCCTTGACGGGCTTCGCCGGTTCCTTTTTGTTTGAAAGGTTTTTTTCCCCCACCGCGGACAAGGCCTTTAGTCTTGGTAGCGACAGTTCCCGCACGACGACAGGCCAACTGCCACCGAACCACACCCTGCATAATATCGGGCCTTACTTCAGCCTTAAATACTTCTTCGGGAACTTCCAAACTCCCCACTTCTTTTTTATTCAAATCTAAAACTGGAACGCTTAACATATTTTTATTCCTACTTGTTACGAAAGCTTAACCTGCAACCTGTTTTGTCAACCGAACTAAAGCATTTCGGCCACCAGGCACAGGCCCGGAAAGCAAAATCACTTTATCGTCATAGTAAACGTCAATGACTTTCAAATTTCTAATCGTAGTCGTTTCATCACCTAAATGCCCGGGGAAGTGCTTCCCTTTCATGATCCGACCCGGCCATGTTCTGTTACCAGAAGAACCAGGTTGTCGATGAAAGGTTGATCCGTGAGCCCCGGGACCGCCACCGGCATTCCACCGCTTTACAGAGCCAGCAAAACCTTTTCCTTTGGACGTCGATGTCGCCTTGACGGCATCTCCCTTTTTTAAGCTCTCAAGGGATATATGGGCTCCGACCGCGGCCCCTTCCGGTAGCTTTTGCCTTACTTCGCGTACAAAATAAGCTCCCGCTTTAAACCCGGCTTTCTTCAAAGTATTCTGCTGGGCTTTTGGAGATCTTGTGGGTTTACGAGGACGACAAGCCATCTGGACGGCTTCGTACCCATCATTTGCCGCAGTTTTAACCTGAGAAACCGTCCAAGGTTCATATTGGAGAACCGTACAAGGAACCATTTCGCCTTTTTCATTTATGACTTGGGTCATCCCCAATTTAAAAGCGTAAAGAGACTCAACATTAACAGAGTTGGTCTTGTTAGCAGGTTCATGTCCTTTTACTTCTTCAGTCTTTTTCTCTTCTGACATTTTTCTCTTTCCTAAACAACTGACAATTTGATTTCGACATCCACTCCGGCCGACAAATCAAGCTTCATTAAATGATCAACCGTTTGTTGGGTGGGTTCTAAAATATCGAGAAGCCTCTTATGAGTCCGAATCTCGAATTGCTCACGGGACTTTTTATCAACGTGAGGAGAGCGAAGCACAGTATAGCGATTCACAGCCGTTGGCAGTGGAATCGGTCCTGCGACTCGTGCGCCCGTTCGTTTAGCCGTGTCTACAATTTCTCGAGTCGATTGATCTAAAAGTCTGTGATCAAAAGCTCTGAGACGAATTCGGATCTTTTGGCTCTGCATTTTTTTCTTCCTTTACTCTATAATCTCAGCGACGACACCGGCACCCACTGTTTTACCACCCTCTCGAATGGCAAATCGTAGCTCCTTTTCCATCGCTATCGGCGTGATCAGCTCCACCGATATACTCACTCGATCCCCAGGCATGACCATCTCAGTTCCTTCCTTTAACGTACACACTCCCGTCACATCCGTCGTCCTAAAATAAAACTGCGGTCGGTAACCGTTAAAAAATGGCGTGTGCCTTCCTCCTTCTTCCTTGGTCAATATATACGCCTCAGCCTTAAACTTCTTATGGGGCGATATCGATCCAGGCGCACACAACACCTGACCTCGCTCCACTTCCTCTTTCTTTGTTCCTCTTAACAACGCTCCTATATTGTCTCCTGCTTCCCCGTAATCAAGAAGCTTTCTAAACATCTCCACTCCCGTCACCGTCGTCTTCACCGTAGGCCTTAAACCCACTATCTCCACTTCCTCATTGATCTTTATTACCCCTCTCTCCACTCTCCCCGTCACCACTGTCCCTCGACCTGAAATCGAGAACACATCCTCTACGGGCATTAAGAAAGGTTTATCCTTCTGACGCACAGGCTGCGGTATATAACTATCCACAGCCTCCATAAGCTTATGTATTGCTCCTGCTCCTATATCCCCTTTATCCCCTTCTAGGGCCTTCAATGCAGATCCTTTTACTATCGGTATCTGATCTCCAGGGTACTCATACTTACTTAAAAGCTCTCTCACCTCTAACTCAACTAAATCTAAGAGCTCTTTATCATCCACCATATCAGCCTTGTTCATAAACACCACTAACGCAGGAACACCAACTTGCCGCGCTAGCAATATATGCTCTCTTGTCTGTGGCATCGGTCCATCCGCTGCTGACACCACCAAAATAGCCCCGTCCATCTGCGCTGCACCCGTTATCATGTTCTTGACATAATCCGCATGACCAGGGCAGTCCACGTGCGCATAGTGCCTCTTTGACGTCTCATACTCAACATGCGCTGTCGCTATCGTGATCCCCCGCTCCCTCTCCTCGGGCGCCTTATCTATCTGATCGTAAGCTAAAAACTTCGCTCCACCCGTCTCAGCCAATACCTTCGTTATCGCCGCCGTCAGTGTCGTCTTCCCATGATCTACGTGCCCTATCGTTCCAATATTGCAGTGGGGCTTCTTACGCTCAAATTTCTCTTTAGCCATATTTTCTTTTCTCTCCTCAGAGTTTTTATCTCGAGATTTTCATCTCAATTAATTTTGTTTACCTGGTAGCTTTCGAAATAATTTCCGCCGACACGTTCGGAGGAATTTGCAAGTAATGGGTAAATTCCATCGAGTAACTTGCCCTTCCCTGACTCATCGAACGAAGATCAGTCGAATAACCGAACATTTGTGCAAGGGGAACTTCCGCAGAAATAACTTGGGTCGAATGCCTTGCAGTCATATTCAAAATTTTTCCACGACGTGAATTCAGATCTCCAATTATACTTCCCATAAATTCCTCGGGAGTAAGAACCTCCACTTTCATGATCGGTTCAAGAAGAACTGGATTAGCTTTTTTTACGCCGTCTTTAAATCCGATGGAACCTGCGATTTTAAAAGCCATTTCGCTTGAGTCGACATCGTGATAGCTACCGTCAAATAGAGTCACTTTTACATCAACTATAGGGTAGCCTGCAAGCACTCCGTTCTCACAAGCCTCTTTTATTCCGCGATCTACCGGAGTGATGAATTCTTTCGGAATTGCCCCTCCAACAACTTTGTTCACAAATTCGTACCCATGACCAGCGGTATTGGGTTCAATTTCAAGCCAAACATGACCGTACTGACCTTTGCCACCGGACTGACGAACGAATTTTCCCTCGGATTGGATCTTCTTGGTAATAGTTTCACGGTAAGCCACCTGGGGCTTACCTACATTGGCTTCTACCTTAAATTCCCGCTTGAGACGGTCAATTATAATTTCAAGATGGAGCTCTCCCATCCCAGAAAGGATCGTTTGGCCCGTATCTGGATCAACCTTCATTCTAAAGGAGGGGTCTTCAATGGCTAATTTTTGAAGACTAAGACCAAGCTTTTCTTGATCTGCTGTGGTTTTCGCCTCAACAGCCACGCTGATAACGGGTTCTGGAAACTGAATAGCCTCTAGTAAAATAGGATGGTCTTTGTCACAAAGGGTATCCCCAGTCGTGGTATGTTTAAGCCCTACGGCCGCGGCGATATCCCCCGCTTTGACATCTTTA
The DNA here is from genome assembly GCA_013287405.1 of Deltaproteobacteria bacterium. The sequence continues at coordinate 23,049 of JABDDW010000016.1, forward strand.
ATTTCTTCCCTTTGATTGGCGTGCATTCTTAAAAGACGACCAACCCTTTCGTTTTTACCTTTTGTTGCGTTATGAATGTAGCTTCCTGCACTGATTCCGCCTGAATAGACTCGAAAATAAGTCAACTGCCCCACATATGGATCTGTCATAATCTTAAATGCCAATGCGCTAAAAGGAGCCTTGAAGTCAGTTTTTCGAGATATTTCCTTGTCATGATTTTCAACTTCAACGCCTTTAACGTCGGGAATATCTAAAGGACTGGGGAGGTAATCAACAACGGCATCTAGCATCGGTTGAACACCCTTGTTTTTAAAAGCCGCCCCACAGAGGACAGGGACTCCTTTTAGTCCAATGGTACCCTTGCGCAAGGCTTTCTTAATTTCTGATACTTCGATAGGCCGACCCTCCAGGAATTTTTCCGTTAAAGCCTCGTCAAAATCAGCCACATGCTCTATGAGATAACTTCTCAGTTCTTCAGCCTCTTCTTTGAGCTCAGAGGGAATGTCAACAATCTTAAATTTAGCCCCGAGAGTGTCTTCCTCCCAGATTGTGGCTTTCATAGTGATCAGGTCGACAACCCCTTTGAAATTTTCTTCGGTTCCCACGGGCATTTGTATCGGGATGGGATTGGCATTTAATTTATTTTTTATGGATTGCCAGCTCATCGTAAAATCGGCCCCTATTCGGTCCATCTTATTTACAAACGCTATTCTCGGAACTTCATACTTATCGGCCTGCCGCCACACCGTCTCAGATTGAGGTTCGACGCCATTAACGGCATCAAATACGCAGACGGCTCCATCAAGAACCCGAAGAGACCTCTCCACCTCAATGGTGAAATCAACGTGCCCGGGAGTATCGATAATGTTTATTCGATGGTCATTCCAACCACAGCTCGTGGCCGCGGAAGTAATGGTGATTCCCCTCTCTTGTTCTTGGGGCATCCAATCCATGGTGGCAGCACCATCATGGACTTCGCCTATTTTATAATTAACTCCGGTGTAATAGAGAATGCGCTCGGTTGTTGTGGTTTTGCCTGCGTCTATGTGGGCCATTATCCCAATGTTGCGGGTGAATTTAAGATCCTCGGTCTTTTGAGGCTGTTCGGCGGCATCCATTTCCTACCATCGATAATGGGCAAAGGCTTTATTTGCTTCAGCCATCTTATGGACATCTTCGCGTTTCTTAATTGTAGCTCCGCGATTATTGAAGGCATCAAAGACTTCTACAGCCAGTCGATCCTTCATGGTTTTTTCTGTACGCTCAGCAGCGTAAGTCACAAGCCAACGAATGGCCAAAGCCTGACGACGACTAGGTCTAACTTCGACGGGAACTTGGTAAGTGGATCCACCCACTCTGCGGCTTTTTACTTCAACAACTGGTTTACAATTTTCAATGGCTTTTTTCAAAACTCCAAGGGGGTCTTCTGCGGGAATCTTCTTTTTTAATTCATCAATGCAGCCATAGATAATAGATTCGGCAACGGATTTCTTCCCCGAGATCATCAAGGTGTTAATAAATTTAGAGACCACAACATCTCTAAATACTGGGTCAGGAAGAACTTCTCTTTTCACAACTACATTTTTCTTACGAGGCATTTAAAATCTGCTCCTTTACGTTGCTGCTTTTGGACGTTTTGTTCCGTATTTGGACCTTCCGTTTTTTCGGTCGGCAACACCTTGGGTGTCTAATGTTCCGCGAATTATATGATAACGAACTCCTGGCAAATCTTTAACCCGTCCCCCACGAATGAGAACAACGCTATGCTCTTGAAGATTATGGCCAACACCCGGAATATAGGATGTGACTTCATACCCATTTGTCAGACGCACTCTTGCCACTTTTCGAAGAGCTGAATTGGGTTTCTTTGGAGTCGTGGTATAAACCCTAACGCAAACACCACGCTTTTGAGGTGACCCTTGGAGTGCAGGAGAGGCTGTTTTTCTTTTTTGTTTTTGCCTTTCTCGGCGAATCAGTTGGTTAATCGTTGGCATTTCAATTCCTTGCAATTACAAGTTATTTTAAAATAAGCACCATTGCATTTAGGCGTAGAAAACTCTTATCGCGCTACTTGCGAAGCTCGCATTATATGTTTTTTAGACGTCAGGTCAAGCACTTAGACTGCAATTTTTGGATTTAATTGCAAGAATTCCAGGCGGAAGACGTAATATTGCCGTGCCCATCGTCGATAGAGCAAAACACGACTCGGGAGGCCGTGCCAATTTAGTCCCTCCTAAACTGAGGGGCCCACCTTTGGTAAATACACAATAAATGTAGATCCCCCACCCAGTTCGCTTTCAACTTCAAGCCTCCCGGAATGGGCATCTACGATCCCTTTGGAGATATAAAGACCAAGGCCAAGCCCACTTATATTATGCCTAGAAACGGCCCTCTCGAATCGATTAAAGATTCGTTTTAAATCGACATCAGCAATTCCCACGCCGTCATCTTTTACAGAAAAAATGATGTGCTCAGCCGAGTCACTCGCTCTGATTTCAATGGGTTTATTTTCACCATACTTAATGGCGTTGGTTAGCAGGTTCTCTAAGACCTGCTCTATCCTATATCGATCAGCATGAAGAACAAGACTTCCGGGGAGATCAAAAACAAATGATACGCCTGAACCCTTGATCTGGAATTCTAAAAGGCCTGTAACGTCTCTGATAAGTTCGACGAGATCAAAGCTTTGTTTTTCAATCTGCAGGTTCCCCGAGGAGATTTTTGAAACATCCAACATCATCTCCACCAATTTCGTTAGGCGATCGATTTGCTTATCCAGAAGAATCACAAATTTACTCATCCTCCCATCACCCAGAGTTTTTCCCCGACTCAATTCCCTTTCCAAATACTGAGATTGAATTTTAAGAGAGGTGAGAGGCGTCTTTAATTCGTGAGAGGCTATAGAGATAAACTCATCCCTCAGTCTGATACTTTCAAACATCGCACCAGCCAAAACCCGTTCTCGCTCGGCACGCTTTCGGTCGCCAATTTTTTGAACTGTCACAAGTCTCGCAGGACGACCATCATACTTGAAATCCTTACCCCGAACCTCGATTTCAAACTCTTCACCGCTTCTCGTGATCCCTTTTGTTTCTAAGGCGGTGTGGTACCCACGTTTAATCTCTCCTGCTATACGCTCTCTCTCTGTCGGATGGATAATGCAAAGGTAATGAGCGTCAATAATCTGAGCTCGGGTATATCCGAACATTTCTAATAATGAATCGTTAACATTTTGAATAGTTTGATTTTGGTGGACAAGGACTCCTTCAAACGTGGAATTAAATAAAAGTTGAAATCTGCTGTGAGCCTCAGCGAGCCCCAGGAGGGCAGAATGACGCCCACGAAGGCCAATATTAGCTTGCAAAATTATTGTGACAAGACCTGGAAAATAAATTGATTTTGCTAACGCTGGAAGAGTTGAAACTAAGATCCCCGATAAAGTGAGAACAAAAAGCGAATACCAAAATAAAGCTGTGCTTGAATAGAGGAGAAGACTAACGGCCATAACCGTAACGTACGATCCGATGATCCAATTTAAGTCACCATCATTTTTCAAGAAAAGGTAGTAGTAATGAAAGGTGATGAGCCAAGAAGCTACGATAAAGAGAAAGTGAAAATTCCTTTTAGCCCAGTCACTAAAAAAACTACTGACCCAGAAGACCAAGCAGACTCCCACCACCGCCAATCGACCAGGTAAGGGGTTAAAAGCCTGAGGGAAAAGGAAATGGACAGCCATCCACCAGAAAAGGTAGACCGACCCTGCTACGAGAAGCAGGAATCGATAATGTCCTAGCTCTTTATCCGTGGTCTTCAATCCTCATCCTCTGAAATAAAACCGCCAGGTCTCCCTGGCGGTTGGTATTATACTCTTAGAATTTCAAAGAACCTTACTTATCCTTGGGCTGGTAAACTTTCTACGGGAGCCGCAACCGGAAGCTGGATCGCCTCTTCTTGCGCTACTTCTTCCATAGCCACCTTCCAACGTTTATAAACTGGCAAACCAGTTCCCGCAGGAATTAAGCGCCCCATAATAACGTTTTCTTTAAGACCCCTGAGATAGTCAACTCGCCCAGAGATACTCGCTTCCGTAAGAACTTTCGTCGTCTCTTGGAAGGACGCCGCAGAAATGAAGCTCTCCGTACTCAGCGATGCTTTTGTGATCCCAAGAAGGAGCGGTTCTGCAGTTGCTGGTTTTCCACCTTTTTGTTTTACGGCTTCATTCTCCAATTCGAAAATTGTTTTTTCAACATTTTCGCCGCCCAGGAAATCAGTATCGCCGGCATCCAGGATTTTCACTCGACGTAACATTTGCCGCACAATGACTTCAATATGCTTGTCGTTAATGTTAACCCCCTGGAGACGATACACTTCTTGCACTTCGTCCACAAGGTACTTGGCAAGCTCTTTGTCTCCCAGCACTTTCAAAATATCGTGAGGATTGGAGCTACCATCCATTAGAGGTTCTCCAGCGCGAACAAACTCGCCTTCTCGAACTCCAATGTGCTTTCCTTTGGGAATGAGGTATTCTTTTTGCTCTCCAATTTCAGGAGTTATGATCACCCGCTGCTTACCCTTAAGGTCTTTCCCGAAACCCACGTAACCATCAATTTCGCTGATGATGGCCGTTTCTTTTGGTTTACGAGCTTCGAAGAGCTCCGCAACTCTGGGGAGACCGCCGGTGATATCCTTGGTTTTGGTGGTCTCTCTGTGAATCTTGGCAATGGTATCTCCAGCGTGAACTTCGTCACCATCTAAAACAAGAATGTTAGCTCCCACCGGTAAGCTGTACCTGGCGGGGAGATCTCGGTGGGGAAGTTTTAAAGGATTACCACTCTTGTCATTAATAATAACAGCAGGTCTCGCTTCAGCGTCTTTAGACTCAACAATAACTTTACGCGCAAAGCCCGTAATATTATCGAGTTGCTCTTGCATGGTCACACCTTCTTCGATATCGTGGAAACGAATGGTTCCAGTCACCTCAGAAATGATGGGATTTGAATAAGGATCCCACTCAGCCATTGTATCGCCTTTTTTAACGGTCTGCCCTTCTCCGAAAGCTATGGTAGCCCCATAAACAATGCTGTGTTTTTCCCTTTCTCGACCATTCACGTCCAGAATCGCAATCTCTCCATTGCGATTCATAACAGTGAGTTTGCCGTCTTTATTCTTAACGGTGGTCAAGTTATGGAATTTTAACGTTCCGTCATGTCTTGCCTCTAACACGCTCTGCTCGACGCTTCGTGTGGCGGTACCACCGAAGTGGAATGTTTGCATTGTCAATTGGGTTCCCGGCTCACCAATAGATTGAGCCGCGATAATTCCTACAGCCTCGCCTAAGTTAACGGTATTACCTCGAGCCAGATCGCGGCCGTAGCACTTAATGCATGTTCCTCGTTTGCTACGACAAGTGAGAACAGATCTGATTTTTACTTTCTCAATCCCCGCCTCATCTAGCGCTTTAAGGTGATCCTCACCGATTTCGGTATTGGCTTCTACAACCACCTTATTTGTAAAGGGATCAAAAATATCTTCGAGGGCTGTTCTTCCTAAGATTCTATCACTTAGAGGTTGAATTATTTCTCCCCCTTCAGTGAGTGGAGTCATGAAAAGACCGTCTAACGTTCCACAATCTTGTTCCTGAATAATACAATCTTGGGCTACGTCGACGAGACGACGGGTTAAATAACCGGAATTAGCTGTTTTAAGCGCCGTGTCCGCCAACCCTTTTCGAGCTCCGTGAGTTGAAATAAAATATTGGTGAACACTCAAACCCTCTCGGAAATTAGCTGTGATGGGATTTTCAATAATTTCACCGGAAGGTTTAGCCATCAAAC
>JABDDW010000017.1 GCA_013287405.1 Deltaproteobacteria bacterium
GGGGTCTGATTTTAAGCCATGAAGGTTTCAATAGTTTTTCCATATTCTCCTCCTATTTATTTCGCGATTTCAATAGGTTTGCAATCAAAATGACTGCCGAAAAAAGGTCTGGTTTTTGACTTAAAGTGACGTTTTTAGGCCCCTCTCCGCTCTACTCCCTCAGAAATTCTTACCGACGTTGGCCAGTTATTTGAAAGGAGCACCGTAGATTGAACGTGAATTTGGGAAATGTATGGAAAGATCAAGAACTTCGAGATGGTCCAAGTGGGTAAAAAATTTCACGACCGTCGTTATTTTAGCCAGCCTCTCGCTTATGGGTTGCGGACAACGCTCTCGAATAAATAGTTCTACCCCCGCCGGGCAAAAAGGCCAAACAGATTTCAATGATTATGGCGCCGAAAGCTTTGATGATCGACCTTATCTTTCGCTGACACCTGACGATGAAGCCGACGTTATAAAAAAAGAAGTTGTAGAAAATGAGGCAAATAAGGACCTGGCGAACCAAATTGTTTCAGCCGATGCTTATCGAATAAATCACGCTGGCTCTGCCGCCGACATCGAAGTTGATATTTATACCACTGGATCCCCCACTCCTCTTGTGTTCCAAGGTAAACTTACGGAGTCGGGCCTCAACCTTTGGGGCAACTTTAGTGAAATTTCGAAGCAACATCCTGAACTTGCGCTATACGTGTCGTGCAATGACACCTCTTGTAACCACGCCGATCTCTTTTTGTCTGAGACCAAAAATAATCAAACCCGAAAAGTCGCCATTGTGGTCAGCTCTGAAGATAGAGTTTTGCACTACACAGTTCCTCAAGACGAGACTGAGGATCAAGTTCGAAGTTCCGGTCTACTAGAACAATTGGGCCAAGACAAAAGAGTCCGTTATAATTTAACCCAAACGTATCCAGGCAAATCGCTTTACACCGTTAAAACAATTGAGGCCGATCCCACAAAGTCTAGAATCCTATTTTCAGGAAATATCCAAAACACTGAAGACGGCCTAGTACCAAGCAACTCTTCAGTTCTCGATAAAACCGAGAATGTGGAGCTTGCAGGGGTCGATGAAGACAACCTTGTTTTTCAAGTTCAAAAAACTCCTGATCCCAATCATCCTGATCAGCAAAGCAGCATTATTTATGACGTGAAAACCGATCCAAACGTTACCAAGCGTCCAGTTCGCCCACCCAAAGGCCCGACAACGACAACAAACGTTGCCGTAAGCTGTAACACTCCCAGTGGTTCTGTGAGTTCCATAGTGAATGACATTCTTAAAGAGTGTAACCAAAAGTGGGTTACTAGGACGATGCGATCATGGTGGATGACCCCTTATAAGTCTGGGCGAGCAGGCGGCAATAAAGGTGGCTTCGCGCAATTTATGAATCTTTATTACGCTAGCAAAACAGATAAAGGTCCCAGCCAAGCCCACGATTTCAAAACAATGATCGAAATTCTTCATAAATACAATTTTCCAACGGTGTGGAGTTGGGTCACCGAGGTTGAATCTTCTTTTCGGTGGTACTTACCGATCCACAGCAAGTACAAGGAACTCGGCGTTTGGCAAATAACCGAAGGTACTCGTAACTATTTGGGTATCTCAGCGGAAGATTCTAAGGTTATTTCTAAGGCAACCGATGCAGCCGCACGATATTATAAAGAACTCATGGCTAAAGACCCACACAATATTCCGATGGCCCTAGCTGCCTACAATATGGGTCCAAAAAATCGAGATAGAGGCATGAAAATCCTGATGAAAGCCGGTTTCGGATCAAATTTTTGGAAATTGTGCGATATGAACCTGAACACTCACACCTGTAACTACGTTAGTGAAATTATTTCAGGGATGATTCTAAGTCTTGACCCCAAGGGTAATGGTATGCCAAACATGGAGCCCATGGAGGCACAATAGGGTAAATGTTCTTAGGCAAGGCTTTAGGAGTCTTTGCCGCGACCCTCGTCTTTTCCGCATCGATTTCTGTTGCCGGAGAGGGAACCGGACTAAATAGTACCGATGCATCAGGGCATGCACACGAGATTCCTCCGCTTCCAATTCTCTTTAGTCAATTCGATCGCACTCTTCCCGACGGAAATGTTGAAACAATTTTAGAAGAAACCGTGACGGCTTCTTCTCTCGAAGAGAGAGTAGCAATTGAAGCCTTTGCGCAAGAGAGGCTCCAAGAAAGTGTTCAAAAGAGCAAAGCTTCAAATCTTATCTCCCTTAGAGCTGAAGACGATGTGCCTAGCAATATTGTCGACGAAGATTTTATTCCCGCCGAGGCCAGAGGTAAGGTAAGGCGAGAGGCCGTTACCCTTCCAAAGAGCTTTGTACTCTCGGCAAAGAAAAAACTGGCGGAAGGATTAAACCAAATTCGGATTGATCCGGGTTACTCGCTAAAGGTTAGAGAGTTCGTGAGTGCCTACTGGTCGGATTTCAAAGCTTTTCCGAAAACCCAAATGACCAAGGGGAATCTCACTATATCCATAGTTCGGGGTTTTGCTAACTCGGCCCTCATGTACACCTCGGCCGTTTACTATTCTGGAGTGGACAATATAGCTCCCCACCAAGCTTTTATGTCGATACTGATTAATGGCACAATGTCCGCGGGATTTTCTTATTTCAGTAAACTTCTGCCATGGAATCGACCATTTCCACTCCCAGCAGACACCAAATTTTGGCGATCTATGGAGTTCGGGACGCAGTTCGGCACATGGGTCGCTGGAGAAGTCGTTTTTTTGACGGTAGCTCGAGGATCTATGGAGGTTCAAAACCTAATTTCGGAAGCTCATGGGGAGGCCCAACCTTACCACCTGGGCCCTTATAGTGACGTTATCAAGACGACCTTCGACGGGACGGGGGCCCAAGCTCCCTACGAAATGGCTTCGAGTCATCAATACCTTAAGGCTAAGACCCACGCTAAAAAGTGGCTCAAGGAGAGTCCCGAACAAGAAGAAGAAGTTAAACACTACCTGACTCAAGCCCACAACTGGATGAATTTAAAAAACATGGTCATCTCGATTATGACGAATACCCTGGCCATGCAGCAAATGAAGGGGTGGTCCTACTCTCACTTGGGATTTGAGGCCTTGAGGGTCGGAGGGGCCATTGCCGTTACCGTAGCCTGGGATCTTCCAGGAAAAATCTACCGAGGGTTCTTTCAAGTTAAAAATTTTATTCTTGATTGCCAAACTAGGCTCAGCGCTGTTCGGGTTCCCCAAGAGTGATTTTTAAAGAACCTCTAATCGAAGGGCAGCTCATAAAAAGATACAAACGTTTTTTGGCTGATGTGAGATTGCCAGACGGAGAAGTCGTCCTCGTCCACGTACCCAATTCAGGCTCCATGAAGGGCGTGAGCGATCCTGGGAGCCTCTGCAGAATTTCTAAATCGAATAATCTTTTGCGAAAAATTCCCTACACTTTAGAAATGGTTCAAGCCTCAAACCGCCAATGGGTGGGGGTTAACACAAGCCTCACCAATCATTTGGTTCAAGAGGCCATCGAGCATAAAAAATTAAAGGAGTGGTCCGAGTACACAGATTTTAAGAGAGAAGTTAAAATAAATCGGGAGAGCCGTCTTGATTTTCTTCTCACTTCAAAAAATAAGAGTCTTTATGTCGAGGTTAAAAATGTGAGCATGGCCGCCCCACCCAGAGCCGTCTTTCCTGACGCTAAGACGGAGCGCGGTCAAAAACATCTCAGAGAATTAAATAAACTGGCCATAGGGGGATTCGAAACTGAGATCCTCTTTGTCGTACAGCGTGAAGATTGTGAAACTTTTAGTCCTTGCGACGAGATCGATCCCGTTTATGGAAAACTCCTCCGCGAGGTGGCTAAGAAAAAGGTCATACCCCGTTGTTGGGCCTGCAAAATTACCCCGTCAAGCATCGAACTCTCTCACCCTCTTAAAGTGGTGCTTTAGCCACAGGACGCTGGATATGAAAGGAATCAGGAACCGCCGTAACGGCCACTTCTGCCCCAAGGTTATCAAGCTCCAATCGAACTTCCGGCTCAAAAAAAGGTTTCCGAACCATACCAAACCCTAAGATTTTGCCGCTCCAAGGAATAACCCTTAGAGAGGTCACGTAGCCTGCATCCTCTTTATTTCGTAAAAGTTTAGTCAAACGAAGGTCCTCTTTCACTTGTTGACCATCCACAATACGAAGGCCCATAAGTTTTTTTGCAATATTTCCGTAGGTGAAAATTCTTTCTACCACTTCTTGTCCGGGGTAACAGCCCTTGTCCCGCGCCACGTAGCTGGAAAGCCCTGCCTCCAAAATAATATTTTTTTTGTTCAAGTCAGTTCCAAAAAAGAAATGTCCTGAATCGAGCCGCAAAAGTCCCCAAAGATCAAGACTTAGAGGTTTCAGTTTTTGAGTTTCAAGATTTCTTGTAACCGTCGATAGATGCTCATTCTTGATAAAAAGATGAAACCCTGCTGTCGATTTATTAAAATCCTCTTTTGCCACGACAAGGCACTCTTCAAGCCCTATGATCTCGTTTAATCGCGTCGATATTCTTCCCAAGGCCGCTTTTACCGACGACGAGATTTTTGGCCCTTGAATACTTAGAAAAGTGTATTCGTCGGTCTCATCGCTGATTTCTAAGTCTTCTGAAAAATGAAATTTTTCAAGGGCCGATAGAAGGACGGGGCGTTGTTCCTGATCCACCACCAGAAGAAAAAACTGACCGCAACAATAAAGGTCAAACAAAGATATAATTGCAGCCGTTGGCTCAAGAATGGCGGCGGCGGTGCCCATTCCAGATTCTAAACTTTTTATATCTTGAGTTGTAATGCGATGAAGAAATCCCCTGCTGTCAGGGCCCGAAACTTTAATAAACCCTTTTTGATTTTGAAAAATCCCCCCAGACTTTAGAAACGTATTGTATTCCGTAATAACCATATCCAAAACATCCCCCTTCCCCTACCTTACGGAAGTATCACTTGTTTTTAAAACCGTCAAACGAGTGCGGTCTTATGGGAGCTTTTTGGGGGACTTGAAGATGGGGCCTCAGGCGAACGAGTGGTACCGATTTTCAAAATGAGCAGGCCGAGAATACTCACTACGAATAGAAAGAAAAATATTTTGAAGAGTTTTTGAATTTTTTTCATGCCGCCCCCCTATTCTAACAACTTCGAGGGCCACTCACAATACTTTGAAAGTTGTCAGTCGTCTAAATCTTGGTCAGTTGGCACAAGCCCTGCTGATAGATCATCGTAAGAATTTTTTGAAATCTCCTCTGCCCCTATTTTGCTCATGGGGCTAAATAAACTCAAAGGAGGAGCCGGTTTTTGTACTTGGAGGACGTAATATGTCATTGGTCCGAACTCTTATCCTGATCTTATTGATTCTGGCAGCCTTGGCTTGCACAACTTCTCAAAGCATGCAGGATAACGGGTTTACAGATGAACCGACAGCGCCAACTATGAGGCATTCCCTAAAGGAACTCGTCCACCTTGATTCTTACAAAATGACAAGGCTTGTGAACAAAGAAATGAATATGCAAGAAGGCAACGAAGAAACATTTCTCAGAGAAGCCACCATGGTCCTGACCCAGACCGTTCTTGTTCAACCCCAATATCCCGAGAGAGAAGCAGCAATCCACGAACTCAAGGGGAAATTAGATCAAGAGGACTACATATATATTCTTCAAAAGGCCGCTGATGATTTTATTTATCTCATTAGAAATAATCCTGCTCCCTCTGATCAGGCTACAGCTCTCGTGGGTTTAAAAAACTTGGTCCTTGAAGCCAGTAGCCTCAATAGGACCGATCTTAAGCCCACGATTCAAAAGATTGCTGATGCTCATATTGAGGTCAGCCAGGCTGCACAAAAATATGCCGATGAACCTATGATGCAACTGACATCTCCGAGTACCCAGGCGACCCTTGCCTTAGCTAAACATTGATTTAGTCTCGACAAAATCGTCTTTAATGAGTTAAGTTTTTAGTCCTATGAAAAATGAAAAACCTGATATCGCTCTCTTAGAAAACCTTGCGCTTCGGGCCCATTACTACGCTATGCAGATGATCGACATAGCTAACCACCAGAGGGAGCATGATCGCACTGATCCAAAGGTCGGAGGGCATCCGGCAGCATCTGCATCGGCCCTCCATATCTTGGGAGCCCTTCACCTGTGGGTTAAGGGGCCTTTTGATCATATCGCCGTAAAGCCCCACGCAAGTCCCGCTGATCATTCTTATAATTATATGCTCAGAAACCTTTTGAAATTCGGCACCCTTGACCGGCTCTCCGACGATGAAATGAAAGTGGCCATGACGGGCTTAAGGAAATTTTCTGATCAAGGCCAACCTGTGTTTCAAAGTTACCATTCCGGTTGGGATCCTGATGGACACAACTTTTTCCCCTCTGGCAGCGTAGGTATTCCACCGGTTATGGCGGCCTATTTGGCCCACGCTTACCGATTTGCGGAAGAACATGGGTATGAGGTTCCAAAGGGAGCTCACTTTTGGTCAGTCATTGGCGATAGCGAATTCCGCGAAGGGTCTCTGTACGAAGCTATGCCCGATGCTGCGGAAAGGGAGGTCGGCACTCTGACCTGGATAGTCGACTATAACCGGCAATCTCTTGACGGTCACCGAATTACAAATCGTGAAATCATGTCAGGAACCGACGACGAACGAATCGAACGAACCGCGGTTGCTAACGGCTGGGAAGTTATCCAAGTTAGGCACGGTCGAAAACGCCTGGCCGCCTTCAAGAAAAAGGGCGGGGATTTATTCCAACAAATATTAGAAAAAGGTTTCGACGATTACGAATATCAAAGTTTACTTCGCACTAAAGATCCCAAAGTCGTAAGAGAAGCTTTTATTGCCAAAAATTCAAAACTTAAGAGTTTTTTGAGCGAATATAAAGATAGAGAGGTCCTTGAGCTCCTCAGCGGAATGGGTGGCCACGATATGGCCGAGCTCATTAAGGCCCTTGAAGCTTCTAAAACAAATAAGAAAAAACCCACTCTCGTTATTGCCCACACCCTGAAGGGCTGGGGCTTAGAATGTGCCGCCGCTAGTGGCAATCACAGCACCCTTCCACCAGCAGAAGAAATCGAAGGCCTAAGAAAAGCTCAAAACATTCCTGATTCAGATGTCTTTGCCCGATTTGCCAAAAATTCTCCGGAATCTAAATTTCTCCAAAGCCGGGGCGATGAAATATGGGTGGGGTACAAAGAACAATTCGCTATTCGAGATCGGAACAAGAAGAAGTACGCCAATGCATTTTCAAAATCGGGGCCTCTGCCTGAAGCCCTCAATATTAACTTAAAAATGGTTCCCATTGTCCATACTCAGTGGATGCTGGGGCAACTGGCCGCCAAGCTTACCAGAATTGCCAACACCCCTACTGAAGAAGCAAAACTAAAAAAAGGGCAAAAAGCCCTCACCGCCGACGAATTGAAGTGGAAAACCCCTAGCGAACTCTTTTTGACTATGGCTCCCGACGTTGGGACGTCCACAAACCTTAATCCCACAATGGATGGGAAAATTTTTGGTCCACAAATCGTCGAGGATTTTGAATCCGAATACGCAGTTAAAGACACTAAATCTCCTGATATTGTTCCCGGCGAAGAAATCTCCCATCGGCACCTCCGATTTGAAATTGCCGAAGGTAACGCTATGTCATGCGTCGGAAGTTATGGAAAGATGCGCGAAATCACTGGCGTCCCACTTATTCCATTAATGACGGTCTATGATTTTTTTATAAAACGGGCTCTTGACCAATTTTTCTACAATCTCTATTGGCAATCCAGTTTCATAGCTATTGGAACTCCTAGCGGCGTCTCTCTTTCGACGGAGGGGGCTCAACATGGATGGAAGAGTGACATACAAATTCCAAATTTGATCACTTGGGAGCCTATATTTGGCGTTGAGCTCGACTGGATCCTCAGCGAGAGTATAAAACTTCATCTGGAAAATTCCAATCAAGGGCGAACAGGGGTTCTCATCCGTCTTACGACTAGAGCTATTGAACAGGCTGAGTTTCTTAAAAGGCTTAAGCTTCAGAAAAGGTTTAAGAGAGATCAAAATGCAGAATTAAATCTGCCCGAAAGTTCAAACTCCAGCACCATTGATGATCAAGAAATTCTTGAAGTCATTCGAAAAGAATGCCTGGCTGGCGGTTACTATCTCCTCGATTACCGAGGTTACACAGGGTACGAACCCGGTGATAACGTAGTTAATATTTTCACCATGGGGACCATGGTGACCGAGGCCCTCAAAGCCAGTGACCAGCTTTTAGAAAAAGGCATTTATGGAAATGTCATTGTGGTCTCATCCCCTGATCTTCTTGTGGGGGATCTCGCTCAAAGCAATGATTACTATCAGCTGCGTCAAGTTCTAAATATTAACAGCGACCTTCACCTCGTCCCCAAGGACATCCATGGCGACGGAGGAACGGCCGAAGTTCTGACTTTAGCGGGACGACGCGTACCATGCGTGAGTGTACACGACGGTGAACCAGGATTATTAGATAATATAGGAAGTATTATTGGAGTGAGACATATAGCATTGGCCACCCGCCACCACTCCAAGAGTGGGAGGCCTTCAGAAATATACAAGTATCATGGCATTGATGGAGCCTCAGTCTTTGAAGCCTGCGGTAGAGTTTTATCTGAAACAGCCCTGGAGCAGATTTCAGTGTCGCGGCAAGTCCTAGAGAATGTGCAACTTAGGAATGTAAACGGGGAAAACTGGCAAGAACTTTGGCCATTAAATTAATTATTTTTGACTTTGACGGCACCCTGGTCGATACAGCTCTGGACATCACCGTTGCGGCCAACAGACTTATGTCCCACTATGGACTTCCCCCTTTAACATTCGACGAAGTTAGGACCCATATCGGTCATGGATTTACGCCGTTCATTCGAAAAATTGCCGATAAAGAAGCCAAAGAGAATAAAAATGAGACAAAACCCCCTGCTTTGGATTTATCCCAGGAAGTTTTTGATCTTTTTCAAAAATTTTATGATGAGAAACTTATGCCCCAAACCACCTTTTACGAAGGGGCAGAAAAATTTCTTGTCGATTTTCAAAATCACCCGCACACAAAGATTGGAATTGTTTCAAACAAACCCGAGTATCAAGTTCGAATCATATTAAAGGGCCTCAAAGTAGACGAGAGCCATCTCGTCCAAATTTATGGAGGTGACACCTTTGAGGTGAAAAAACCCCACCCTAAACCCCTGCAGCAAATGATGTCCTTAGCCAATGCTCGGCCAAAAGAAACAGTCATGATTGGAGATAGCCAAGCCGATATAGAGGCGGCTAAAGCGGCGGGGACCCATTTTATCGCCGTCAGTTTTGGATATAACACCGTCGAAACCTTAAAGTCCTTTGGAGCAACAAATTTTATCTATCACTTTGATGAACTTGTGAAATCCCTTGAATCATTGGGCGTGGCCCTCGCATGACCGTACCCGGCTGGTACCGTCGTCTCACTATTACCCACAACTTTTAGCTAAAAGGGTTTTTGCCCTCTCGCTCCACGGCCGTCCTGGCCTCTAACTGGTATGAACTATTACCGTAAAGGACTATCTATCGGATGATTAATTTTCAATCCATTTGCAACTCCGCACCCTCCGTGGCGCCAGAGCCCTCGCCGACCGGTACCGTCCTGGCCCCGGAGGGGGGCTCGGGGACAAAAACCTTTTCAGCCAAAATATTTGGACAATATCTTAGGGAGGACAAACCCAATTTGCCTGAGGGTACAGGCTCGGGCCCCAGGGAAGGGTTATGTAAGTCGTCACTTAATTCACCATTTCAATAGATTGCTTCCGCTGACCCGTTTTCATCGCCCGCAGAGCACGGGAAGTGCGTCCTGCACCCGAGGGCAATTGGGTTTGGGCCGACCGAAAGAACTTAGTTTTAAAATGTGGGTAATAATGGAGCCCAAGGCGGGACGGGACAAGACGGTACCTGGTCGAGACGGTACCAGTCAGAATTTTTTGGCTCCATTTTTAGAGCCATAAAGGCCCCTTATTTTAGGATGCCACCATGCGGTAAGTTACTAACATTTCTTTGACATTTTCATTTCACACCCACTAATGTTTATGGTGGGGGGAGACAGATTTATGAGGAGATACTTTATTAGATTTTCAATTTTTTTTCTAACTGTCGTCACACTCGGCGGTTGTTCCAATAACAAGGGGGACTCCCGTTTTGATAACTACGTCCACGAAGCTATCGTCGCCAACGTCAAAGGTTTTGATCCCGTGGTTTCAGGGGAAGATCTTTACAGCGGTATCGTTATGGGACAGGTTTATGAGTCTCTCTTACAATACAACTACCTTGAACGCCCCACCCACGTTGAACCGAATCTCGCTGATGGGATGCCTCAGATCTCTAAGGACGGAACCCTCTACACTTTCAAAATAAAAAAAGGCGTCTACTTTAATGATGACCCTTGCTTCAAGGCCACAAGCGGAAAGGGCCGTGAGCTTGAGGCTCGTGATTTTATTTATTCGTGGAAGCGGTCAGCTGATCCTAAAACACACTCTGATACTTTCTGGATGTTCGATGGAAAAGTGAAAGGAATGACCGAATGGCGAGACGCAGCCTCAAAAACTGGTGTTACCGACTATTCCCTTCCCATCGAAGGGCTTTCGGCCCCAGAGAAATATACTCTTCAAATCAAACTTAATAAGCCCACGCCTCTTTTTCTCTACTACATGACCATGACAGGTTCGGTAGCGCTACCCCATGAACTCGCTGAATTTTACGGACCCGAATTGCAAAATCACCCCGTAGGTACTGGCCCCTACAAATTTAGAAGTTGGACCCGAAACGCCGAAATTATCTTTGACCGCAATCCCCATTATCGGGAAGCCTATTACCCCTCGAAGGGAGAAGAATCCGATAAAGCCAATGGCCTTCTCAATGATGCGGGAAAGAGACTTCCCCTCAACGATGGCGTCGTTTTCACAGAAGTCGTGGAGACTCAACCTCGCTGGCTTAACTTTCGCAAGGGAGTGTATGACTGGATCGATATCCCCAAGGATAATTTCGATTCCATCGTGAAGAATGGGGAACTTGTCGACGAACTTAAAAATCAAGGTGTCGTCTTGACCAAGTGGATCGATCCGGACCTCACTTTTGAGGGACTAAATATGGAAGATCCCGTCATCGGAAAGAACAAATATCTACGCCAGGCCATGAGTATGGCTGTCGATACATCTGAACTTATCGAAAAATTCTATAATGGTCGCGCCATCGCTGCTCAGGGTCCAATACCACCAACCTTGATCGGCTATGATCCCAAAAGAATTGACCCTTATCGTCAATTCAATCTTGAGAAAGCTAAGGAGCTTTTGAAAAAGGCCGGATATCCGGGAGGAAAAGGTTTGCTGGAGCTTGTCTACGAAATAAATAGCGGCGGCGTCTACAGACAGATGACCGAATTTTTTCAGCAAGAAATGGCCAAAATCGGAATTAAAATTAGAATTAATATGAACACGTGGCCAGAATTTCTTGAAAAGACCAAAGCTCGCAAGGCTCAAATATTTGGGCTAGCTTGGAGCGCTGACTACCCGGATGCTGAAAACTATCTTCAACTTTTTTACAGCAAGAATGCCTCCCCGGGGCCAAATAACTCAAATTATAATAACCCGGAGTTTGATAAACTCTACGAAAAAGCTTCGATCATGCTCGATAGCCCCGAAAGAAATAAATTATATCAAAAAATGGTGGATCTCGTTGTAGAAGACTGCCCCTATATTTTTGATGTCCACCGAAAACCCCACATCTTAACTCATGGATGGTTTAAAAATTACAAGAGAAACTTTATCATTCTGAATTACATCAAATATTATAGAATCGACGTTGCCGAAAAAGCTGCACTAAGGAGAAAACTCTAAGGAATGCTAGCCTACGTAGTACGGCGAACTCTCTATGTTGTGCCCGTTGTTTTAGGGGTCACTCTCATCACTTTTATTTTGTTCAATATCGTCGGAGGCAATCCCGTTTACCAGAAATTGGGAAAGCACGGTTCCGCCTCCGAAATTAAAATTCTCACTCACGAGATGGGTTTGGATTTGCCTTTGACCCAGCAATATCTATTTTATCTTAAGCAATGTGTGACTTTCGATTTCGGCAGAAGCTGGTCAACCAATCAAGAGATTAGCTCCATGATAAAAGCAGGGATTGGTCCTAGCTTGAGCCTTGCCGTCCCTGCGTTTACGGCCTCAGTTCTCCTTTCAATATTTGTGGCGTTAGGTCTTGCCTTTTTTAGAAATTCGATAATTGATCGTCTTCTGGTTGTCACTTCGCTGGGTGGAATTAGTATCAGCCTTCTCGTCTATATTATTTTTTTTCAATACACCCTCAGTTATAAATTGGGAGTGTTTCCCATTTCCGGATACGACACCAGTTGGTCGGGACGATGGGAGTATTTAATTTTGCCAGGGATAATTTGGGTTATAACAAGTCTCGGTAACGAAGTATTACTCTACAGGACGATAATCCTCGATGAAATCTTCCAAGACTACGTCAGAACGGCAAGAGCCAAGGGTCTTTCGGAGAAAGTCGTGCTCTTTAAACATGTTTTAAAGAACGCCATGATTCCCATAATTACGAACGTTGTCCTAGAAATCCCTTTTCTTTATACCGGCTCACTTCTCTTAGAAAATTTTTTCGGTATTCCCGGTCTTGGTGGAATGACGGTGCAAGCTCTAGCTAACTCGGACTTCCCCGTGATAAAAACCATGACTTATGTCGGCAGTCTCCTTTACGTGCTATTTAACCTTCTTTCGGATCTCTCCTATGCCCTGGTGGACCCAAGAATTGAGCTCGATTAATGGAAAAACCTTCGATTGGATTATGGGAAGAAGCGGCTCAGCGATTTTTCAAAAACAAATTAGCCGTAGTGTGCCTCATCATTATTGGTTTTTATTCTCTTTTGGCCTTGCTGGCCTGGTTCGGTCTCATAGCCAGCGATTACTCCGTTACAACCCCAGAAAGTTATGCTGCCCCCTCTAAAGCGCATATTTTCGGGACAGATATTTTTGGACGTGATGTCTTAATGCGCACCGTTCAAGGCGTACGCATCGCCATTTCTATAGGTCTTGTCACCTCACTCATCGCCATTCCCATTGGAGTTTTCTTAGGGGCCCTGGCTGGCTATTTTGGCGGGAGAGTAGATGAACTCATTGTTTGGTTTTACACCACCATGGACAGCATTCCTGACTTACTCAAGATAATCTCCCTCACCTTTGTTCTGGGGAGGGGTTTGATGAGCGTTTATATCTCTATAGGTTTCACTACCTGGGTCAATTTGTGCCGACTTGTTCGAGGAGAATTCCTCAAACATAAGTCCAGAGATTACGTCCACGCGGCAAGTGCTCTTGGAGCCAGCCATCTCCGTAAAATGTTCATTCATATCTTACCCAATGTATTCCATATTATTTTAATTAACTTTAGCTCTCGATTTATATTGGGAATAAAAACAGAAGTGGTCTTAAGTTATCTAGGGCTTGGAGTCGAACCGGGGCAACCCAGTTGGGGCATCATGATTGACGACGCAAAACTTGAGTTACCCCGTGGCGTTTGGTGGCAACTTGCTGCGGCTACATTTGCAATGTTTTTTCTGGTCCTGGCTTTTTACATTTTAACAGATGCTCTACGAGAGGCTCTGGATCCGAAATTAAGGAACAAGACGTGATTGACGAGCGAGCTAAAGCTCTAGGAGAAGCCCTCGTCAAAGCCGGAATCCTTAAAGAGGAACAGCTTAGAAGTGCTATCTCAAAAGCCTCGCAAGGGAGAGCCCCTACCCTGATCATAGGCCTTCTTGAACTTGAATATCTAACCTTCAAAGTTTTCGAAAAATTTGTTTTTACTAATCTGGGAATTAAGTCGGCCATTGTGTCAGGACATGATCTTAACCCGACCCTTTTAGCTCGAATCGGGGCCACAACCATTAATTCAAAAATGGTTTTTCCAATTTCGACAAGGCAAGAGAACGATAAAAAGCTCCTCGCACTTGGAATGGTAGATCCCACCGACGACGCCACAATCCATAAAATTGAAGGCATGACGGGTTGGAAAATCATTCCCATTCTCATCTCTCTTCCGGATTTTAAAGAAGCTCTCCAAAAAAACCAGAAAAAATTCCCGGGCGTTCACGAAATAAACTTGAAGCCAGAGGCCGGCCCCTTTGAATTACAGGTTACGCAGTATTCAGAGAAAGAAATAGCAAGCCATCTCGCGCATAAAAGTGGCCACAACAAAGCGGCCGCACAGGATATGTTAGGGGAAGCCAACCGAAAATTCAGGGAGGAAATTCTGGCCAAACTTGATTTGGAGCCTACGGAACTCTCCCTTCTTTCTGCGTCCACTTATAACAGAGAGGGAGTTATCCCCGATATTCAGCGTTTGAGCACGCAAACATTACAGAAAATCTTTAATCAATCTAGTGATAAAATAAAGTTGGAGGCTCTGATAAACCTTATGCTGAGCAAAGGGCTTATAAGTAAAAATGACATCTTGGTTTTCACGGCCGTTAGCGTAGCTTTCAGTGGGACAGACAGAAAGTGAATTCAATAATCGAGGTAAAGAACCTAAGGACCAGCTTCAAAACAGATGCAGGGCTCTTTTACGCCGTTGATGACGTCAGCTTTGACGTTGAGGCCGGCGAAACTTTAGGAATAGTAGGAGAGTCGGGTTGCGGAAAATCAGTCACCTCTCTATCAATAATGGGGCTTGTTCCCAACCCTCCCGGAAAGATCGAGTCTGGTGAAATTCTCTTTAAAGGAAAGAACCTGCTCACCCTGTCTCGTGAAGAAATGCAAGCCATCAGGGGAAATCAAATTGGAATGATTTTTCAAGAGCCCATGACCTCATTGAACCCGGTTTTCACCGTGGGAAACCAGATCGCTGAGTCTATTTCTATTCATAATAAGAAGCTGAGCCGAAAAGAATTGCGTGAAAAAACTTTGACCATGCTTAAACTGGTAGGGATTTCAAGTCCCTCCACCCGAATTGACGATTATCCCCATCAACTCTCAGGGGGAATGCGACAAAGAATTATGATTGCCATGGCCTTAAGTTGCAATCCTAAGATTCTTATAGCCGATGAGCCAACAACAGCTCTCGATGTGACTATTCAAGCACAAATTCTTGACCTCATAAAAAAACTTCAGAAAGAATTCCAGACGGCCCTCATATTGATCACTCATGATTTGGGTGTGGTCGCCGAAACTTGTGACAAGGTCGTCGTCATGTACGCTGGACGAATCATTGAACAGGGGCTAGTCGAAGAGATCTTCAATCATCCCAAACACCCTTATACCAAGGGACTATTAAACTCCGTTCCACATTTTGAATCAGGAGCGCGTCGCAAGCGATTAGAAACCATTCCTGGCATTGTTCCAAGCCTCTCTCAACTCCCTGAAGGGTGTCGCTTTCAAGCGCGCTGTCGTTACGTCACCGACCAATGTCGAAAAATAGACCCACCCTTAGAGACTATAGACAAGGGCCATAAGGCCGCTTGCTATCATCCTATACCTGGCTAGAGAAAAGAGAATTGATGGGCGATACACTTGTAGAAGTTAAAAATCTTAAGAAAGAATTTCCGGTTAAAGGAGGGATCTTCTCTCGCCAAATCGCAAGCGTCAAAGCCGTAAACGATGTGACCCTTAAGATAAAAAAAGGGGACACCCTAGGTTTAGTTGGAGAATCCGGCTGTGGCAAATCAACACTTGGTCGATGCATTATCAGGCTTTTGGAACCAACCTCGGGTTCCATTCATTTTGAAGAAAAAGATATCACCTCACTTAAAGGCGGAGCTCTTAGAAATCTGAGACGCAGAATGCAGATCATTTTTCAGGACCCCTATTCAAGCCTTAATCCCCGGATGAATGTGGGAAGCATTATTGGAGAACCCCTTCATATTCATAAAATCGGAACCAATAAAAAAGAACGGGCCGATCGTGTTAAAGAGTTACTTGAGTTGGTAGGTCTAAGGGCTGAGGCCTTTGATAAATACCCCCATGAATTTTCTGGGGGACAGAGACAGCGTATTGGAATTGCCCGCGCCTTGGCCGTCAACCCCGATTTTCTTGTCTGCGACGAGCCCGTATCGGCCCTTGATGTCTCAATTCAAGCACAAGTCATTAATCTGCTCATGGATTTGCAACAAAAGTTGGGCCTTACCTATCTCTTTATTGCCCACGACCTAAAAGTCGTAGAACATATCAGTACCCGCGTTGCCGTAATGTATCTTGGTCGGATCGTTGAAACATCTTCTTCCGAAGATATTTACAAAAATCCCCAGCACCCTTATACCCAAGCCCTTCTTTCGGCCATCCCAATTCCCAAGATTGGAGCAAGAAAAAATAGGATTATTCTCCAAGGAGACGTTCCAAGTCCCGTTCACCCACCCACCGGATGCCATTTCAATCCCAGATGTCCCATCGCGGAAGAAAAATGCAAAAAACAAGACCCTTCTCTAAAGAGCACAACCAACGATCACTGCACCCGGTGTTTGAAAGTGGCGCCTTTAGATATCTAAGATACCGGGCGGCCGGTACCGCCTTGGCCCCGAAGGGGGGCTCGGGGACAAAAACCTTTTCAGCCAAAATTTTTGGACAATATTTTAGGGAGGACAAACCCAATTTGCCTGAGGGTGCAGGTAATAGTAAGGCTTTGCCCCGGAAGGGGGACCTTTTCGGATAGCAATGCGTTTAGAATAGGGACAACGCTTTTTTTACCATTGCTGCTTTTCCGTCCAAAGCAGAGTCATTTGCCGGTGATATCCACGTGAGGAGTAACGGCTATCACTTGTCTATAAGGTGTCATGTCAGTCTGATATCTGTGGTATGCTTCTGGTCCCATAATATTTTGTAAAGCAGACTCGTATTCTGCCTGGGCTTGATCTATTACTTCAGGCGGTTGACCCCTTTCTTGTGCCTGCTGAATGGCTTCTCTCATAGAGTCGTCGGCTTGCTGAATCGAAGCCATTTGCTCTTGATTCAAAGTTAAACTTTCTAATATGGCCTGTTCTGCTTGAAAATACACTTCGATGGCCTGCCTCGCATCTTTGGGGGTGTTGGCAGGAACTCTACCCTGAGGGTTTTCTTTGTAAGTTGAGTCAATCAATTCGCCAGCAGGTTTTGGGATCCTATCTGTTTTTATTTTTTCCACAATGGGCGATGATGCAATGTTTTTTTTGGTTGAAGCTGTTTTAACAGTCTTGGCCTCCTGCAACATTATACTAGAGCCAGATGTTTCTTTCTTTGAAGTAGTAGAAAGACCTCCATCAATATTGTCAGACTTCTTAGAGCGAAGGATATCTGATGCCACAGCCAACACTACTACCGTTAAAAAGAGGATCCATTTTTTCATATCATTATTATCGGCCTAATAAGGAAAAAGTGAATGTTTAGGATGATCCTTAAGGATGTGAACCTTCATACGAAAGATAAAGCAAAGTCTCAGTGCAACCCATTGATTATATTTTGTTTTTTTACCGTCTATAAATATTTTTCTGACCTAGAGTTTGACTATTTAGTAAAAGCTTTTCTTTTTCAAGTAGTTAAAGGGTTTCGAATTTGGATTGACCACCCATGTGTAAAAAACTTGTACACTGATTCTGTGTCATTTATATAGACAAAGAAAGAGTAACTACCTGAAACCAGAGATATTCCTCATTAACGGCACGCTAATCGCAGAACTGACTCCCAAGACAATCAATTTATTGGGGGAAAAATGAAAAAGTTAGTATTTTCGAGTTTAGCCTTAGCCTTGTTCATTATGGGTTCTTTAATGACTTATCACAGTTCAAACCAGCCAAGAATTCAAGCTTTTCATACCCAACAGTTAAAGCAAAATACATTTACACTCGCGGGTAAGACCTTCAGCTTAGAAGAGAAAGCGGAGGCATATGCAAAATGCGCAGGCTCCAATTACTACGAAGGTCAAGAAAGCCTCTGCCAAGTCGGCCTTCACTGTACCTACTACTGCTTTTACCACAATTGTTCTTGGATCCCTGCAAGTCAATGTCTTTAATCAAGTTAAACTCGACCTGGCAAAATCATATGGGCTATCTAGGGGTCTTCATAACACCCCAGATAGCTTATAATTTTTGAAGCATTCTTCCTTATTAAACCCTAATCCTATGACTCCTGGGCCACTCAAGGATTTTCATATTACCATAGGACTAGGTCGCGAAGGAGTCTACGAAAACCGCGAATGTCTAGCCGCCCACGCGTTGACAAATCACTGAAAAAATTTGGTAGATCGTCGGCAGGACCATGAGATTTTTGAGTTTTTTGGCTTCTCCGTCCACCCAATCTAAATATCGGGCCAACCAATCTTTCTCTTTAGTTTTTTCTTTTGCTGGTAGTTTAGGGTCTTCTGGAACGGGTAGTAAGACGTTGCCTTCTTGATCAATTTTAACCATTGAGGCTGTGCCTTCAGGCAAGTGTTTCTGGAAGTTAATAAGGTGAGCTACCCAAGCTATTGTGGCTGCAGCAATCACCTCATTAGGAGTTCTCCAGCCTAGAGCTTTTGTTGCCCGTTGTTCATTCCGACGTTGGTTCCAACTTCGCATATAGTTTTCAAGCTGCCAAAAATCTTTAAATTCATATTTTGCATAAAACGACCTGTCGTCTTGTTTGTGAGTGTTCTCAACCTTGCCTTGAAGTTCTTTTTCCCCTATGGGAATGAGTTTGTGCCTGATCTCTCTATTCTTACACCAGAGATCTAAGGGGTGAAAGCCCGTAGGCTTTCCATCACTCCCTATCCTGTATTTGTCCGTAAATTCGGTACCATTATCAGTCTGGATCTCAGCAATGGGGAACGGGCAATTGATCTCAATTTCCTTTAAAAACCTCTCTAAACTCTCAAACCCTTTTGTCTCGTAGATTCTCATACACCTCCAAGTTGAGCAGTGATCTACGATGTTAAATTCATAATATTTTTCACCGTCAACTAGGTAAGGCACGTATTTCACATCCATCTGAAGCCATCCAGGCAAGGGCCTTCGGTACCGCTTCAGATGGGTCTTGGTGAGTTTTTTCTTATACTCGTCGGTGATCAAGCCCAAACGCCACAAGACCGCGTACACAGCGCTTGGCGAACACACCATGTTGTAGAATTTTTTCAAGTTAAAGCTTATCGTCTCTGGGCCCTCAGACGGCTCAGCTAATCTTAGAGCCTTGATTCGTTTTTCAATTCTTTTTGGGGTTTGGTGAGGGCAATACTTTGGCTTTCTAGACCCCGTTTTGAGCGACAGCAAATCCTTTGCCTTTAATAATATCTTACCCCATTTGTTAAATAAATCAGGGGACACACCACGACTCTGACAGACTTGACTTACTGACTTCGGGGACTTAACCACGGCCTTGATGAGATAGAGCCTTTTCTTAATCTCAGGGTCCGTAATTGTGTTGGCTTGCTTACTTAAATCTGGAAGAATCTTTCTTAGTTGAAGCTTCAATGTTGGCACTCTCTCCCCCTTAGTTATTGTTATTGCTTAAGACACAACAACGATACCGACGGACGGAGAGAGATGTCTTTAACTCAAAGGTCTAGCTTCCACTACAAAAGCCTTCTAATTAGTTCCCAGGAAACAGCCGCCGATGTACCCAATTTCCACACGCGTTGACAAATCACGAGCAGTGCCGAAAATTGTTTTTTCTGAATTAAATTCACTGTTAAATAGCTTTCGCCCTTCCATTGACTGATTTAACGGTTTTTAAATGGCACGATATTTTCATTGGCTGGCATCGCATTTACAACTACCTAGGTATAAATATTTGAAGATTACAGCAGTTTTCTTATTTATGAATATTATATTTCTTCATTGCGGGGAGCTGAAGGCAGACAAACCCGCCCCTATAATATTGGGTCTTGGGGGTTGGGGCAGCTTTGGAGGTCTTGGGGGAGAAGATATTATCGAAAGAGCTAAGCAGGAAAAAAGTGAAGGGAGGGGCAAAAAAAAGAAACTTGAACAAGATTATAGAGAAGCTGTCGAACTTGGCCTGTGGATGAATGCTGAGGAGATTCGCGAAAGAGAACGATGCGAAGGAGCATTAGAAGTCGTTAGAAAACACCACCCCTAATTTACCTTATCTTCAATAGTGTACGAACGGTATTCTTCACTTCATCTAAATTGAATGGTTTTTTGATATAATCATCGGCACCGACTTCAAATCCACGGCGCACATCAAATTCACTTGTTTTTGCAGAAATAAAGACCAATGGAATCTTCTTAAGGTCATCATTTTCCTTTAAAAGTTTACAAAGCTCAAAACCGTTAATCCAAGGGAGCCCGATATCTAAAACGATCAACTCTAAAGGGCCTTCGTCCAAGACTTGAGAGAGCTGGGTTCCGTCGGCGGCCACTAGCACCCTATAACCCTCCCCTTCAAATATTCTTTTGAGAGCCTGACGCATGGTCTCGTCATCATCGACAACGAGAATAGTTTTAGGTTCGTCGCGCTTTTTAAGATTCCGATAATCATCTAAGGAGACGACTTTCTCCTTAGTGATTTTTTCTTTAGTCATTTTTTCGATTTTATCCACCAGCTTCTTAGTGCTGACAGATCTATTTGGACCCCGTGACATCTTCTCCCCCACCCCTATCTTTTAATTATAAAGATCCGTGGAAGAAGGTCACAAGTTCAAACTAGAAAAAAAGGTCGAGTCCAGGACGAGAACTCGCCTAGCCCTCTTGGGCTTCCAAAAAACGTTCAGCCTCCAGAGCAGCCATACAGCCAGTTCCCGCAGCCGTTACAGCCTGTCTATAAACATGATCTTGAACATCACCGGCTGCAAACACCCCTGGGATATTGGTCTTAGTGGTACCGGCCTGGGTTACAATATAACCTGTCTCATTTAATTCTAGGAACTCGGCAAAAATATCCGTATTAGGTTTATGACCGATAGCCACGAAGTACCCCTGACAGCTTAGTTCAGATCTTTCATTTGTTTTCAAATTGTTAAGCTTAACCCCCGTCACCCCTTTTTCACCTACAACCTCATCCACTACTGTATTAAAAAGAACTTTGATCTTAGGGTTGCTCAGGACCCGTTGTTGCATGATCTTACTGGCGCGAAACTCACCTCGCCTATGTGCGAGGTAAACCTGCCTTGCAAATCGGGTTAAAAAACTAGATTCTTCCATAGCCGTATCGCCCCCGCCCACAACAACAACGTCCTGATTTTTAAAAAACGCTCCGTCGCATGTTGCACATGCTGAAACCCCTTTACCCATAAGTTTTTTTTCACCTTTGACGTCCGTCCATTTAGCGCTAGCACCGGTCGTGATGATCACCGTTTGCGTTTCGTACAATTTGTCCTCGCACCATACTTTAAAAGGGCGATTAGAAAAATCGACCTTTGTGACGTTCTTTGTGATAAATCTCGTTTCAAATCGTTCGGCTTGTTTACGCATCACCTCCATCAACTCAGGCCCCGTGATCGCTTTCTCGAAACCCGGGAAGTTCTCTACATCGGAGGTAATCATTAACTGGCCACCGGGAGTAAGTCCTTCAAAAAGCAATGGCTTTAAATTGGCCCTCGCCGCATAAATAGCGGCGGTATATCCAGCAGGACCCGAACCAATAATAATGACGCTTTCCATTGTTACTCCTTAATTTAGCACGCGATGCCAAGGGCCGTCTTTTTTTAGCCAACGCAGCAGAGCTTGGGCGGCGGTCTCAGGTGACATCAATTTCGATCCATCATGCCTAACTTTTGCGTTCAAAGGTAGCATTTTGGTATCCATATATCCTGGAGAAAATAACCAAACTTTACTTTTGTTTTCTTGAAGCTCGGTCTGCAACGAACTCACCAAACCATAAAGCCCCGCCTTACCCGCAGCATAACTTGAGGCCAAAGGGTCGGGGTTCTGCTCTGCTATCCGACTTCCCACAACAACAAATTTTCCATCACTCTTTGCCTCCTTTCGAGACACCAGCCAGTGATAAATGAGGAGGGCAGGAGCCACCAAATTCAACTGCAAGGCCCAATGGTGATCCTTCCATTCCTTCGAAGTAAAATCGCCAAAAGGTCCACCACCAGAACAATAAATAACCAGATCAAAGCCTTGAGACTGGAGCAAACCGGCGGCTTTAAGTTGGTCATCAACCTTAGTTAAGTCAAGAGGATGAGCTTTAGACCTCCTCGAACTTTCGTGAAGCTCCAAATCTTTAAAATGAGCGGGGGCATACTCCAAAATTGCGCCGCCCAGTCCTCCGCTTCCTCCAAATATCATAGCCTTTTTAAACATCGTCCCTTTCATAGCAGATCAAGGATTGAGGGAACACAGTTTTTTAGTTAGGCTATCTAAACCATGCCACGCATCACTTTTTCTGACGCCACTTACATTGATGTCCCTCCTGGGGCTAACCTTATGTCTTCAATAATTAAAGCGGGTCGCCCCATAGGAAACTCCTGCAGCGCCATAGGAATTTGCGCCAAATGCGGCATAACGGTCATCGCCGGAATGGAGAACCTCTCTAAACCTAATCCGATTGAAAGAAAGCTCTTAGAGCGAGAAAAACTTCCTGCTGATTCTAGAATTTCATGTCAAGTGAAGGTCCTGGGACCCGTAACAGTCACAACCAGTTATTGGTAGGTTTGAAGTCTCATAAAATAAATAGGTAGGCCTTTGGAAATAAATATTTTTTCAAAACTTGTCAAAAAATTTTCTTTTGCCCATTCCGACTGATGCAAGTTTCGGGTGTCTCCCAAAATTTTATAAGAGGTTTTCTTAACTTCGCCTAAGACAAAATCAAAATAGTCTTCAGAATCCGTTTTGAAATCAACAAACTGACCCGGTTTTTGCAAAACATTAAGCTTATTAAGAAAACTGCTGTTTATAAGTCTATTTTTCTTCTGTCTCTTTTTAGGCCAGGGATCCGGAAAGTAAATAAAAATCTTACTCAATTCCTGAGGGGCAAACAGGGCATCTAGGTATCCCGCGTGAAACCTGATCCCCCGACCATTATGCAGATTTTTATTCTTAATCCTCCGCACGGTTTGAACAAGGGGCTTATATTTCAATTCGATTCCAAGCAGGTTTCTATCTGGATTTTTTTCGACCTGTTCGGCAAAGAAGAACCCATTGCCGCACCCGATCTCTAGATCCAGGGGTTGCTCCGGTTTCTCAAACACATTATTCCATTTGCCCTTAAGATTGATGGCCTCTTCTTCAAGGTAAATCCAATTTTTAAAGTCGGGGAGCATTTTAATATAGAGATTGGGAAAGGGCACATTCTTCGTTAACCCCCAAGCTCGACCCACAGGTTCAATTGTACCGGCCTTATAGTTTTCACGGGTTGGAAGAATTGACATCGCTCAATATTTATCAAATCTTCTTTAAATTCTCGATCGTTTTGTATATTTTGAAAAAATTATCAGAGACGATCTTATCCACTCGATCTATTTCAGTTTCCACCGCCTCTATAAAACCATCAATGTGTTCTCGACCCCTTTGAAGCTGTTCCCACAACGCAGGATCAACCCGGAGCTCTGGCTGTTTTAAAGATTTTGAATATTCGACAAATGTAGACGGAGTTACATTGGCCGCCCAACCGTAATCGGATATTCTTTGGAATTCCTTCACGGCCTTTTCCCACTGACCTCGCTGAGCAAACTGGTGGACAAGTCGAAGCGTTTTCAAATCCAAGGCTAAATCAGACAAATTTTCAGGTTGGTAGATAGCTTTAAATTGAACCGCTAGTTCCGGTCGAATTTTGGCGAGCGAGTCCAATGATTTGAGATCAGTTTTATACTCACTCAAAAGTTCTTTATCTACTACACCCGCAAAATTAATAACGTCACTCGAGGCTCTTTTCAGTATGGCCCCGTCACTGTGTTGGATTGGATTTTTATCGCGCCTAATCCACTCTTTGACAAACTGATCCAGTTTGAAAGTTCTGTTGTCAATTCTTAAACTTGAAGTCGCTTGTTCGGTCAATTCGTGGTCGTCGGCCGCAAAACCAAAGATTGTCCCATTAACTTTTTGTTCAGGTGAATGTTTAGCCCAGTTTATAACTCCAAGTAAGTCGGCCACGGCGCTACAGTCTTGGTCGTCGGCAGTAACAGCGACGCGTAGAGAGCCCTCACCCTTTTTCACGGTGATCCAGTTTTGCGTCCTTACTTTTGGGAAGTCCGCTCTGATTTTTATTGCAGCCGTTACATCACTTTCTTTGATTTTTTTCTTGAGATCATGGCTAAGGGCTTCTGAAATTTCGATTATAGGCAATACGCTAAAAGCGCCGGGTGGATCCAAACTTACTTTATTTTTCCCGTAAACGACCAATCCCAGCCCTTTATGAAATTTTACTTCCATACTCATGGCCACAAGACTTGGAATTAAGTCAGAACGCTCCACAAGCCAAATTTTATTTTCAAGATCTAAGCGCCCATTCAAATCCTTTAGCGTTCCCCTTCCTACGTCCACGAGGGAAGCGCTTAGCGTCTCTCCATCCCCCACATTCGAGAAGTTGACCTTGTGGTCATTCACGATCCCGAATGTTCCCGGGCTCACGCTCTCTAGTCTGGAATCCACTTCCTCACCATTAATTTTAAATAGAATTGAACCTCGATCCCAGATTTGCTCTACGTGTTTGATTGTGGCAACGTCTGTTTCTGCTACCTTCTTCACTTCGCTTAAAAGCCATTCTGAGTAGGTCGATTGCGGAATTTTATTTTTGGCACAAAGACTAGCTTCATTTAAAACAAAATCTTCATCAAACTCTTGAAGTTCGCCATAGGCAAGGAGTGGGGCTTTCAAAGAAAGCAAAAGATAAATCCAAAAAAACGAGAAACTGATCATAAGGAAATGATGACTAAATCTAAGAACTTTTGCAATGTGTGAAAATCAGAGAGAAGTTTCTCGGACCGTCAAATACTTGGGCTTGTTGAAAAACTATTCCGCAGGGAATTAAAAAGGCCCCGCCATAGCGAGGCCCTTTTAAATTACATTGTTTTATCTTCAGTGGCGGCTTTCTTCTTTGAGTGTTTACCTTTTTTAGCAGTCTTGGGTGAGGCTTTGACGGCATCACCTTTAGCGGTATCAGTCGCGGTGCTATCGGTCTTGGTCTTGGTGGCTTCATTGCCGGTGGTGGCGCCAGTAGGTGCATCTTCGCCAAAGGCAAGTGCGCCAAACGCAAGTACGGCCATAACAACTATAATTTTCTTCACGATAATCTCCTTTTAAAATTCGTTTACGTTTCTTTCTCCACGAAGTGTCATTAATCACTGGGCTTTTGTCAAGAAAAGTTCAACTGAGAGTTTGCATAACGCAGAAAGTCAATATATGATTTATACCAGTTCCAATTAATTCACGCCTTCGATTGCGAAGAGATTTTGGCTTTTAGCGAGGCGCGACGACGCGCGCTAGCAGTGGCGCAGTTTTTAAGAATCTTTGGAGGGGGACTCTATGGCCAATGAAAAAGAAATTAAAAAAGAGGGTGAAGGAAAATCCACAATAGTCGACGATTTTAGAAAAAAACTTAGAAATCGTGAGGAACTTAAAGCAACGGTAGCCGAAGGCCTCAAAAGCGCGAACAGCCGTATCCGGTCTCTAGCCGTAAAAGCAGCTTTCAAACTTGGAGATCATTCTTTTATAAAGCAGAATGTCCTGAATCTGATAAATAGCGAGAAAAGTAAAAAAGTTTTAAGAGCTTTATCCGATAGAATAACCAGACGAGAACTCTACAAAAAGGTCCGAGCTTCTAAAGTGGTCAAAGTTTTTGGAAAGAAAAAACCCACTGGAGGGGACGCTGCAGTTGCTCCAAGCGAAACCAAAACCCCCTAAATGTCTCAAAAGGAGTTTAGGGGAGATTTACCCATACCTCATTTTAATTCTAATTTGGAGCCTTTTTAGCGGTCCAGGAAAAGCTTCTCCGTGGCCGGACGCTCCTTGGCTTAACCGAGTTCCTCAAAATAATGCACCGTTTTCAGTCATCGCCTTTGTCAGCCCCTACGAACTGCAGCTCTACCGGGTTATGAACATTTGGAGACGACTGGAGAAAAATTATGGATATCTTCAGGTTAATTTTCTGATCGTAACCATGGCTGAACAAAATTTACCCCTGAGCGAAGAAGTTGTTCGAAATATACTTAAGGAATACAACTACACTCTGCCCGTTCTCGTTGACCAGAGCGCCTCATTTTCAAAAGCTTGGCATGCCTACGTGAGCCCTACCGTTAGCCTGGTATCGAAAGACGGTCGAGTCACCAACTTTGAAGGTGGTAATCTCGATCCAGCTCTCCTTGAAAAATCCATCCAAAAAGCTTTAAAGGACATCCCTGCTGTTGCCCTTCCCCCGAAAGAGTATACTAGCGAGAGTGAGGCCAAACCCTGCGGACATAATCATACTATTTTTGTTGGCAATAGATTTGGCAAAGCTTGGAGCCCAGAGGTTTTCACGGCTAACGGACCGTGGATTTCCCATCCTCTTTGGCTTGAAAGTGGGGGCAAGGAAAAAGTCCAATTGGACCTCATGACTTCAAAAAACAAAATCGGAATCCTGGCCGAATCCAAACCAGGAAGGAGTTCTCGAATAAACCTATTTCTTGATGGGCAGAAGGTGCCTCTAAACTTAAGAGGGAGAGATGTTCAAGAAGATAAGGGAAATACTTTTGTATCGGTTCAAGGGCTTAAAATGTACGAAGCGATTTCTCATAGTATGAATCTCAAAGAAGCGGGTCAAAAACTTACACTCACTACCGATTCGGGTGGACTCAAACTTCGGGCCCTTGAAACTTTACCTAACTGTTTAGAATCTGACTGAGAAACTCTTCCAAAAGCTGGGGTACATCTTCAAATAAAACACTACTATATTGCTTATGGGTGGGTTCAAAAGAAATAACGGTCCCATCTGTAGGACAATAGCTTTGGCACTTGGTTCGCGTCACCCATATCTCTTGGGTTAGTCCGCGCTTCTTTATTTCTTCTCGAAGCCAAAGGACGCATTTTTCCCCCTCACCTTTAAGACACTGGGCTTTTTCGGGTGCCTTTTCATTTACACAGACAAAGATGCGACCTCTCGGAGAGTGTTCAAGCTTCACTTTATATACTCCTTCTGGTACATAGATAAACTATGTCGCCGACTGAGTTGCAAAGAAAAATAGAAACCTCCCTCAAAGGTTCTACAGCCCACGTAAAAGATCTCACCGGAACAGCTGATCACTACCAGGTTATTGTGATATCCCCGGAATTTGAGGGTAAATCCATGATCCTCCAACATCGAATGGTGAAGTCCGTTTTTGAGGGGGACATTGCCTCTGGCGAAGTTCATGCACTTTCACTAAAAACATTTACGCCCCAAGAGTGGGCCAAAAGAGGTACAAATGTCTGATCTTAAGGCGAAAATTGAAGACCAGGTTAAGACCAATAAAATTGTTATATATATGAAGGGGACCCAAGACTTCCCACAGTGCGGGTTTTCAGCCCAAGCCGTGCAGGTTCTTAAGACTACGAAAGCCCCCATCTTTTCTGTGGACGTGCTTTCTGACGACCCTCTTTGGGGGGCTCTTGAAGAATATACCCAATGGCCTACAGTGCCTCAGATCTTTATAAACGGTGAGTTTATAGGGGGTTGCGATATCGTCACTGAGCTCTATGAGAGGGGTGAACTCCAGAAACTGGTCGAGAAAAAGTAATAATTATGGTAGTTTGTAAGTATGGATGAAGTTGAAGTGTCTCTAGAATTTACCCCCAACCCGAACTCTTTGAAATTCCTCGTTAATCAGACTTTACTTGAAAAAGGAGCTCTCAATTACAAAAACGCTGAAGAAGCGAGCTATTCTCCTTTGGCCAAGAAACTCTTTCAAGTCTCGGGAATCGTTGGCGTTATGATTGGACGTAATTTTGTTACCATCACCAAAGGTGAAAGTGGAGATTGGGATCAAATCCATCAATCCACAGTAGATACCATCAAGGACCACTTAAAGAGTGGTGAGAAAATTGTTGAAGGTGAAGTCTCGTCGGCACCGACCAACCACACTTCTGCCACCGGCGAAGTAGAATCTAAGATTCGTCAGGTTCTCGACGATGAAATTAGGCCAGCGGTTGCTATGGACGGAGGCGATATCACTTTTGATAAATATGTAGACGGCGTTGTCTACCTTTTTCTCCAGGGCTCTTGCTCAGGATGCCCAAGCTCGGCGATGACTTTGAAAATGGGTATAGAAGGTCGTCTAAAAGAACTTGTCCCTGAAATTAAAGAAGTCGTAGCTATTTAAAAAAATCCAATTTTGGTTGGCCCAGGAATATCTGTGACGGTTGAAAAAACCGAGGTGGCACACGTGCCTGTTGCTAAACCAAAGCTTGAACTTTCTAAGACGTAAACCTCGCTATTCGCTGAATCAGTAACGTAAATTTGTTTGTTTAACGACGAATAAGCCACTCCTCCCAAACTCAAACCCGAGCCACAACTATAGGTTGAAAGATCAATGGTATTGACGAGGGCCCCGGACTGAGCATCTAGGGCGATCACCCGAGAGTTACCGACCACGATGATAGTCCCATCGCCAGAATCATAGACGAAGTCAGTGGGAGAAGTGATCCCAGTAGTGGCAAATGTTGAAAGGGAAAGACTGCCAGAAACAAGGTAAGTGGGACTTGTCGCCAAGCTAATGTAAATCACCGACGGACCACATAGCAGGTAGGCTT
This sequence comes from Deltaproteobacteria bacterium, assembly GCA_013287405.1. The sequence continues at coordinate 28,636 of JABDDW010000017.1, forward strand.
GGGAACCGTTTGAACTCACCTGAATGGGTCCCACTAGGGCGGCTGTACTACAAGGAGTCGAACCGCTCACCAACGGAAGATTAGTTTTATTTCCCATGGCGAAGATAGAATTACCGTTTGTGGCATCCATAAAATAAAGACTTCCCGCAGAAGTCTCGCTGATCGCCACGAGATTT
>JABDDW010000018.1:0-1243 GCA_013287405.1 Deltaproteobacteria bacterium
GGTCTAAGTGAATATTGCTAGTATTCAAAGATTCTTGAAGCTTCCGATGAAGTCTTTGAACGTGGGCCTCCCTAAGCTTTCCTTCGAGGATGCGGATCTGCTGTTTATTTTGAATCACTTTTTGCGCCAATTCCAAATTGGTAAGACTAAAGGCAGAAAGGGCCATTTCAAAATTATCCACAACAAGTTGATGGAACTCTTTGACTTCCTTCCACCCTTCGTCGCTGAAAGAAACTTTTAAAGAAGATTTCTTTTGGGCTAAATTGAGAATATTTCTATCGATGATATCTCCAATGTTTTCAATATCACTTACAAGGGCAATAAGGTTCACCACCCTCGCATTTTGCGCATCAGAGAGAGGTTCGTCGGTCAATCGAACAAGATAGAGTTTTATTTCTCGATTGAGGATATCGATTTTTCTGTCCATCACTTTCATTCCATCGCGGAAGTCGACGTCATCTTTTTCAAAGGCCTTTGGAGAAATTCGAACGAGCTCCAGGGTGTATTCGGCCATGCGGAGCATTTCTCGCACAGCATTTGAAAAGGCGATGGGTGGATTTCCAAAGGCTTTGGCGTCTAAATACTTTGGGCCAAACTCTCTTTCTGAGTCGGGTTGGGGGAAAATCGTACTCACCAAATGAGCCCCAAAATTTATGAAAGGATAGAAAATTATCGCGGAAATAAGATTGTAGAGGGTGTGCGCGTTGGCCACTTTGTGACTGATGTCGCCCCCCACATTATCCACCAAAATGGCAAAGGCTTTACTGACGAATATAAATATAACGCAAGAAAGGGCCTTGTAAAAAAAGTGAGCCCACGCCACTTGGCGGCCCAGGTAGTTCCCCCTAATACTAGCTATGAGGGCCGTTGCCGTCGTCCCAAGATTAGCCCCGTATATCCAGAAGAGGCTGTCGTAAAGATTTATGATGCCATGAGAGGCCAGCGTCATAGCCAGCCCAATCGTCACAGCGCTACTTTGAATTCCGGCAGTAAAAACTGTATTGGCAATGAAGGCCACAAGGGGATTTTCATTTAAATAGGTAAATAAATCTTTAAACCCCTGAAGATCTTTAACGAAGGCAATAGCCTCACTCATAATAAAGAGGCCGTAAAAAATAAGTCCAAAGCCAAAAATGATCTTCCCAATGGTCTTCGCTATATTTCTTTTTAAACCCTCCCCCTTCTGTTTACTCGACGAGGTGGACGCGCCACTTGACGACGCGAACGTTTACCGCTTTAACGA
>JABDDW010000018.1:1253-27431 GCA_013287405.1 Deltaproteobacteria bacterium
GGGATAAAAACATGATTCCAAAACCAAAAATCACCACAAAAAGTGCGTAGCGAGTGACATTAAAACTGATCAATTGGACGGTGACTGTCGTACCAATGGTCGAACCAATGATCACGCCCATGACTTGAGCTAGTGTGACAACCCCTGCGCTGGCGAGGTTTACAAGGAGTACGGTCGAAGCCCCTGAGGACTGAAGAAGAACAGTGAGCCCAACCCCACCCAGTATGGCGAGTAAAGGACGCTGAGCCAGCCGACTCATAATGACACGAACTCGATCAGCCGCAAGATTTTGCAAATTTTCTGAAGCCTGCATCATGCCGTACATGAAGAAGCAAATACCAGCCGCTAGCTGGACGAGATGTTGAACGATGTCCATATAACTTAAGCTATCCTCTGGAACTCTTTCGGATTTTTTCTTAAGTTACTAGATACGGTACGAATGTCTAGGTGGAATCTGCGATTTTCACTTCTGAAACGGCATTCGTCAAGTTTTACTAATGCAATTGTAGGATCACATCCTCAGCAAACCCCGAGCGTACTCTTGGTTTGAAAACTTCTCTAAATCGCCAATCTTCTCTCCAGTGCCAATAAATTGGACTCCGACCCCAACTTCATCGGCAATGGAGACGATAATTCCGCCCCGGGCGGTGCCGTCGAGTTTGGTGACAACGAGACTTGTAATCCCTAGGGCCTCGTTAAATTGCTGAGCTTGGATTTTGGCATTTTGTCCATTATTAGCATCTATAACCAAAATCGTTTCGTGGGGGGCACCCGGTAAAGCTTTGTCCACCACGCGCTTCACTTTTTTCAGTTCTTCCATTAGATTTTCTTTGGTGTGGAGGCGCCCAGCGGTGTCGACAATAATGACATCTTTATTTTCAGAGACTCCTTTTTGAATACCTTGAAAGGCCACCGCCGCAGCATCTTTTGTCGTTGTTGACATATACACATCAACTTTGGCCCGTTCACCCCAAGCGCGCAGCTGTTCTTCGGCTGCCGCTCTAAAAGTATCCCCGGCCACAATCAAGACCGTTCTTTGCAGTGAAGAATAGTATTGAGCAAGTTTTCCTATGGTCGTCGTCTTACCGACACCATTGACTCCGACGACAAGTACAATCCAAGGCTTGACGGCCCAGTTTCCCGACTTGACCGAAGCGGAATCTAATATTGACGAGATTTCTTCAAAGAGCGCCTCTTTGACTTTCTGAAGTTGAGAAAGCTCCCCTCGTCCTAAAGTCTCTCTCACTTTCAAGAGTAGTTTTTCGACAGTCTTAGGGCCCAAATCGCTCGTATAGAGAAGCTCTTCCAGGGATTCTAAAAAAGAGGAATCAAATGTTTTTGTGTTTAAAATCAGACTGTCTAATTTATTTGTAAAAGCCTCTTGGGTTTTGGCTAGAAGAGATTTGATATCTGGCTTTATTTTTGGTGTGGAAGCTGGCGCTGCTTGGGGCTTTACTTTTTTGCGAGAATAAAAAATGGCAGCAACAAAAAGACAAAGTAATAGAACTGCCCCGATTTCCAAATCGATCGTAGGAACAAATCCAAACCACAGCGTGTCATTCATAAAAAATTGGCATAAAAATCAGACATAAAAATTGGGTATAAAACTGACATAAAATCAGGAAATCAGGCGTTCAACTGGACAGCCACCATCTTTGAAACCCCGGGATCCTCCATTGTCACCCCATAGAGTGTATTATTAATCTCCATGGTGTGTTTGTTATGCGTTACCAATATGACCTGGCTGCGTTTGGCCATTTCTTTTACCAGATCGTTAAAGCGGTAAACGTTCGCGTCGTCAAGTGGCGCGTCCACCTCGTCGAGTAAACAGAAGGGGGAGGGTTTAAAAAGAAATATAGCGAAGATGAGACTAACGGCCGTAAGAGCCTTCTCCCCACCTGATAATAATGTGACACTCTGAAGTTTCTTACCTGGAGGGCGAGCCATAATTTCTATTCCCGGCTCCCCTGGATTTTCAGGATTTTCAACAAGAATCAGCTCGGCCTCGCCGCCACCAAAGAGTACAGGAAAGACTTTCTTAAATCGTTCATTTACGGCTTCATAAGTGTCCCTAAAGCGCCTATTACAAATTCGATTAATACGGTCGATAACTTTGCGCAAACTCTCCATGGCATTAATCAAGTCTTGTTGCTGTTTTGATAGAAAATCATAGCGGGTAGAAAGTTCTTCGTATTCTTGAATGGCCGTAAGATTCACTTCACCTATTTTTTTAAGCTTATCACGAAGATCATTGAGTTCTTCTTGGGCAAGATGAAAATTCTCGTCGCCAGCCGGATTTTGTGCATACTGCTGGGCGACTTCACTTAAATTAAGCATATAACGCTCTAAAATTTGGTCACTCAAATACTTCTGGTTCAATTCCGTCTGAGAAATTTTAAGTTGGCCTTCGCTCATCTCATGACTGAGCTGATTTGAAATTTTTTGGCTTTCTGCCACGCTCTCTTCGATCACACGAACTTGGCCCGCCGCCTTTTCATATTTTTCCCTAGACTCTTGAAGTTCTCGTTCGACCTTCTTAACCTCACCAAGAAGTCTGTCAAATTCACTTCGGGTTTCTTCTAATTGTTGAATATATTTTTCCAAAACCTCAGAATTTTTAGAACTGTCTTCAGCCATCCTTGAGAGTTGACCCTCAGTCTCTCCGAGATTAAGCTCAAGACGTTCTCTCTGATCTTTAAGGCCAGAGAATTCTTGACTCTTTCTTGCGGCCCGCACCTGAGCTTCAGTGGCGTCTTGGTTTAATTTTTCAAGGCCAATTTTTGTAGTTGCCAATTCCTGTTCAAGATTCTTTGAACTCGTTTCATATTGTTCACAGGTTTGCCGGAGATCTTTGGCTGAAACCTGGGCCCCATCGAGATGGCTCACGATCGTGTTAAGCTGAGTTTTTAAACCTTCTACGTCCCGTTCTTGGCGGCGGATGGCTTCTTCCACATTTTTAAACTCGGCCTCTGCTCGCTCAAGGTCTTTTTTTCGATCTAAGATCTGAATTTCTTGTTCAAAACTCTGCTTCTGGGCGTTCTCAAGGTCCTTGGTTACCCTCGCCAATTGGGCTTCAAGCTTTTCTAAACTCGAAACCGCTAGGGCCAGTTTTCCGGAAGCTTCATCACGCCTGAGTTTAAGTTCTTTGATTTCACGTTTTTGTTTTAAAATTCCTGAATCCGCACCTTCGCTACTCCCTCCAGTAAGACTTCCATCTTGAGAAAGGAGGTCCCCGTCTAGAGTAACAAAAGAATATCCTTTTAAAGCTGGCCTAAGCTGAAGGGCCGTTTGAAGTGTATCGACAACGACAACCCCATCTAATATATGGGCTAAAGTTTTTTGATGTAACTCGGGAACCGAAATGAGGTCTTTTAAATAACCCTTAACTCGGGGATCGTCTTTGGGAACATTAAAGCTTTGCCGTTTCACCTCTTCAATAAGATCAGCATTGAAGAAAGTGCTTCGACCGGCTTTTTCTTCTTTCAATAGCTCCACTGCATTTATGGCTCTCTTACTTTGAGGTGTCAGAATGCTTTGTAAACGATCACCCAAAGCGGCTTCCATAGCCAGCTCATAGTCTTTTGGAACTTCCACCACGTCCGCTACGAGTTGAAAGGCCTCTTCCACACCGCCGTCTGCGGTCAAACGAAGATGCTTTTCTTTCTGCCAAGTCATGACTTTTTTTACACCTTCGTGGAACCCTTCAAAGTTCAGGGTCAAAGCTTCAAGGCCATGGAGCCTTCCCACGACCTTGTTATGTTCATCCTTAAATTGCTCAACTTGGGTCCTCCGTTCGGCCACTTCCGCCTTGAGGACACTCTGATTCTCTTCGAAATTCTTGACATCGCTCATAATGCTTAATTGCATTTGCCTTGAAGATTCTAAAAGAGCAAAGGCTTTGTTGCGGACACCTTCGAACTCCGTTTTTTTAGAGACTAGCTCTTTAGCAACGGCCTCTGAATCAGATAATCGTCTGGCAATCTCATCTTGAGAGGTTTGATAGCTAGAGATCTTAACTTCGACCGTGGTGAGACTTTGGATCGTCCCCATCAATTCACGGCGGACTTGAGTTAGTTTTTCATCAAATTCGCGAGATTTCAAAACAGCAAGAGCTGAAATCTCCCCCTTTTCAACAGCTTCTCGATTGAACTTTTCTAACTCTCCTTCAACTAAACGCAGTTGGGCCATTGAATGATCTAGATCCCGACGTAAAATATCCCGCCTGGCTATGACTTCCGATTTAAGGGTGCCTGCCAATTCTTCATTTCGTTTCGAGGTATCTATTTCAAGCTGTAGAAGTTGCAGGGCGGATTCTTTCTTTTGAACTTGGGTTTGAATCTCAAAATGCCTTGCCTGCTCCAGGTTCACATTTCTTTCGAGTTCCAAAAGCTCTAGTTTTAGATTTTGAAGCTCAGCTATAGCCCTGGCATATTTTGCCTGGTTCTCCTCTGAAAGATCTCTTTTTTCATTGATTCTTGCCGCAAGTTGGTCAAGTTCAGATTTGATTTCTAGATATTTTTTTGAACTAATCCAAAGATCTAATTCTTGAGCTCGGGTTTTAATTTCCTTATATCGCTCCGCCCGCTTTGCCTGACGCTGGAGGCTATCAAGTTGCCTTCGGAGTTCACCTATAATATCGTTGAGCCGAATCAAGTTTTGTTCGGTACTTTCTAACTTTCTTTGGGATTCGCGCTTTCTGACCTTGAATTTAGTTATTCCCGCAGCTTCTTCAATAAGGGTCCGGCGGTCCTCGGGTTTAGCCGTAATTATTTTTCCGATCTGACCTTGTTCAACAATTGAAAACCCCTTTGAACCGGCACCCGTGTCCATAAAAATATCAACAATATCTTTAAGACGACAGATTTCTTTATTAATGAAATATTCGCTCTCCCCGCTACGGTGGAGGCGACGGGTAATCATGATCTCTGAGTGTTTGGCCCACTTCGCAGGAAAGGGTCCCCCATCATTGGCTAGGGTTAGCGAAACCTCAGCCATTCCCAAAGGGGAGAAGTTCTCGCTACCATTGAAAATGACATCTTCCATTGAGGCCCCTCGGAGGTGCTTAGCACTTTGCTCACCCATAACCCAAACAAGAGCATCTACAATATTGGATTTGCCACATCCGTTGGGGCCGACAATCCCTGTGATTCCATTGTCAAAAGTGATGACCGTACGATCTTTAAAGCTTTTGAAACCGACCAGTTCTAGACGTTGTATCTTCAATGCTTTCCCTTTTGCAAAACCGCGGCTTGAGCCGCGGCAAGACGAGCGACCGGTACTCGGTATGGGGAGCAGCTGACGTAATCCAAACCTACTTCATTAAAGAACTCTATGCTTGCCGGATCCCCACCGTGTTCTCCGCATATCCCTATCTTTAAATCAGACCTGGATTTTCGTCCCAAATCAACCGCTATTTTGACTAAACCGCCCACTCCCCTACGGTCGATACTCACGAAGGGATCCTTTTCAAATAAACCTAGGCCCACGTAGACCCCAAGAAATTTACCGGCATCGTCCCGAGAAAGGCCCAATGTGGTTTGCGTTAAATCATTTGTCCCAAACGAAAAGAACTCGGCCTCCTTTGCTATTTCGTCAGCGGTTATAGCCGCCCGCGGAAGCTCGATCATCGTACCTATTTTATAACTGAACTTTGTACCCGTTTCTTTTTGTACCCTAAGAATTTCCTCTTCGACCAGGTTTCTCATGAGTCGTAGTTCCTTCTCCGTATTGATTAAGGGGATCATGATTTCTGGAATAACCTTGGCCTCCGCCGCCGCTTCGGCAATGGCTCTAGCTTGCATAATGTAAATTTCGGGAAAGGTAACGGCTAACCGGCACCCGCGATGCCCGAGCATAGGATTAGTCTCATGAAGAGACTTGATTTTTGCTTTAAGGCGGTTGAGATCTATATTCAATTTCTGGGCTAGGTTCGCAATGTCGGCTTCGGTCTGAGGTAGAAATTCATGAAGAGGGGGGTCAAGAAGTCTTATTACAACGGGATAGCCCTTCATCACTTCAAAAAGTTGCTTAAAATCCCCTTTTTGCATCGGTAAGATTTTCGAGAGAGCCTGTTTTCGATCCTCTTTATTTTCCGCCACAATCATTTCACGCACGGCATCTATTCGATCGAAATCAAAAAACATGTGTTCAGTTCGGCAAAGACCAATACCCTCGGCCCCAAAACTTCGAGCGACAACAGCATCTTTAGGGGTATCTGCATTGGTAAAGATACCCAGTCTACGATACTTGTCGGCCAAGGTCATAAGTTCTGCAAACTCTCCGCTAAGCTTAGGTTCCACCGTTTTAACTTCTCCTAAGAAAACCTCTCCGGTGCCCCCATCCAAGGTAATAACATCCCCCTTCTTTATAACTTGCCCACGAACGTGAAACTCTTCGTTGTGTTCATCGACATTGATGTCTCCACATCCAGCCACGCAGGACTTACCCATTCCCCTGGCCACAACGGCGGCATGGCTGGTCATTCCACCACGGGTCGTTAGAATTCCCTGGGCAACGACCATGCCGTGGATGTCCTCTGGGGATGTCTCAGTCCTGACAAGAATGGTCTTCTTACCCCCCTCACTCCACTTCTCAGCATCTTCCGGAGTAAAAACCACCTGACCACACGCCGCACCCGGGCTCGCCGGCAACCCTTTGGCTAGCTGATTTTTCTTGGCTTTGGGGTCAAGGGTGGGATGCAAAATCTGATCGACCGAATAAGGATTCACCCTAAGTAAGGCCTCCTTCTCGGAGATCAGATTCTCTTTTAACATTTCGATGGCAATACGAATGCTTGCCGCAGCCGAGCGCTTACCATTTCGAGTTTGGAGCATCCATAGTTTATTTTGTTCGATTGTAAACTCTATGTCTTGCATGTCTTTATAGTGGCGCTCGAGTTTCTGGTAAATTTCTACAAGTTGGCTGTACGCCGCGGGCATGACTTCTTGAAGTTTCGAAATGGGGAGAGGTGTTCGGATCCCCGCCACCACATCCTCGCCTTGGGCATTGACCAAAAATTCGCCAAAGAATTTTTTCTCTCCCGTTGAGGGATCTCTTGTAAAAGCCACCCCGGTGGCTGAATCATCGCCCCGATTGCCGAAAACCATGGCCTGAACATTGACGGCGGTGCCCCAAGTGTCTGGAATAGAATTGAGCTTCCTATAGGTTATAGCTCGGGCGGTGTTCCAGCTTTCAAAAACAGCGCTAACCGCTCCCCTCAGCTGTTCTATAGGATCTGTGGGGAATTTTTTACCAGTATGTTCTAAGATTTTTTTCTTAAAAATAAGAGTAAGCCCTTTAAGATCTTCTGCGCTCAAATCCGTATCGTTATGAACTTTCTTTTTTTCTTTAAGGTCCTCAAGTTCAACTTCTAGAAAACTTGAATTCATTCCCATAACCACATTTGAGTACATCTGAATGAACCGGCGATAACTGTCATAAGCAAATCTGGGGTTCTTTGATATATCGGCAAGCCCCTCAGTGGTCTCATCGTTGAGACCAAGGTTTAATATTGTGTCCATCATTCCAGGCATGGACACCCTAGCCCCCGACCTCACACTCACTAAAAGGGGATTCTTTTTATCTCCAAATCCCTTTTCCAAAATTTTTTCAATTTTTCCAATATTTCTTAAAATATCACTCCAAATGCCTTCGGGTATTTGCTTGCCCTCGGCATTATAGATTCCGCAGACCGTTGTCGAAATCGTGAATCCCGGAGGGACGGGAATGCCAAGGGAAGTCATTTCGGCAAGACCAGCACCCTTGCCGCCTAAAATATTTTTTTGAGTGAAGTCGCCTTCTGAGCCATCGGGTCCGAAGAAAAAAACGTTTTGTGAACTCGATTTGGACATAGCCTTCACCCTGTCTTGATTAAGTTCCATAAAGCCCCCCTTTTTCTAAAAAGATTTAAGCTTCGCTTTAATATATTCCTTAAGCTGAGTCATATCGACGCGGTCTTGCGCCATTGTATCTCTATGCCTAACAGTGACCTTCTTGTCATTGAGTGAATCAAAATCAAAAGTCACGCACAAAGGTGTTCCGATTTCGTCTTGGCGACGGTATCTCTTCCCAATGCTTGAGGCTTCGTCATATTGAGACTTCATTTCGTCAATAAATTCTTCTTGGAGTCTTTGGGTGGGAGCAGAAAGCTCTTCTTTTTTACTTAAGGGAAGAAAAGCCACCTTAATCGGAGCGAGCTCGGGGTGAAATCCTAAAACAACCCTTAGATCTTCTCCGGTTCCTTCTTCTCGATAAGCATCGCAAAGAGTGGCCAATAAAGAGCGATCACAACCCGCACTGGTCTCTATGATATAGGGAATAAATTTTTCCTTGGTGGCTTCTTCAAAATATTCTAAATTCTTTTTTGAAAATTCTTGATGTCGACCTAAATCGAAATTAGTCCGATTGTGGATCCCCTCTAATTCTTGCCAGCCGAAGGGAAATTGGTACTGAATATCGAAGGCAGATTTTGCATAGTGGGCCAGCTCCCCTTCTTTATGCTGATGATAACGAAGGTTCGATTTTTTGAAGCCATATTTCAAATACCAATCAAGTCTCCAGGCCTTCCATTTTTCCATCCATTCGTCATCGGCCCCAGGTTTAACGAAGTATTGCATTTCCATTTGCTCAAATTCCCGTGTTCTGAAAATGAAATTCCCAGGTGTAATCTCATTTCTAAAAGCTTTTCCAATCTGGGCGATCCCAAAAGGAAGTTTTCTTCTTGAGGCCACTTGAACATTTAGAAAATTAACGTAAATTCCTTGAGCGGTCTCTGGTCTTAAATAGACGATAGAGGCGTCCTCTTCTACGGGACCCATAAACGTCTTGAACATGAGATTAAAATTTCGCGGTGCTGTGAGTTCGCCGCCGCAGTTGGGGCAGTTCTTTGAAACATCAATTTGATCGGCGCGGAACCTGTTTCTGCATTTTTTGCAATCGACGAGTGGATCGGTAAAGCCATCCACATGGCCTGAAGCTTTCCACACCATCGGCGCCATCAAGATGGCGGCATCCAGCCCCTCTATATCAGGCCTTCGAGTCATGGCATTCCACCAAGCTCTCTTGACGTTAAGCTTTAATTCCACACCCAGCGGACCGTAGTCCCAGCAGGCGTTGATGCCTCCGTAGATCTCGCTACTCTGGAATACGAACCCTCTTCTTTTGCAAAGAGAAACCATTTTCGATAGATCATCTAAAGATTTAGAATTACTGGTATTTTTTTCATCGCTGAGTGACATGAAATGGCCCCTTTTTTCACGGAGAAAGACGGTGAAAACTTACCAATGTTTGCCGATCTATGTCAACCGGTACCGGGTACCTTTTCGGAACTATTATTTGAAATGGCCGAATTCCCCAGCATCATCCCTGATCAAATACCTCCAATGTCGTGCGAGCACAGCATGGCTGCTTAGATCAGCTTTTAGTTCAAGAATCTTATGACTAACAAAGCGAGTTGTCCTATGAGATTTAAATTCTCAAAAACCCCTCAAGTTTTGCTAGCCTTTTCACGATACGAGAAACAGGTTGTTTTCTCATATGGAACCCCCATTCTTTGGTAAACCAAGTTTGGGGGCATCCTTTCCCCTTTCACCAGAGGATTCGGCCATTTCGCTTTGCGAACCTCGGTGCCAATCAAATTACTTTTTAATTATGCCAGAGCCAAAGATAGTCCGACCCGTCGGATTTGCCCTTTGGTAACTGCATTGGTTAAGCAAAGTGTTGTAGCCTCTACAACACTTTGTTGTAAAAAGGATTGATTCACCGCCAATCGTCGCCTATGGTGCCGCAGATGCTGGCTGCAAAACCATTTTACAAAATTTATTTGGAACAGGAGCTTGCTCGACGCTGCGAAAGTAATCCAAGGTATTCTCTCCGGTCTTTTGCGAAAGCCCTCGAGGTCGACCCGGGAAACCTTTCTCGGGTTTTCGCCGGCAAGGCTTCTATTTCAAAAACCACGGTTGAAAAGGTCATGAGAAATCTGAGCATGTCGACTGCAGAACAAACTCTATTTCTTAACTCATTTGTCGAGGATAAGGTTTTACCAGGCCGAGATTCTTTGGAAAGGTTTGATTCCTCTTTGGATGCAGAGCTCTTTCGTGTTATAGGGAATTGGTACCATTTGGCGTTAATGGAATTAACCTTCACAAAAGGGTGTAAGCCTGACCCAAGGTGGATTTCAAGTGAACTAGGTATATCTCCATTAGAAGCCAAAATGGCTATGGATCGACTTTTAGCTCTTGGCCTTTTGGAAGTTAGAAACGGGAAGCTTCAAAAGACCAGGGAACATACCACCACCAAAAATAAAGATGAAACCACACCCGCCCTCAAAAAACTTCAGAAGGAACTCCTTGAAAAGGCTATTTTCTCTCTTGAAAACACTCCAATTGGCGAACGTGAACAAGCAGCGATGACCATGGCTATTGACCCAAAAAAATTGCCTTTAGCAAAAAAGATGATTCAAGAATTTACAAATCACGTATGTCACGTTTTGGAATCTGGAAACAGAAAACGTGTTTATCAATTATGCGTAAGTTTATTCCCTCTTCAAAAAAGTAATAAATAAAGGAGTTGTAAGAATGAAGGCCAAATTAATATTTTTAACAGGACTTATGATCACGGGCACCTTAAGTTGGGCAGGCACCGGCACTCACGGAACCGACGAGTATACTCAATCAAAAGCACTCCTTAAAGGAGCACTATCAGGACTAATCGACAAGCTGAAGAGCAATCGAGCTTCATGTTCCACTTGGGTGGCACCGCATGCCTCCCTGATACTGCAGGCCCTTCAGAACCTAAAAGAAGCTCCTGACGACTTGGGACCCAAGATGGATAATGGTGATTACCGTTTGATGTATTACCAAACAGAACCCAATCCTGCCGTTCTCGTTTACAAGACTTTCTATGAAAATTACAAAGCTCTCACTGACGCTGACGTCAAAGATGAATCTCCGGGTCGATATGTTCGCACAGTCCAAAAGTTTTTACTTCGCGAAACGGCCCATCTTTGGAAAAAAGACGATGAGGACGCAGAAAGGGTAGCCGTAGTCCTTTTAAATGAGCTCCTACCTGAATCCTCTTTGAGCGACAGCGAACTGAGAACCATTGAAGAAAAATATTCCACTGAGAATTGGAAAAAATTAGCAGAAGCCCCGTGCCAGTACCCAGATCGTCTGCTTGTGACGGTTGAAGGAGGTTCCTTAGGAGTCAGTATATTTAGTTTAAAATATGTTGATCCAAAGACTGGAAAGTATAAGGACAAGGCGTTCGGAGGAGAAGGTACATTTGAGAGGATTATTCCCATTTGTCGCGATGACTATGTGATTTATGCCTATACAGGAACTTCTGGAGTTCGGGGTGCGCCTTTTATCACTCTGCGAACTCTCGATCAGAATGTTCCCAACCCTGTAGTTCATCACATTCAATTCTCCACCAATGTGGATCACGACACAACAGGTGACATAGCCCTTGATAAGGCTTGTCCAGCCATGAAGAATTAATCGCCGTCGGAGGTCCTTCGGCAGCGGCAATCAAAGTTACATTGTAGAAGCCGATCCTCTCATTTTCCCTCCTCCAAACATTCCGTCGGAGTTTTTGAAGAGCATTACCAAGCCCATTATTCACCTTTATTCTCCTCATTTAATTTTCGGCAATTAAATCAAACACCTTTATCTGCGTTAATACAAATCAGTGGCTAGTAGGCGAGGAACCGCGAAGCTTTGGAGTTTTGTCGCGGGCCTGATAAAAAGAAAAGTCTTAAACAAACGGCCATCTCAATTGCCCTGTCTATTGAACAAGGGTCGTTATTAGTTGGCTTATTTCATAGTGAGTAGTTACGAAGCATCAGTCCTCAATGAATCTCTCTTTTGGGACACCTCCGCTTGCCCCCTAACCTCAACAACTTCAGCTGGGACCCAGCCCCCTGAATCGGGACCATCGGCTTCCAAGTCCACCAAAGCCCATTTGTGATCACGGTAAAAAAGGCTTACCGCAGTACCTTTTCTAAGAAGAGGAAGTTCACCCCAATTTTTTCCCCTGCCTTTGTAAGGATGGACATCAGTTTTAAGAGTATAAGATTTCTGATCGAAGTCAGAGCTTTTTGGAATAATGCAGCGCCTACGGAGATCACTGTTTATGTCTTCTTTAGAGGGCTTCACAATTCTAAGTTCTTGGGTGCCAAGAATCCTAACATTGTACTGTCCGCCCTTTGTGCCGGCATAATTTATATCAGATTGGGTCAGTTCAAAGTTTTTGGCGGGAGGCAGCTTTTCACTTTTAAAAGCAAAATAGAGTTCGGCTTCCTCCGGCAATCGGCCCTTCTTTGCAAAACAATCCCTGTTAGCTGAAAAGTTCACCGACCGCGGCTCAACATCAACGGAAAAGGAATTTATAAATGCTTCTCGTTCCCCCCATTTAGCCTGATCTTTTTCGTATCCGCCGACCTTTACGATGCCGCCCTGGATATCAACCATTTCTGAAGAGTTTTCTTTCGTGCCTGAGGGCGAAGTGGCGCATGAGACAGTCAGCAATAAGAGTGAAGTTGGGAAAAATATTTTCATTTTCATTTGGAGAAATGTTCCTGCAAGGCCTGCCAAGCTTTTTCTATGATCTCTGGTGAAGCACCACTCATTTGCCTTCGAAGATCAACATAGGCCCTATAACAAGCGTCCCGATCAGATCCTGCCGGCAGACCTAGAACTTCAAAGGCTTCGATGAGCATACCATTGAACATAAAATAGCAATTGAGAGATCTCTCTTCACCAGAGGGCGAAGGCAAATTGCCAGGTCGTAAATTTTTGTCAGTCATATTTAAGGGCGTCGGCCTCTCGGTTCTTCTTCCTATAATTATCCTCAGAACCAATGCCAAAACAATTAGGGCATTAATAATTAAAAAGGATTTGGCTTGCATACACTCATTGTCATATGTTCCGGTATGAAATTCAAAGGGAGTTCGTATGAGCTTTAATGCTGGTGGTACAAATCCATTTGATCGACAACAAAAACTTGATGGCGTGAAGAATATTATTGCCGTCGGAGCAGGAAAAGGTGGCGTAGGCAAGAGTACCGTGGCTCTAAACCTAGCCTTTGCTCTAGAAAAGTTAGGTCGTAAAGTCGGTCTTCTTGATGCGGATATCTATGGCCCCAGTATTCCCAAAATGGTGGGCCTCCAAAATGCTCAACCCAATGTCAACGCCAATAAGAAAATTGAACCCTTGATAGCCCACAATCTTCGGACTATTTCTATTGGGTACATGGTCGACCCCCAAAGCGCCATTGTCTGGCGAGGCCCCATGCTCTTTAAAGCGATCGATCAATTCCTTCGGGATGTGGATTGGGGTGATCTGGACTTTCTTGTCGTCGATCTCCCACCAGGAACGGGGGACGTTCAACTTTCCTTAGTCCAGAAGGTTCTGGTCACAGGAGCGGTAATTGTATCGACTCCGCAGGATATGGCTCTGATCGACGTAAAAAGATGCATAGATATGTTCAATAGGGTTAAAACGCCGATTCTAGGGCTCGTCGAAAATATGGCGTCTTATGTTTGCCCCCACTGCTCCAAAGAAAGCCAACTTTTCGCTCCAGGAGATCTTCATAAATTTTGCGCCGAACAGAAAATCCCTATCCTCGCCCAAGTTCCCTTCAACCCTAAAATTGGTGCTGAATCTGAAATCGGAAAACTTTCGGGCTTTGAACCTTTTAAAACGGCCGCAGACAAGCTCCTTAAAAGTTTGAACCAATAGGTCCCAAGCTTGCCGGTGACTCCAATTAATTAGAAACTAAAGCCGCTTCACTGACTTGAATGATCGGACCTGCCATGCAGCCGCTGACCTCATTTAAAGCCAGGGTTCCAGTGACTTTCACCAAATTGCCTGTAGAAAGCAGGCTGGGATCCATTTTCTGAGGAATGTATTCTTTGGTTTCTCCCGTGGAAGAATCCACCACAGAAATCAAGTATTGGCACCCGTCCAAATTTGATTTTTGAACCGTGCCACTAATTGAGATTTCCGCTGGGGCTTGAAAAGGTTGAGAGCTAATCCCCTCTTGGTTTGGGGCACCACAGTTCTCAAAGCTTGCAATCATCACAAAAGCGCAAAGAATTAATACACTTGACCAAGTTCTAGACAGCAAACCACGCATATACGCGAACTCCCCCTAATAAGATCAATAAATTGCAAGACCCTAGCCAATGGTCCTGGGGGAATAAAAGAAAGTATAAGTGGGGACGGTTTAGAGATCGGCTCCCGGAATGATGAGTTTTTGCCCGCGAAGAACCTTGCCGTTGGCTGCCAGGTTATTTTTTTCCATAAGGGCCTTTAATGAAACATCGTGTCTTCGAGCAATCGTGGAGAGATTATCCCCACGTTTCACCGTGTAGATTGAACGAATAAGATCTCTATTTTTTCTCACAAAAGTCTTTTTGGTTTTAACGACATTAAAAGCGCTACTGGGAATTCTTATGGTTTGTCCCGGACGCAAGCGATTTTTGTGAATCTTCGTATTTACTTTAAGGATCTCGTCAACGGGGACATCAAATCGCTGAGAAATGCTACTCAAAGATTCGCCATGCTTCACCTTGTATTTCGTAAACGGAATATTCGGCGGCTGGTCAAGGGCACGGGCGATATAGCGTTTGTCCTTAACTATGCTATCGGCTAAACAAAGTTTTGCGGCCTCTAAGGTCCCTTGAGGAATACGGACGTTTGCGTGTCCATCGAGAGTGGGGGCGTACTGTGTTTTGTAAGACGGGTTTAAATCTTTAATTTCAGAATAGTCGAGCTTCATGGCCTTCGCCAGGAGTTTCATATCTACGGGATCGTTTGAGGTCAATGTGTCAAAGACCATGGGTTCTTCGTAGTTCAATCCAGTAAAACCATATTTTTCGGGTTCGAGAGAAATCTGACGTGCCGCTAGAAATTTTGGAATGTACTGGGTGGTCTCGGCGGGTAGCTGCTTGCGCCTCGCCAATTCCCAGAAATCGCGAGTATAATTCTTCATCACCAGAGATTTAATTCTATTTTCACCCACATTATAGCTGGCAATGGCGAGATACCATTGCCCAAATAGATTGTAGAGCCCCTTAAAATAAGAAGCGGCGGCCTCTGTACTGCGAATGGGGTCGTATCGTTCGTCCATAAGGTTGCTCACTCGAAGTCCATAGTGTTTACCTGTGCCGCCAATGAATTGCCAAAAACCTACGGCTTTGGCCCGACTTTTAATCTTTCCACTGAATCCTGACTCGATCATGGCGATATAAATCAGATCCTCCGGAACTCCGTTCTCTTTTAAAACTTTTTTCATAAGTGGGACGTACCTTGAAGAACGCTCCAAATACCTTTCGAAATAACCTCGGCCGCGCCCTTGAAAATATTGGATCCACTTCTCTACTTCCGAATTAATCTCGACTTGGATCTCGCCCTGAGAGGCGGAGCTAATGCCAAGATCCGTTGCCGAAGCCGAGGGGAGTTTTTTAATGGCCTGATCTTCAGAAAGCTCTTGAGCCGTGGCGGGAGTCAACTCTCCCTTTGGACCAACTGTAGGCGAGTGTGCACAACCCAATACTAAGACCCAAAAGAAAAAAGCAAAAACCATCAAGAAAGAATTTTTCGTCGTCACGGAATATCTCCACTTTTCTTGCTTATATAGATTGTACACTTTAGGGGACATTTCTTAAAGATTCAACTAATCACCGACGTCCAACTGTGTCATGACTTGACCTTTGTCTCGGTTATTAATTTGGACTGGTATTTGCCCATGGCGGTGTCGGCAGCTGAGTTAGACCTCCGTAGAGGATTCTATACATGACATAATTTTTTAAAATTGATTTCACGTAAAAAGAAGTCTCGGCCCAAGGCAACTCGTCAACCCAGGTGTCTCGAACTTGTCCCCCTTTTGCATTGAGAAATTGATTTATCCTCTTAGGACCTGCGTTGTAAGCGGCCAACGCCAACGGAACCGAACCATTATATTTTTTAATGAGCTCCATGAGATAATGCGCGCAGAATCTTATGTTCGTGACGGGATCCGAGAGCCCCGAAGGCAAATCGATATCAGATTTAAGTTCAATTTTCATTTCTTGAGCTGTGGGGGGAATCATTTGTAAAAGGCCTATGGCCCCACTATGGCTTACGGCGTTGTGATCAAAAGCACTTTCTTGTTTCATGACTGAGAGGAGAAGGAGAGGATCCACTTCGCTACGCAGTTTATCGTCACTTACGAACTCCCAAAATTCTTTTGGAAAAAGTTTTTTAACCAAAAAATCAGATTTCTTTTCAGGAGCTTCATCAAAGAGAGAAGAAAGAATGCTGAAAACTTTTTGGTAATGAACGGACTGACTGTAGAAATTGACAAGATACTGCTCTTCGTCCTGACTGAGAGGGCGGCTCGAAAATACGGAAAGCTCATCGGCAGCCGGGTTGAAAAGACCAGCTGAAATGAGCATTCTTGCCCGCTCTATGCTTTGATTTTCTTGATGAGAAAAATAGACTTTACCCGTTTTAACTTTGCTCTTAGTGAATTGAGGAAGAGACTTTCTAATATCTTGATAAGCAATGATCCCATAATAAGTTAGACCAAAACGCTTTATAAGATCAGACGAAGTATCGAGGATCCCCGATTCCGCTTTTTTCATTTTATAGCTTTGGTAAAGCCAAAACAACGAAATGAGGTCTTGTTGGTTTGTCAGGTGACGAGACCGAGCCACCTCAAAATGAGTAATTGCTTCAGAAGGATCATTATCATTAATTCCGATAAGCCCCCATTGAATAGCCGCGTCGGCTACTTCAGAGGCCGAGGGGTACTTTTTTAAAATAGTCTGATAGACCTCCTTAGCTTTTGAATATTCATTCCCAAGTTGAAAGGCTCTCGCAGCCAAATAGTAACCCTTAGCCGCACGAGATGAACCGGAAATAAGGTCTGCAGAATTTTTGAGCAGGGGTGCTGCATCGGCATACATCTGCATATCGAAAAGAGCTTTACCCCACTCAAACTGCCGATCAGAATCGAATTCGCTCATGCTTGAAAGTATCTTCTTCTTTATAACTGAAGGACCATTGGGTCCCTTGCTTTTCTCAATCTCAATATTTAAAAGTTCGAAAATCTTATCTTGAGCCCATTTGGCTCGGACCCCTCCTGGAAATTTACTCAGTAACTTGGACAAAGCTTCAACGGCCGACGCAGGGTCATTACGATTTATAAAGCTCTCAGCTTGGTTGACTATCTCCAGCTCGTCCGGGGAAGGGTTAACTGGATTTATGTTCTCAATCGGACTTAGGCTCTTTATCTTGGATTCAAATTGCTCTCTCGCAGATGATGGGACCATCGGCAGGATCGCTCGAATTCGAGTTTCTACAAAACTCGTATCAGGGTCGAGATCACGAGCTCGTTGGAACTGCAGAAGGGCATCCGTCCATTGTCTTTCTGCAACCAAAACTTCTCCTGCCAGTCCAAATAGAATAGCCCGATCAGGTTTAGAATATTCATTCTCCACTAGAAAGGCCTTTTGAAGCTCGGATCTTAATTCCTTCCATCGAGCGTGTTTTTGGAAATACTGACAAAGAATAAGACGACCTTGAAGAATCGCACCGGCTTTTTTATCAGCAAGACTTTTGTTCTGATCTTCTTTCGGAGAAGACTCTATGCGCTTAAGGGCCCCCTCGAGATACGTCGCTGCCATTTTATTTTTGGACTTACTTTCTGGAACCGCCAATCTAATAGCACAACTTAATTCCAAAAGCTCAACCCAATTTCGAACTAAACTCTTCTTTGAAACCAGGCGTGCGTTAGTAATGCAGCCTTCCCAATCTTCAAGAGCCTCACTAAGTCCGGCTCGGGTCAAAGGGTCTTTTGATAACTTAAGAGTCTTTTTTTGCCGCTCTTCCTCCTCCAGTGACCATTTTGAAGCCTTAGGGGTTTCTTCGATATCCACCGTAAGGGGATGAACAAACCCCAGATTTAAAAATGTCGATAAAATTAAAAAACAATAACTGAGATGTCGTTCCATCAAAGATCTCCAAGATCATAAATTTTACCCCAGGCCCCTTGAGCCAAGACTTTTACATTTTCGTGCTCCCAGGGCTTAGAGGATCCAGCATATTCAGAAACCTCCGAAGGACCCCAAAAAAGGTAGCGCGCCTTAAGTTGATGAGCAAGGGTCCTCCAGTTGGAATCTCCGTGCATCATCTGTGTTAATAACTGTTCTGTCTCCGTATATTTCAGTCCCTCGCCCCACAGAACCCCCGTATAGCCAACCACAACGGGTTGACCGCAAATCATAGCCGGATGATTATGAATTTTTGCCGTTGCAATACGCCTATTTGCATCCACTGATTTTAAAGCCGTACACACTGCATCCACCGTCTCACGACCATATATCTCGATACCTCTATTTTTGGGATTATGCATCGAAAGCACCGCAAGAAATCCAGGGATGAAAAGTGCCCCAATACCTAAAATTCGGGCCGTTATAGAAAGCCTGCAAATAACATACTCGTACACTAAGGGGAGAAGCAGTATGTAACACCACATCATATATTTAATATTGTCCCAATCCCACGGTTGAAAAGTTACAAAAAAACATGCAACAAAGAGAAAAACCGCCGGAGCCATTTGCTTCCAAACGTAGGGCCTTTCCTTTCTCAGTGGGATCTTTAAAGCCAAAATAAAAGTGGAGATCGCCAGTGGCAGGTAGAGACCATAATTCCCCCAGAAAAATAGAATCAAATTTTCAGATTTCGCCATCCAACCTGGGTTCCACCAAATAAAAGAGGCCTTACTAAAATGATCGCTGATCAGAAAAACTTCTATGGTAGCAGGGAGAAACGCGACAAAAAAAATGAAAATAGTTTTGTATTTTTTTGTCGTTAAAAACCAAAATGCAAAAGTCAGTGATAGAAATAAAAAGGTTTGGATTTGAAAAAGAGGCATTGTTCCCCAGAGTACTCCTTCTATGATAAAAGGGAGCGGTTTTTTTTGAGAATCTAAGTCTTGTGAAAAAAATCTTCGTCGCCAGCTCCATAAGAGCAATAAACCTGCGGGGAGAGCGTAAAGGAAACCTCGCTGTGTGGCAAAGAGATACATAACAATACTTGTCCAGGCCTTACCAGCCTGGTAGTCGTGAAGGTCTCGGGTAAAGAAATAACTGTAACCCAAACCTCCCCCGGCGAAGAGAAAAGCTCCGAGGGCGAATCCGGCTCCCCAGGCCAATAACGTCACAATTAAAATGAGTCCGGCAATAAAACCCATAACGGGCATATAGTCTACAAAAGAAAATCCTAAGTGTGAAAACATGGCCGAAAATAAATCAATCCCGAAGTGATATGTAAAAGGCACACCGGTCAAAAGAGGGTGCTCGGGCCAAAATTTCGCTCCGCGAGCCAAGTAATTTGCGTAGGCAATATGTTTAGGCAGCTCTCCCCAATTACTGGGATCAAGGGCCATAATTGAATTTCCAACTTGAAAGATCAGCCATAAAAAATGACGAAAACAAAAAACCACGAAGAACAAAACCATGGCCCAATCAAAGTAGCTTAATTTTTTTAAAGGCGAGATTCGATCTTTTAACTTTATAAAAGTAGCTAGTGCTAAAAAAAATCCCAAGCTTAATGAAAAAATCGACGCCCCTTTGGTCAGAGAGCCCAGAAAGAAACACAAAAATAATGAAACAGTCGTTGAAATCCCAACAAAGAGAAGAGTCGAAAGAGCCCAGATCATTTTATGACCCCTGCCGGATGAAAAATTGGGCTTGAGTTGTCAAAAAACTTTTTGAATTTGTCGCTGTCGAAAAAAAAGATGGACTCGTCTTGGGACGATCGAAGTCTAAATATCATGTAATAGTAAGGCTTCGCCAAATGAGCCTCAATTTGTGAGCGCATATTAAGATCTGCCATAATGAGCGGGGCGTCGGCACTTGCACCCATACCATGCCCCATCCAATCAACATGAGTAAAGTCAGCAATCAGCCACGGAATAGGCCAAGTGTCTTCTTTAAACACCTTGATATTCATGTGGTAATTATTTAAGTCCTCTTTTACCAAGGCCTTTAATTTCTCCATGACCCTCTCGATCTCAGGATAAGTCTGCACGTAGACGTAGGGTTCTTTTTCGTCAGAACAGTGAAAAAATGTCAGGCGCGCCGCAAGGGCCCCTTCTGAAGTCGCAAGCAAAATCAAGGCTGTCAAAGCGATAGTTCTAATTTTTTTCCCGTAAGCAGCAACTTCGGCAAAACCACCGGCGATAACAATATAAAATGGCCAAAGAAGCTGGATGATGCACCATGGAGTCTTGTACGGGATAATACTATAGGCAAGCCAAGTTCCGAGTCCGAAGATAGCAAAAAATCTAATCCAATGACTTTCTCGGGTTGACTTTGCCCAAAGAGGATCCAAAACTTTGATGGCCCACACCATTCCGCACAAAGCGGCAATTTCGTAACGTTTAAAATTCTCTAACCAGTACCAAAAAGGTTTATCATGGCCACTGCCTTTTGTTCCTGTCTTAGTCCAAAAGGCAAAAGCTTTGAAAAAATCTAAAGGGCCTTCTCCATGCATGAAAAAACCAGAAAAAAGGATGACAAAAAACAATAGACAAACAATCCCCACATCAAAAAGGTCTTTCTTGCTAAATTTGGCCCTCGGCCCCTCAACGTGTGAAAAAGCATTCGGAAATATTTTTTCATAAATATTAAGGGTTAAAAGCGCTAGAATAAAGCAGGCCGTATTCACGATAAAGGTTTCCTTTGTCGTGAGCATTCCAACAATTCCCAAACCCAGAAAAAAAAGCGAAGACCTATCCCTGACCTCTTTAAATCGAAGAAACCCGTAACCGCTTAAAACGGAAAAAAAAAGTAGTCCCACTTCGTGAGGAGTGTACCTACTATAAAAGACCATGGCTGGCGATACAGCCATGAGGAGCGCAGCCCCATAAGCCACAGATCTGCCCAAAAATTCTTTATAACGGGTGAGCATATACACCGCTCCCATCCCAAAACAAACCGAAGGGATCCGAAGGGCCCAGAGATTTCTTCCAAATAAAAGTTTCGAAAAAAACTCAGCATAAAAAGGAAGGGGGCCATGGTAATTGAGCGGGTCATAGGAGTAGAAGCCGCTGGCAATCATTTGATCTACCCACCAGCCATCGATACCCTCGTCAAAATGGGTGGGTCTTAATCCAAGTAATAAGAGTCGCCCCAAGAGGGCGACAAAAAGAATACCAAGGAGGGGCCAGTCGTTAAACCTCTTCACGAGTAGAACCTTCCTGGGTCAGAATGCGATTCTTTTCTCTTTTTGAGACTTGAAGGAGCTTCTCAATAATTTTCTCAGCCTCCGAAATGACATTTTTAACGTCATTTTCAGTTCTTGAAACTTGAGAGGTCATTTCTTCTGGAGCAAAGCTAAGAACTTCGCACTGATTTAAGAACCTTCTTATGTTTTCTTGTATTTTAACGGAGTCTTTCGGAAGGCGGTTCAAAAGTTCATCAGCCGGAGTGGCACTTCCTCCCCCGGCAACCTCTCCAAGTGTGCTCAATACGGCGTTAGAGCACTCGACTCCCACTGCCCGAAAATCTTTTTTCTTGAGTAGGTTCCGGGCGGCCATAAGTTTCTTTTTGGCGCGCCTTTTTGTCTCTTCCGCGCTTCCAGTTTCGCGCCCGGAGAGCACTCTCCATATCTGAAATCCGAAAGCCATGTAGACTGTTGCAAAAGCGATAATCCAGAGGACTTTATCCTCCTCTGGCGGAAGAGCAAAAGCGCTGTACGTTTTTAGGTACTGGATGTCGGGGGTGGCGGCCTTAGGGGTTTCTGCTTCAATTTTGCCCTGGGGAGCTAGATTACTTGAACTTGCAGGATCGCCGGGTAAGACCTTCAATGGAAATGACGGAGTCTGAGTGGAGATATATTTTTCGGCTTTCGGTTCAAAATAGCTTACGGCAATAGGTGGAATGATCACATCACCCGGCGCTCTGGGCACTATGAGGAGTTCGAATTCCTTGTAGCCTTCGCCATTTTTCAGAAATTTAGAGTCTTTTTTTGTATCGTAGAGTTCGAGGTTTTTGGGAAGATCAATGGGGGGAAGATCAATGGCTTTCACGTTTCCCTCTCCCGTAAAACGAACTTTCAAACTCACCGGTTGGTTAGCTTTAACTTGAGTCGCGCTCAGAGAACCCGTGACGTTGAATTTTCCAACGGCACCGGAAAAACTCGTGGGCTGGCCCGCGGTGGGAAGGGGGACTACTTCAAGGGGGACCTCTTTACTTTTCCTCGTTATATTTGTGGGCTGACCTAGGCCAAACATGGCCATGGGTGAATCAAGTTGAATTACGGTGCCCTTGGCCTCATAAGAATCAATGATCTTTTTCCCGGGACTAATAGGAAATAGCGCATAAGAAACAAGGAGCGCTTTGTTATAGGGGATTCCATTAACCACCTGAGGATGAAAGCTCAACCGGGTAGCCATGTCTAAATCTTCTTTCCAAAAACCTTTGAGGTCAGGATATTTTAGGGCATCAAAGCCTTGGAGATTAGTTCGCGTATAAAGATACCATGTGGCCACTATCTCTTCTCCAACAAAGGCCTTCTTTTTATTTAATTCGACGTCAATAAAAAACAGATCAGACCCATTTGATGGTTGAGGGGCAGACGGACCGTTAGAGCCACCTGAACCTTGACCAGGGACTCCTAGTCCTCTACGCCTCAAGAGCTGGGTAAAAAGATCATTCTCGTCATCGTCTCCAAAGGGATCATCGGAAGGCGGAGCCTGGTTATTTTTGTTTTTTGCTACCTTGTTTTTCGGTTGACCATTTGCCACGGTGACCACAATCTTGATGGGCTCACTTCTCAAAGTCTGCCCGGCCGCCCTGATCTGAGCTGGACCAATAAGGAGGGTTCCAGCCTTTTGTGGAGAAAGATTATAGCGATAAACAATTTTTCTTTGAAATTTAAACTTGCCGTTTTCAAAGATGCTGCTGGACTCGCTCTGAGACCATTTATTGAGAAGCTCAAACCCATCTAAGGTCGGAAGCCTCGGCTCATCTTCGGCGTTTATATTTCCGTCACTGGAAAGAGTTAAGGTCAAAGTGACGTTGTCGTTTTGAGTGATCTCGTTTTGATCAACGGTGGCATCAAAGTGCGTTTCCGCAAAAGCTTGAATCCCAAAAAAGAAAATGTTTAGAAAAAATAAACTACCAATCTTTATCAATTTGTTTCTCCGGAGTCTTACGATTATCGACGTTCTGCTTGGCCCTGATCTGCTCCTCTTGTCGCTTCAACTCTTCTAGAATGCGACGAACATCGTTCTCATTCAAGGCCTGACTCTGAAAAGGTTTAGGTTGAGATTTTGGCTCAGGCTGGGACTGGTCTTGCTTGTCCTTTGGATCTTTTTGGTCTTTTTGATCCTTTTTATCTTTGTTGTCTTTATTATCCTTTTTTTCAGATCCCTTATCTTGCTGCTGTTTGTCATTACCATTTCCACCGCCCCCCTGCTGCTGTTTAAGAGCTAACTCAATGTTTGTTTTAACTTCGCGAGAGTCGGGGCGATAGTCCAAAGCTTTTTGGTAATAGGAGAGAGCTTTAGGAATGTCCTTTGCTTGAACCGCAGCATTACCGGCGTTGAACATACTATCAAACTTTAAATCACTACTGGCCGCAGGATTTTTTTCTACAGATTCGTATTCACTTAGAGCCTTACCGACTTCGCCATTTTTCAAAAACGCATCGCCCAAATTGAAATGGAAGGACGGATTACGGGAGTCTCTCCCCAAGGCGTTTGCAAAGTCTTTGAAGGCGCCGACGTAATCCTCTTGATTGTATTTTTTCAGCCCGTTTTGGTTTGCATTGACAGAGGGTGGACCCAAAGAAAAACCCAAGCTGCTTGAAAATAGTGCGACGATAATAACAGTCAAAGCCCGTTTCATCTTGAGACCTCAAATCGGCCTCTCCATGACAGCTTGGTTCGTCGTCGTTCTCCAAAAAGAAGATCAAGAAAGGCCAAAATCAAACCCAAAAAAAGAGGGATTTGAAATTTTTCGTCAAATTCAGTGGCCATACGACTTTTAAAATCGGCTTTCTGAAGTTTGTCGATGTCTTGAACTAAATTTTTAACTTCACTTTCTGAAAAACTGGAATGATAAGAGGTCCCTTGACCAGCCTCTGCTAGCTTCCCTAAACCTTCATCACTGGGAATGCTCATGACGACCTGGCCAGCCTTGTCTTTTTTGTAACCTATTAGCGCCCCATGATCATCTCTCATAGGGATCGGGGCCCCCTTTTCCGACCCAAAACCCAAGGTGAAGACCCTTATGCCTTGGTCCACAGCATGTTTTGCTTCGGAAATTCCCCCGGGCTCATTATCTTCGCCGTCGGAAGCGATAACAAGGACCCGCGTGGGTTTAACGCCATTGAGGGATTCGACTCCACCTCGGTCAAAAGCCCGTTCCGCTTCGGAGAGGACATCTTTAAAATTCGTCCCTTGTGTGCTCACAGAATCCACGCTTAGAGAATTTACAAAAAGTTTAATGGCACTGTGATCAGAAGTCATAGGCGAAACAAGAATGGCGCTCCCCGCAAAAGCGATAAGCCCAATGCGGTCGCCGGTCAATTCATCAAGAAAGTGGTTGATCTCATGTTTTGCGTGTTCGAGTCTAGAGGGTCTGTCGTCTTCGGCAAGCATGCTATTTGAAACGTCCACGGCAATGATCATTTCAACGCCCGTTTGTTTAACTTCTTGAAGTTGGGATCCCAAGAGAGGTCTTGCCAAACTTGCCGCAAAACTAGCCAAAGCAAGACATTGAAGTAAAAGGTGCCACCCTCTTTTTCTCGCAGAAAGAGAACTGATCAAAAAATCGGTTTTCTTTCCAAAATATTTTCTTAAAGCACTTCGCCTTGAGGTCTCCCAAATCCAACCAAAAATAAAGAGGGATCCCGCACCCCAAAGCATATTTAACCACCAGGGGTCGCCGAATTTAAACACCTATGGAACCCTCCTTAAAATAGAGAGGCTCAAAACAAGCTGCAGAAAATAAAACAACTCGGCCATCGTCAGCCAACCAGGAAAAAGCTCACTGTAGCGTACGTATTGATTGGTTTGGATCTTCGTTTTCTCGAGTTTGTCAATTTCCTTAAAGACTTTCTTTAGAGCATCCGTATCGGTCGCCCGATACGATTTGCCTCCAGTTTCTTTGGCGACATAATCTAATAAATCCATATTTACTGTAGAGTGAATAGGTTGATAGGTCTTAACTTTATTCCCAAACGCATCCTTCATGTAAACAGGAAGTTGCGCTTGACCATCTACACCGACACCAATAGTATAAATTTTTATGCCGTACCCTTTGGCAATTTCTGTGGCCGTTTCAGGATCTATCGTCCCACTATTATTCTCTCCATCGGTGAGCAGAATCATAACCCGGCTTTTTGCCGTGGAGTCTTTAAGCCTGGCCACTCCATTGGCTAAAGCCACGCCGATGGCGGTCCCCTGCTTAATATTATCTGTCGTTATGGAATCTAAACTCTGTAGGAGAATATCGTAGTCCAACGTGAGAGGGCATCTTGTATAGGATTCGGCAGCAAAAATAATAAGGCCAATGCGATCGCTTGTTCTCCCCCTAATAAAATTATGAATAACTGACTTCGCCGCCGTGATTCGATTATCTGGCTGCATGTCCTCGATTTCCATACTGTCAGAAACGTCAAAGACAACCATCACATCAATGCCCTCAACACTCTTATTAACCTTACTATTGGCCATTTGCGGTCGAGCCAGGGCCATAATCGCGCAACCTAGGGCCATAAATTTAAGCATCGAAGGCAAGAAAGAAAACTGAGCTCTTAACCCTGGCCGAACCGTCTTCAGGAGAGTGATTGAGCTGAATTGAAGTGCAGGATTAAACTTCTCTTTATTCTTGAAGGTCCAAAAAATGAGTCCTAAAAGGGGCAAATAGAGAGTCCATGCCCAAGGGGATAGCCACCTCATCCCATTCTCCCAAACAGCGCATTCCCAACTCGAGCACCACAGTCGAGAAGATCAGTGCACTTCAAAGAATTGGTTTCTATTTTCGCAAATTTTATTTGATCTAAATCTGACAAGAATTGCGATAACGTGTTCCCCGCCATATTTGAGTAGGCGCGGTGCCGTCGTTCGAGGGTGCTTAAGAGCTCTTCACTGGTCATATCTTCAGCCGGAAAATGCAACTCC
>JABDDW010000019.1 GCA_013287405.1 Deltaproteobacteria bacterium
GACCCGTTACAAATCAGAAATTCCAAAACAATTTGAGCTAGTCAATGGCCAACCCCTTTACTTGTGGTCCCTCAATACATTTTTAAACTGGCCAGAAGCGGGGCGGGTTTGTGTGGTCGTCCCTTTGGCTTGGGTTAAGCCCGTTCAAGATAGTTTCGAGAATCTTCAAAGTAAAGCAAGGGTCATCGTGATCAGCGGGGGAGAGTCTCGAACAGAGTCGGCTCATCGAGGTTTAAAAGCTTTAGGCGAAGGATCGGAGTGGGTCATGATCCACGATGCCGCACGTCCCGCCATCACAAATCATCTTCTTGAAAGAATATGGGAAGCACGAAGAATGGCCAACACTTCGCCCATCGTGGCTGGAGTAATTCCCGGCGTTGCGGCCAAAGAAACCATTAAGTCAGTGGACCTCCATCTTCATCATGCTCTTGTTTCTGAAACTCTTGAGCGGTCTAAAATTCGGATCATTCAGACGCCGCAGCTCCTAAAACGTGACGTCTTGATAAAAGCATTTGAGAAGTTTAAGGGGGAAGCCACCGTTGATGATTCGACTCTCGTAGAAAAATTAGGCTACAAAGTTATTGTTGTTGACGGGGATAATGATAATTTAAAGGTGACCTTTGCGGAGGATAAAAAACGTGTTTCGGATTGGCTTAGGGACCGATATCCATCCATTTAAAGATGGAATAAAATTAGTTCTCGGGGGTATTGAGGTCCCTTGTAGCAAGGGTCTCGATGGCCACTCTGATGGCGACCCGGTTTTACATGCTTTGGGGGATGCCCTTTTGGGGGCGGCGGCCCTTGGCGATCTCGGTGAGCATTTTCCCGCCTCAGAAGAAAATAAAGGTCGTGCAAGTTC
Source organism: Deltaproteobacteria bacterium (assembly GCA_013287405.1). Next base: position 860 of record JABDDW010000019.1, read on the forward strand.
TGAAATACTTTCGGAGATTTGCCAAAAAATTTGGGGGAAGGGTTATAAAATTATTAACACAGATATTGTGATTATGGCCGAAGAACCAAGGCTTTCGAGCTATAAAGAAGGAATGCAAAGTCATATCGCTGCTTTACTGAATCTCGAGAAAAATGCAGTCAGCGTGAAGGCAACGACCTGCGACAGGTTGGGTTTTATAGGACGCAAAGAAGGAGTGATGGTCCAAGCTGTCGTCCTTTTAGAAAAGAAAAAATATGAATAAACAAGTGAGAGTTCGTTTTGCCCCTTCACCTACAGGCTATCTTCATGTGGGCGGTGCCCGCTCCGTTCTTTTTAATTTTCTTTTTGCCAAACACTGCGATGGAAAATTTATTTTGAGAATCGAAGATACGGATACAGTTCGGAGCACAAGAGAATTTGAAGAAATGCAAAAGCAAGACATGCTTTGGCTTGGATTTAGATGGGATGAAGGGCCAGAACTTGATGGGCAGGGCCATGGGGACTTCGGCCCTTATCGACAAAGTGAGAGAAGAGAAATTTATAGAACCCATGTTGACCGATTGCTCGATATGGGATTGGCCTATTTTTGCTTTTGCACCGATGAGGAGCTGGCGCAAAAAAAAGAGGCGGCGATGAAAGCGGGAAGACCTCCTCAGTATGATGGCAAGTGTCGGCATATTCCTCCGGCAGAAGCAAAAATGAGATTACAGGCTGGTGAAAAAGCGGCCACAAGGTTTTGGATCAAAAGTCAAAAAAAATATATTCTTAGAGATTTGGTGCGCGGCGAAGTTGAGTTCCAGGAGGGTATGGTTGGTGATTTTGTAATCTTAAGAAGTGATGGTATGCCCGTTTATAATTTCTGTTGTGTTGTGGATGATCATCTTATGGAAATCACTCACGTCTTGAGAGCTGAAGAACATCTTTCAAATACTGTTCGCCAACTGATGATTTACGAGGCTTTTGGTTGGGAGATCCCCGAGTTTGGTCATATGTCGGTGGTTTTAGGACCAGACAAGCAGAAACTAAGCAAGCGTCACGGGGCCACTTCGGTGAATGACTACAGACTTCAAGGGTATCTTCCAGAAGCCATTAATAATTACATTGCGCTTTTAGGTTGGAGTTCCCCCGATGGTCGTGAAATTATTCCGTTAAATGAGATGATCAAACTCTTTACCCTTGATCGGGTGAATTCGAGTCCCGCGGTTTTTGACTTTGTAAAATTAAAATGGATGAATTCTGTTTATCTTAGGTCCATGTCCCATCAGGTGCTTTGGCACCAGCTTGAGCCTTTGCTCAAAGCCGACGGCCAAAATTTTAGTGATCTAACTCCTGAATGGATTGATCATGCCGTGGGAAGCCTAAAGACTTCTTTTGAGACCCTGACTGAAGGGGTCGCCGCTTTTAAACCTCTCTCCGACGGAGCCTTTGAACTGAGTCCTGAAGCTGAAGAAGTTTTTAAGTGGCCCACCACAAAATCCGTCATCGAAGAGTGGATTAATTCATTAAAAGCGCCTGGGAATCCCTTTCTTTCTGAAGCCGAATTTGGGGTCATTCAAAAGCAAATTCAAACCGACCGTAGTGTCAAAGGAAAAGAGTTTTTTCAAGCTCTGCGGGTGGCTATCGTGGGTAAACCCCATGGTACTGAATTAAAAAGTTTAGTGACTTTACTCACACGTAAGAAATTAATTGCGAGAGCAGAAAAGGCATTGGCGAAGGCTTAAAAATGAAAATTTACAATACCCTCACCCAGAGAAAAGAAGATTTTCTTCCCCTGGAATCCAAACATGTGCGCATGTACGTATGTGGGCCCACGGTGTATAGTTACGTCCATGTGGGTAATTTTCGAGGTCCCATATTTTTTAATTTTGTAAGAAACTACTTTGAATATCAGGGCTACAAAGTCACTTTTGTTTATAACTACACCGACATTGACGATAAAATAATTAAAGCAGCCAACGATGAAAAGATTTCGACTCTTGAACTGGCTAACAAATACATTATTGAATTTGAAAAAGATTTCAAGAGGACAGGCCTTCGCCCAGCCACTTTTAACCCTCGAGTTACAGACCATATTAAAGAAATCATTGAGCTTATTGCGAGTATTATTGAGCATGGCGCGGGATATGTGGTTGATGGAGAGGTTTATTGCAGTATTGAGAAAATAAAAGAATATGGAAAGCTAAGTCACAAAAATATAGACGAACTTATTGCCGGATCGAGAGTTGAAATAGGAGAGAAGAAAAAAAATCCCCTCGATTTTTCACTCTGGAAGCCTGCAAAAGCCGGAGAACCCTTTTGGGAAAGTCCTTGGGGAAATGGGCGACCAGGCTGGCATATCGAGTGCTCGGCAATGGCAAAAAGGTACCTTGGCGAAACTTTTGATATTCACGGGGGAGGGATTGATCTTATTTTTCCCCACCATGAAAATGAAATTGCCCAAAGCGAAGCGGCTAATGGCAAGGCCTTTGCGAAAATATGGATGCACAACAACTTTATAAATATGGGCAAAGAAAAAATGTCGAAGAGTCTTGGAAATGTTTTTCAGGCTCGACAGTTCTTGGACCGGTATAACGGAGAAATTTTAAAGTTTCTTATTCTCTCTGTTCATTATAGAAGTCCTGCGGATTTTGGCTTTAATGTTATTTCCCATGCTACCCATGGATTAGCTAGGGTTTACTCAAGCCTCTGCGCTGCTCACGGGTGGCTTGAAAAATGTAAGAATCAAGGATACACGGCTCAGCCTCTAGGGGTCATTTTAGATGCTAAAAATTTTGGAGGGAACTTAGAAACAATCTGGAGCGAAGTAGGCAAAGCTTGCGATGACGATTTTAATACTCCAGAAGTGATGGCAAAGATTTTCAATCTTATTCGCAGTTTCAATAGCCTGTTAAAGGCTGGTACAAAACCCAGCCAAGAGTTAGCCAATAGTTGTGAACGATTTATAACTCAAATAAAGTCCGTAGGGGCACTCATGGCTTTGTTTCAACAATCCCCTGAGAGTTTTTTAAGGGAGCTAGATGACATGCTTCTTGGAGAGAAGAATCTAAAACGCGACGAAATTCAAAACTGGGTCACCCTGAGGATTGAAGCGCGGCGCAATAAAGAATTTAAGACATCCGATGAAATTCGGGATAGACTTCAGCAAATGGGAATAGAGTTACGAGATTCTCCTGAAGGAACCGAATGGGAAGTAAAGAAATAGGAAGGGGTTACACTCCTCCGATAGAGATAAAAAAAGAACTCAAGGAGCAAAGGCCCTTTCAACTCGTCACAGATTACAAACCTCAGGGAGATCAACCCAAGGCCATTGAACAATTGCTTGAAAATTTCAAAGCGGGAACAAGACATCAGGTGCTCCTGGGTGTGACGGGTTCGGGTAAAACTTTCACGATGGCTCACACTATTGCTCGAATGGGAAGACCGGCCATTATTTTGGCTCCGAATAAGACTTTAGCTGGCCAACTCTACGCTGAGTTTAAATCCCTCTTCCCTCTAAATGCCGTTGAATATTTTGTGAGCTATTATGATTACTATCAACCTGAGGCGTACATTCCCTCAACAGATACCTTTATAGAGAAAGATTCTGCAATAAACGATCAAATTGATCGCATGAGGCACTCGGCGACAAGATCGCTCCTTGATCGCAACGATGTCATCATTGTTTCGAGCGTTTCTTGTATCTATGGTCTTGGTAGTCCTGAAGCCTATGAGAACATGCTGATCTGTCTAGAGACGGGGACCGAGGTCAAGCGTGATGCCTTGTTGCGCCAGCTCATTGATATTCAGTATGACAGAAACGACGTTGACTTCCATCGAGGAACATTTCGAGTCCGTGGCGATGTGGTCGAGATCTTTCCACCCTATGAAGACTCTCGCGCGGTTCGTGTGGAGTTTTTCGGAGATTACATTGATTCGATCTCCATAATTGATCCTCTACGGGCCTCGGTTATTCAAAAAATCGAGCGGGTTACAATCTACCCGGGCAGTCATTATGTCACAAATAAAAGCCGCTCAAAGAATGCGATTGTGACAATCCAAGAGGAGTTGCGGGATCGTTTAACTGAACTAAAAGGTCAGATGAAACTTGTCGAGGCGCAACGGCTCGAACAGCGAACTTACTTTGATATTGAAATGATCGAAGAGATTGGCTTTTGTCAGGGAATAGAGAATTATTCGAGGCACTTTACCGGGAGAAAAGCCGGGGAGCCCCCTCCCACTTTGCTGGAGTATTTTCCAAAAGATTACCTCATGTTTATAGACGAGAGTCACGTGACGGTGCCTCAGATAGGGGGAATGTATAGGGGTGACCGGTCTAGAAAGATGACTCTCGTTGAACATGGGTTTAGACTGCCAAGCGCTTTAGACAATCGGCCTCTGAATTTTCAAGAATTTGAGAAGTTAGAAGACAAGGTCATCTACGTCTCTGCGACGCCCGGGCCCTTCGAATTACAGAGGTCTGAAGGGCTCGTCGTCGAACAGATCATTCGTCCCACCCATCTTATTGATCCAGAGGTGGAGATAAGGGGAGCAAAATTCCAGGTTGACGATCTTTTAAAAGAAGCCCGTCTCCGGATTCAAAAGAAAGAAAGAGTTTTAGTCACCACTTTGACTAAGCGAATGGCAGAGGACCTCACTGAATATTATCAGGGATTGGGGATGAAAGTTAAATATCTTCATAGCGAGATCTTAACTTTAGAACGCTCAGAGATTATTCGGGACTTGAGACTTGGGGTTTTTGATATATTGGTTGGAATAAATCTCCTAAGAGAAGGTCTTGATATCCCCGAAGTTAGTCTTGTGGCCATCCTTGATGCCGATAAGGAAGGATTTTTGAGATCCGAGAGATCACTGGTTCAAACAATTGGTCGAGCCGCTAGGAATATTAATGGCAAAGTCATCTTGTATGGCGACCGAGTGACCGATAGTATGAAGAAGGCCATTGATGAAACTAATCGCCGGCGGAAAATTCAAGAAGAGTTTAATAAGGCTAATAATTTAGTTCCCCAAGGTATTAGAAAAACCGTGACCAACTCCACAGAAGAAATTTATACTTCCGACGCGGCTTATATAGCGAGTCTCCCTCCCTCAATGCTTAAAGCTGAGTCCAATAAGGAAATTTTCAATCTCAAACCCTCCGACTTAGCAAAACAGATCGCTAAGCTGAAAAAACAAATGAAAAAAGCTTCAGACAAACTTGAGTTTGAGGAGGCCGCCAATTTGCGAGATGAGATTAAGCGTCTAGAACTTATGGAGCTTGGGGCCATGGACGCCGTCGCTTTGGGCGGAGAGGAGTAGTGAGGGGTGACCCAAGCTCGCGACAACGTAGAAAAAATAAAAAAAATTAAAGAACTTATTGCCACTTACCCCACATCGCCCGGCGTTTATATTATGAAGAATGCCGTGGAAAAAATTATTTATGTGGGAAAGGCAAAGGTTCTAAGATCTAGAGTTCGAAGTTATTTTAACGGAAACACCCACTCGGCCAAAACTCTGAGTCTTATCTCGCGTATTGAGAAGATCGAGTACATTCTGACGCAAACTGAAGTTGAAGCTTTTTTATTAGAAGCTTCACTTATAAAAAAGCACCGTCCAAAATACAATATTCGCCTTAAAGATGATAAAAACTATCCGTATATCATGATGAGTATGAGCGATAAGTTTCCCAGGCTCTACTTATCCAGAAAAGTTAAGCACGATAAAAATCTCTATTTTGGACCCTTCACCAGCGGACTCCAAGTTTGGGAGACCATTCGATTTCTTAATCGGACTTTTCAACTTAGAGATTGCAACGACCATTACTTTAGGAACCGAACAAGACCCTGTTTGACCCATCAGATTGGAAATTGCACGGCACCATGTGTGGGCCTTGTGGATAGAGAACGCTATCTCCGTGACGTCGAGGCTGCTGTTTTGTTTCTAAAAGGTAAAGATAAGGCTGTTCTCAAAATCGTCAAAGAAAAGATGCTTCAGGCAGCTGCAGAAGAGCGTTTTGAAAATGCCAGCAAGTTTCGAGATTCCCTTGAAGCTCTTAAGGCCATCTTGAAAAAACAAGCGGTCATTAATGCCATGAGTGAAAAAGACCAAGATGTTATTGCCTTTGTCGGAGGGGACGTGGGTTGTACCGTAGAAGTTCTCCACGTCCGTGGAGGGAAGCTTCTGGGCAGCCAACCTCATTTTTTACCGCTTGTGAATCCACAATCTGAAGAAGAGAACCCCCAAGATTGGCTCGCCTCCTTTGTAAATCAATACTACGTAGAAAACATGATCCCCGACGAAGTCTTGATTTCTGTGGATTTGGGTAGGGATATTTTATCTTTATTGACTGCTGTATTAACCGAACGTCGAGAGAGTAAGGCGATCGTGCGTACGGGCGGAGGACATACCGCCAAGCTTGTAGAACTTGCGGAAAAAAATGCCGAAGAACATTATAAAAACTATACAACCCGAAATGCCCGCAAAACAAAAGGGCTTGAAGAAATCAAAGAAAAATTAGGGCTTAAAGATTTGCCCATGAGGATTGAATGTTACGATATTTCTAATTTTCAAGGGGCCGAGTCTGTGGCAAGCCAAGTCGTATTCGAAGAAGGGGTACCTCACAAAGATTCGTACCGGCGGTATAAAATAAAAACCGTTCAGGGAGCCAATGATTTTGCCATGATGAAGGAGGTCCTCTCACGAAGACTAGCTCACACTGAAGAAGAGTACCCAAATCTTATTGTTGTAGATGGAGGTAGGGGGCAACTGTCCTCGGCAATTGAAATACTAAAGGAGCTGGGCCATACAGAGATCCCGGTGGCGGGTTTGGCTAAGGCCAGGACCCTAGGGAAGTTCAATGAAGCTGAGCTTAAGACAAGTGAGGAGCGAGTTTTTCTTCCGGGTAGACAAAACCCTATAACCTTTCCTTCAAACTCGGCCGCCTTACAGATATTAGTGGGTATTAGAGACGAGGCCCATCGTTTTGCCATCACCTATCATCGAAAGTTAAGGGAGAATAGAAGTTTAGAAAGTGAGTTGGATGCTGTCACAGGGTTAGGAGAGAAGAGAAAGAAGTTTTTGCTTCAAAGGTTTTCTAGTCTCGACGAGCTCAAATACGCTTCCGCCCCTGAAATAGCCGAACTGCCGGGATTTAATATCGTCCTTGCCGAGCGCATCCTTCTTCAGCTTAACGAGGAAGTCACGGCGCCGGGGGTGGCCGATCTTTCTACTGCAAAATAAAGTTCTCTGACCGACTTTTAACTCCACATGCGACGCATTTTGCTTCTTCGAGCACCTTGAGATTCAAGTAGTCAGTCTGGTGACTGAACCGAAGCTTTGAACCACACAAACAGCAAGTTTCAAGATTTTCAATAATATCTTCTTTTGAAAGCGAGGGAAGCGGTTGTCCGTTGGCGTTCATTGACCTATCCTCCTGATAGTTTAAGGTCAGCGTTCCTTGCTGACACTCTCTTGAACGGTCAGTTTTAGAAAAACCTTTAGAAAAAAGTGATGGCGGGTTTAAGGTTTTTTCTGTAGGTTGGGCCTATGGGAGAAATAAAGGAAAATTTTGCCTACCTAAAAGAAGTTTTAGGGGTTCGCTATCTGCCTCTATCTGAAGCCAAGTTTGAATTGGGAGCGTTTCCCGATATTGCAAACCCTGGTGCTGGGTCGTCTGAAGGCGCAATTGCTATACCAACTGTTGCAGCTCCTTCCGACCCCGGACTTCTCTTTGAACTTGAAAAGTCTCTAGAAGGATGCACTCGGTGCAAGCTTCATCGGGGCAGAAAGACCGTAGTTTTTGGTTCCGGTTCTCCGAGGGCTCGCCTTATGTTTGTGGGCGAAGGTCCGGGAGAGCAAGAGGATCTGCAGGGCTTGCCTTTTGTGGGGCCCGCTGGGCAACTCCTCACCAAAATGATTGAAGCGATGAAGTTAAAGCGCGAGGACATTTATATTGCTAATGTCGTAAAGTGCCGACCGCCTATGAATCGAAATCCCGAAAGTGATGAAATTGCCTCCTGTTCCCCTTTTTTAAAAAGGCAAATTGAACTTATCAATCCCGAAATTATCGTAGCTCTCGGGACTTTTGCCGCACAGACTTTACTCCAAACCACAGAGCGCATCAGTCGACTTAGGGGCTCAATTCACACTTATAATGGAAAAAAATTGATCGCCACTTTTCATCCTTCTTACCTCCTTCGAAACCCTGCAGAAAAAAAGGCAGCCTGGGCAGATTTGCAGTTGGTGATGAGGGAGTTGGGGTGAAATCATCGTTTCTTCACCGCCTGAATCACCTGATCAAGCTTCGAAAGAAATAACGATCGGTCCTTCTTTGTCATAGGCGCGGGACCGCCTCGAGCTTCGCCTGTCTGCCTCAGGTGAATCAAGAGCTCACGGGAGGCCATGGCATCGCCAATATTATTGGGTGTGAATTCATTGCCTTTGGGACCGAGAACACGAGCCTGTTTTTTGATGCAACGATCGGCGAGAGGGATGTCGCCGGTAATTACGATGTCGTCAACACCGATGTTTTCGGCGATCCAATCATCGGCAGCATCAAAATCTCCAGGGACGACCACCAACCTAATAAGTGAGCTCAAAGGAGTTTTCATTGCTTTATTTGCGACCAAGGTGACCTGCAAGCCATAGCGCGCAGCCACTTTATAAACCTCTTCTTTTACTGCGCACCCATCACCATCGATAAAAATATTCAAGCTCATAAATCTCTCAATCCCATGAGTACCATGAAAAATCAATGACCGATCGTCTAATAAGCTTTGATACCTCTGCAAATCGGCACGCACCCCTTGAATATGCGCGGGTTTCTGTGGGAGGGTTAGGGGATGAGTTTTGATTATATTCAGAAATGGAGAAGTTCGTTCTCTGATCGTTTAGGGCTAGATGTCCTTTTGGGGCAAGCGCCACTGCCTTCGGCGCCGCTTCGCGAGCGATTGCGATGGTTTCAGAATCTAGTGAATTGGGTGAGGACAATAGGCGTAAATCCCCTCGAGTCTGGAAGTGCGGTGGGTAAGGTTCAAAACGCCAGACTAAAATACATTCTACAGGTTATGGCAAATAACGTTGGGCTAAAAAGTAAGATTGCCGAGACTCTGCGTTCCATTATCCATGACACCCGAGCCTTAGAGCTCTTTATGCACGTAGGAATTCCAAACCAAGAGAGTTTTTTGGGGGAGCTTCTTGAACGGCTCAATTTAAAATTGCTGCCCCAAGCACCCCATGATGGAGATTTGGTTTTTGTTTTCTCTGAAACGTTTAAAAGAGAAAGCGATGCTCAGTGGCTAGGAGAGATTGACCCCCCAGTTTTCCAAGAATGGATCAATCTTTTTCAGTTCTCCACGGGCAAAGTGGACCCAGGATGGAATACCGTTGTGCAAGATGCCCGAGAGGCCATTTATCTTTTAGGAGTTCAAGCCAGAGCCTTGGGACTGTCTCGCTCAATCCGACACAGGGTCGAAACAAAGAATTATAGAGAAATCCCGTTTTTTTTTCTTCTTGAGAAAATTGATAATTTTTTGAATGCCGATACCGAAGGTGAAACCGGTGCGGCCTTAGCTGACCTGACCCATGTTATAGCTAACTGCTTTAGGTCTCTAGAACAAGTCCATGCCTTTTTTAGAACAAGTGGGACCAGCGTTTCTCTGATTTATCAAACCGTAAGGCTCGAAGCCTTGATCTTAAGAATAAGAACCTTGGCCCAAGTCCTTGTGAATTATAAGACCAACCCTTTTATTATTCAGGAGTTTGTAAGCCTCCTCGTTGACGAAAACTTAAGGGCCCGAAGTTTTAGAGGGTTTTTTAAGGACAATATTGTGCTTATAAGTCAAAAAATTGTTGAGACCAATGCCGAAACCGGTGAGCACTATATAAGCCGCACTCGAGATGAGTATCTGAATATTTTTAGAGATGCTCTCGGCGGCGGATTCATTACAGGTTTTACAATTCTTTTCAAATTTTTTATTTTGCAACTCAACCTTGCGCCGTTCGTCTCAGGGTTTTTTCAATCTTTGAATTACGCCTTGAGTTTTCTTTTACTCCAAGCCTCAGGGTTTACGTTAGCCACTAAGCAACCGGCCATGACTGCAACCACTCTTGCTAGTAAAATTCCTGATAACAACGCTTTCGATCCCCTCATAGATGAGATATTTCACCTGGTGCGCTCTCAGATGGTGACCGTGACCGGAAATTTGTGGGGCGTGATTCCCACAATTATTGCCATAGATTATGCCCTCGCTCTCTGGGGCTCCAATGTGGCTGATTTAAATCACGCGAAGCACACCATCGAATCCTTTTCAATTTTAGGCATGACTCCCTTTTACGCAGCTATAACCGGTGTGCTCTTATGGATTTCCAGTGTTTTTGCCGGTTGGTTTTATAACTGGTTTTGCCACCGTGGATTGCCCGAAGCCATTGAGCATCAGAGTAATCTTGTCTATGTCCTTGGCGCTGCGAAGACGAAACGCATCGCTGAATTCCTAAAGAGAAATGTGGCCGGAATTGCCTCAAGTGTTTCCCTTGGCGTTCTTTTGGGAATGACTCCTCAACTTGGAGTTTTCTTTGGTTTACCTTTGGATGTGCGGCACATCACATTATCAACGGGGTCTCTTGTAGCTTCAGCCTGGGTTATCGGCCCCTCTATTTTTTCAGAAACTGGTTTTTGGCTAGCCCTATCAGGGCTTCTTTCAATGGCTGTTCTTAACATCGCCGTTTCATTTGGCCTAGCTCTGACTGTAGCCATTTGGTCAAAAGGCACTACGGCGCCAAAAAGGTCTATAATCTACCGTGCATTACGAAAAAAGATTCTCGCTCACCCGTGGGTCCTCTTTGTCCCACCCCGGTAAAAGACACCAGGTTCACGGGAATTAGTAGGGGCTTATAGTTATGGATGAGCGACCTGTTCACAGGCTTAAGGTTTCAGATAAGCTGGGATCAGGTCAGGGGAACGAATGGCACTAAGATAAGGTTTCAAGTTTCAGGCAGCGGGCAAGCTGGAAACGGTTAACGGGGACGGGATCAGGTGGTCAGGCCGCAAGGTCCATCCTTTTTTCCAGAATCCCAAGCGGGCCACGCTCCGCTCTTTTTTGAGAAGCTTATATTTTAATGGATTGTGTTTTACAAGTCTGGGTTCAAGCCTGTTTGGTCTATTTCTAACTTCGGTCGTTATAGATGATCGCATGTGCCCAAAGATTCTATCCCACTCTCTTGAAGATACTGTTGATAAGGCCATGCGGTAGTTGCTAAAGAGTTGCTGTGCCTCTTTAAAACTGCGTTGACGAGGATGCGCGCTCTGGTTTTGAGCTGCTTCTAACATGACGGCCCGGATCATGTTGTAAGTAAGCATATGTATCCAGATTTCCTTCTCAACCATTTCTGGGCTTTTGCATCGAAGAACATCCATATTGAGATGAGTTTTCAGAGAGCGAAGGTCAACTTCTGTGTTCCAGCGCCGTTGATACAAAGCGGCTATTTCTTTTAAAGAATATTTCCTGGGATTTAGGAAAGAAGTGTATAAAAAAAGAATCAACCGCCCCCGCCCTGACTCCCCAAACCGATGGCCGTTGCCTGGAATCAGCTAACTTCCTCCACAGATCAAAGTCTAGGAATACAAGCTCGTTCCCTATTGAAGTGGATAGCGCCCCTGGTTTCTTGATTTAATGAGCGTTACCAGCAAGTCCACGGAAGGGGCGGCAACAAGTGAGAGTGATAGCAAGAGGGACATTACTCGCCTTAATATTTCTAGCCTTAACCCTTCTTCAAAGCACAGGTCAGGCGCAAGCCCTCCAAAAAACTGTTCGCGTTAAACTCACAACACTTAATTTCCCTCTCCAGATTTCAGGAGGTGGAATCTCCATTCGCGGGATCAAAAAAACAGATATCAAAAATATTTCAATTCCGAGGGTCGATGAATCCTTTCGCGTGGATAACCATAAAGTTGGAGGTAAAAATATTTGGTTTATAAACAAGGGCGACTCTTTTCCGTTAAAACGCCTGTCAGAAAAATATATCGAGATCGATTCTAGCAGTAGTCAGGTCGAGATTTCGGGTTACAAAGTTTCAACACCCGTTCTTATTACTCAGGCTGGCGAGATCATAGCGGCCATGCCCCTTAACAACTATCTTGAAGGAGTTTTGGCTGGAGAGATGCCAGCTTCTTGGCCCATAGAAGCACTCAAGGCTCAAGCCGTGGCCGCCCGGAGCTATACCCTTTTTCAAATTAACCAAAGAAAAAATAATATTTTCCAACTTGAAGGAAGTGTCTTAGACCAAGTTTATTCCTCCTCGATTAGCCCAGATCAACTTTCTGTAATCAAACAAGCTTTAGCTGAAACCGAAGGAATGGTTCTCACCCACCAAAACAAAATTATAAAGGCTTACTACCATTCTGATTGTGGGGGCAGAACTGAAGATCCTGAAAGGATCTGGGGGGGAGCTCGATCTAACATCAATTCTGTTGAAGATCGGTATTGTGCTTTTAACCCCCATAGCCAATGGATTTTCGAAATTTCACTTGAAGAAATGAGAAAAAAAATAGAGTCTCCCATCAAGAGTATCCGAATTGTGAATACGACACCCAGCGGAAGAGCGGCGCTTATTGCTTTCAATGTATCCGATGACAAGAATATTTTAATTTCAGGTAACGAATTGAGAAAGATATTAGGGTTCCAAAAATTAAGAAGCACACTCTTTTCCGTTCGTTTAGATAGGGATCGAATCACTTTTGCGGGTCGTGGATTCGGTCACGGAAGTGGACTATGTCAATACGGGGCTAGGTACATGGCCCAAAAAGGGGCCAAGGTTCAAGAAATCCTTAAGCATTATTATCCCACAGCCCGCCTGCTTGAAGTCTCTCATGTTGCAAACCTCTGATTTCGACTTCGAATACCCTGACGAATTGGTGGCGAAAACTGCAAAACCACGGGGAGAATCCCGGATTCTTTCAATCTCTAGAGATAAAGATAAATTTGAAGAACTAAGTTGGCAGAAATTTTCGTTTCTCTTTGAAAAAGGGGATGTTCTTGTTCTTAACGACAGTCGGGTGATCTGGGCCAGGTTAAAAATTTCTAAAGCTTCGGGAAGCGAAGGGGAGGTTTTCTTTCTCAAAGCTCACGGGGATCAATGGGAAGTCCTATCTAAAGGCCTCAACCTTAATGTGGGAAAGGAAATCTTGCTTCCCGGAAGCCTGCCAGCCCGAGTCATACGAGTGGGCAGAACCTCTGACATAAAAATACTAAAATCCGTCGATTTGAAGTCTTATTTTGAAAAACATGGCCACGTTCCTCTTCCACCCTACATCACAAATTTACGGGACCCCAAAGTCGACTATGAAATTCAAGATCGAAGTCGGTATCAAAATATTTGGGCTACCCATCTTGGTTCGGTGGCCGCTCCGACTGCAGGCCTTCACTTGACCGAAGAATTCTTAAGGGAGTTAAAGGAGAGGGGGGTGAACGTGGCTTACGTGACCCTTCATGTCGGGGCGGGGACGTTTCTCCCTATCACAACAGAAAAACTGGATGAATTTGAAATTCATTCAGAGTTTATGGAGGTGGGGGAAGAAACATGTCAAATTATTCTAAAGGCTCAGGCTGGGGGTAAGAAAATCTGGGCTTGCGGAACCACCTGTTTAAGAGCTTTAGAAACTGCCGTAATTGCGTCCCCAAAGAATACGGGACGATTGCCTCTTATTTCTCCTTTTTTGGGAGAAACCCAGCTCTTCATTCAACCCGGTTACCGCTTCTTAGTCGTCGATGGCCTGCTCACAAATTTTCACCAACCGCGATCAAGTCTTCTCGTTTTGGCAGCGACTTTTGCCACAAGACAAGTGGCCACTACAGAAACAGAATCAAAAAGATCCATTCAAAAGATTATTAGGGCTTATCAGTGGGCTATAGAAAAGAAATTTCGACTTTTCTCCTATGGTGATCTAACAGTCATTTCATGAAGAAGTTTTCTGTATTAAAGAAATCCGGTGAGGCTAGGCTTGGAGTTCTACAGACCCATAGAGGAGAGGTCCAAACCCCCGTCTTTATGCCCGTTGGAACAAAAGGAACAGTCAAAGCTATGCTCCCCCATGAGCTTGAAGAGATTGGCTTCAAAATTATTTTGGGAAATACCTACCACCTCCATTTGAGGCCTGGGGAACAAGTCATCAAAAAAATTGGAGGCCTTCACCGTTTTATGAATTGGTCACAATCCATTCTTACTGATAGCGGAGGCTTTCAGGTCTTTAGCTTGGCTAAGTTAAGAAAACTCACCGAGGACGGCGTCAAGTTTCAGTCTCATTACGACGGAGCCCCTTGTTTTCTATCTCCCGAAACGAGCATGAAAATTCAAGTGGATTTGGGAAGTGATATCCTCATGGCTTTCGACGAGTGCACGCCTTATCCGGCCACTCCAGAAGAAGCTCAAAAAAGTATGGAGCTTTCAATGCGTTGGGCAAAACGCTCTCGAGACGCCATGACCTCAGGGTCTTCAATTTTCTTTGGAATTGTTCAAGGGGGAATGTATGTCGAGCTAAGAAAGAAATCCATCGAGGCCCTTTTGAAAATGGATTGCGATGGCATTGCTCTGGGCGGATTAAGTGTCGGAGAACCTCTGGAGGTGATGCACGAAATGGTGGCTAAGCTTGGGCCCCTTATGCCACAAGACAAACCCCACTACCTTATGGGCGTCGGCACGCCCCTCGACTTATTAATTGGAATTAACTCAGGAATCGACATGTTTGATTGTGTTATGCCGACCCGAATGGCTCGAAACGGAAGTCTTTTTACCTCCAGGGGCCAAGTTAATATCAAACAAGCTCAATACCTGGAGGCAGAGGAGCCTTTGGATCCCCAATGCCCATGCCCCACCTGCGGCCATTACAGCAAAGCCTATTTAAGACACCTCTTCATTAATAACGAAATTCTTTCAAGCCGGTTACTCAGCTATCACAACCTCTTTTTTTACAATAACCTGATCGAGGGTGCGAGGGCGGCTATAGAAGAAGACCGATGGCCAAAATTTTTCGAGGAACAAATAACTAAAATTAATAACGCTACGCGGTAAAGAGATACAATTCTTGATTAATTCCCAAAAAAATGTGAGTTTTTAACGACACTATTTTAACAGACCTTTTTAAAATAAGGATGACTTAGAAGATGTTAGGACTTTTTTTGTCTACGGCACTGGCACAAGGCGCACCTGCTGCCGCGGCTAAACCGACAATAATTGAAACGCTTTTCCCGTTCGCTATTATTCTTGTTTTTTTCTACCTTTTTCTGGGAAGACCCCAGCAAAAGAAATTAAAAGAACAACAAGCCTTTCTTTCGTCGCTGAAGAGGGGAGACGAAGTGATTACCAATGGTGGGATTTTCGGTGAAATCACGGGAATCACTGAAAAGTTTGTGACTCTTCAAGTGGCCGACAACGTCCGCATTAAAATTTTGCGTACTCAAATTCTTGGATCTGCAACTAAAGAGGGAAGCTCATGAGGACTGGATTCACTTGGCGGATAGTCACCATTTTTGTTGTTTTGCTACTGGCCATTATTTTTTTCGTCCCGAATTTAGCCAATATTTCGTGGTGGCCAACTAAAGACAAGATCCGTTACGGCCTCGATATACAGGGCGGCTTGTACTTAGTCATGGGTGTGGATGTTCCCGCTGTGTTGCGGGAGAGCAGCGACCGATTGGCAGAAACTCTTTCTAATGAAGCCAAAGATAATGGCATTACCTTAACTTCAAGTGGGAGAGACAAGAGTAATGCAGAAAACCTCGATATTCATGTCGTGACGGCTTCTTCTGGTGACTCTGATAAAGTGCGCGACCTTCTTAAAAAACAGTATGGCACCAACCTCCTTGTCAATTCTGGGGCTAGTGAAACCGAACTTGTAGTTCGTTACAGCGATCTTTATTTAACCGATCTCAAAAAAAGAACTATTGAACAGAGTATTGAAACCATCCGAAATCGAATCGATGAATTTGGTGTGAGTGAACCCAGCATTACCGCTCAAGGGGATAACCACATTCTCGTACAGCTTCCAGGGATTCAAGACGCTGCCCGAGCTAAGGATCTGATCAACAGGACGGCAAGGCTTGAGTTTCATATGGTGGACACGAGTATCCCCCAGCCCCAATTGGCAAGCCTAATTGCCGAAGCCGAAAAAATCGGCCAGTTTCAACTTAAGGGTATGAAGTACAGCGAGTACATCAACAAACTTGATGACGCCTTGAAAGGAAAAATTCCGGAAGGGACAAAAGTCTTATTTCAAAAAAATGAAAATGCCATAAATCTTGAAGCCGGCAAGGTGCCCTATCTTTTGAAAAAGGAAGTTCCTATAGCTGGGGATAACCTTAAGGATGCTTACGTCGCCATTAAACAGGATTACAATGAGCCTTACGTCTCTCTTTCTTTTAATCCAGAAGGAGCGGCCAAGTTTGCCACGTTAACGGGTGAGAATGTTCATAAATATTTAGCCATAGTTTTAGATAACGTTGTCTACTCAGCTCCCATCATCAATCAGAAAATTCCAAACGGCAACGCGCAGATCAGTCTTGGTGGAAGCCGAAATCGGCAGGCGATGATGGACGAAGCTAAAGGGATAAGTATGGCTCTAAGAGCCGGGGCACTCCCGGCAGCGCTGGAGCAGCTTGAAGAGAGAACTGTGGGCCCAACTATGGGGCTTGACAGTATTAATAGGGGTAAAAAAGCAAGCCTAATTGGAGCCATTTTAGTCATCTTATTTATGTTATTTTATTACAAAGGTGCGGGCCTCCTTGCTGATCTCGCACTGCTCATCAATGTATTTTTGATTTTAGCGGTGCTCACGGCCCTCAATGCAACCCTCACCTTACCGGGTATTGCCGGAATTGCGTTAACCATTGGTATGGCTGTCGATGCGAACGTCATTATATTTGAACGAATTCGAGAAGAACTGAGGCACGGAGCCAGTTATAAGACCGCCATAGTTTTAGGCTTTGACCGTGCTTTTTGGGCGATTTTTGATGCGAACATTTGTTCTGCGATCACAAGTCTTATTCTAATGCATTATGGAACAGGTCCGGTGCGTGGATTTGCCGTCACACTTGTTACAGGAATATTTACGTCCATGTTCACGGCCATCTTTGTAACCCGAACCTTGATAGATCTTTTGGTTGAAAAAGTCGGCTTAAAGAAACTTAGCGTTTGATACGGCCCCTTAGGAGATAAAATGAGCGAAAAGCAAAGAGAACACCAATCCGAAGTCCATACACCTCTAAAAAAAGAGGATGTCGTTAATATTGATTTTGTTAAAGCCATTGGGATTTGGGCCGTCATCAGTGGTGGACTCACCTTGGCTTCAATTATTCTCATTTTTACAAAAGGTCTAAATTACGGAATCGACTTTTCTGGTGGCACGGAAGTTCAGGTAAAATTTGCTCAGAGTGTCTCTCCCGAAGAAGTCAGAGCGTTTACTGATTCTCAAGGCTTTAAGGACGCAATGGTCCAGCAGTTTGGAACAGGGGATAGCAGCGAGTATCTCATTCGTCTTGAGGGGAAGATTGGGGCGACGGACAAAGAGACCAACGAAAACTTAAAGGCGACAATTACAAAAGCTCAAGATTCTATTAAAGCCAAATGGCCCACTTCTGAGATTCGTCGAATCGATACGGTGGGTCCCCAAGTGGGTAATCAGCTTAAGAGAAACGGCATTCTTGCCGTTTTTTATTCCCTCCTCTGCATTTTGATCTATGTCGGTTTGCGCTTTGATTACAAGTTTGCTCCCGGAGCGGTGATTTGTCTTTTTCACGACAGTGTCGTTACTTTGGGCGTCTTCTCCCTCCTCGGTAAAGAGGTAAATGTTCAAATTATGGCGGCCGTCCTGACTATTATTGGTTATTCCCTTAACGACACGATCGTCGTTTATGATCGAATCCGAGAAAATTTTAATAAATATAAGGGTCGTGCTTTAGGAGAGCTTATAAATAAGAGTATTAACGACACTCTAAATCGAACCATATTGACCAGTCTTACGGTTTTTTTGGCCACACTCTCCCTTTATCTATTTGCCGGTGGAGTTATTGAGCAGTTCTCATTTGCCATGCTCATCGGAATAATTCTGGGAACCTACTCATCCATTTATGTGGCGAGTCCGTTTATTTTACTCCTGGATAAATGGCGGAAGGATCCCTTGCATCAACCCGTTTCAAATCAGCAAAGAAAACCCGCTAAAGCCTGATGGCGGCTTCTCATGATGGTATTGGCTTTCAGTCCTTATCGTCGACTTGGAAGAAGCGGAAATCTCTAGTAGAAGAAAAAGAAGCGCCGATATCCATGCCGCCATTGATTTGGCGATGGCTGATCTCCCGTGGCCTTAATGAAGAAGACAAGATCGAGAAATTCTTAGCTCCTTCCTTAAATTCACTCACCCATCCTTTCAAACTTAGCGGGATGGAGCAAGCTGTTGAAAGGCTCATCCTTGCCCATGTTAATCAAGAGAAGATATGTGTTTATGGCGACTATGATCTAGACGGAAGCTCTGGTATCGCACTTCTTGTAGATGGTTTAAAGCGTTTGGGTTTTAACAACGTCAGTTTTTATCAACCTTCCAGATTTCTAGAGGGTTACGGGATCCACGCTGAAGCTCTGGAAGTTATTGCTCAGCGAGGTGATAAGATCGTAATCAGTGTTGATTGCGGAATTACCGCGATAGAAGAAGCAAAAAAGGCTAAAACTTTAGGTCTTGACCTGATTGTTACCGACCATCATTTGGCAAGACAGGAAAATGGCGAAGAACTTATTCCCGAGGCTCTTGCCGTTATAAATCCTAATCAAAGGGGTTGTCTTTCAGGATTGGGACATCTTTCTGGGGTGGGTGTTGGATTTTTCCTTTTGCTGGGAATTAAAAGCGTACTCCGGGACGTGAAATGTGATCTTAAGCCTTGTCTCGACCTGTTTTGCATTGGGACCATAACCGATATGGTTCCTCTTAGGGCCGAAAACAGAATTCTCGTTAAGCATGGCTTAAGAATTCTCTCCCAGACAAAACGGCCCGGTTTAAAGGCCCTACTGACCCGAGTCAATCTGTGGGGGAGAGATCTTGATAGCACTGATATCGGTTTTACGTTAGCTCCAAAACTAAATGCTCTAAGTCGTCTGGAACTTGGGATTAGACCCTTGGACGTCATGATGTGCGATGATCCAAAAGCCGGAGAGATTTTGGCGGAACAAGTGATCGCTCTTAATGATAAAAGAAAAGACCTGCAAAAGGAATTAGAAGGAAAAATTCTAGCTCAACTTGATACCGAAAAAAATAAACCCGTCATTGTCCTGCAGGCTCACGGTCATGCCGGGGTTGTGGGGCTTGTTGCGACAAAAGTAAGTCAACTCACGGGTAAAGCGGCCTTCATAGTAGCTTTGAGTGAGGATCAAGGGATCGGCAGTGCGCGAGGCAAGGAAGAAGACAATCTGCCTCAAGCGTTAGCATCAGCAGCTTCACACCTAGAAAGATTTGGTGGGCACGCTCAAGCGGCAGGTTTTTCTCTGCGGGCTGAGAGTTTTGATGCATTTAAGTTGGCTATATCGGACCACTATAAAGAAAACTATTTTCAACAGGAGGCCTTTGAGAAGGTTTATGACACTGAGGCTAAACTAACAGAGTTTAGTGAGGCTTTTATGAGTTGGCTCAAAAGTGCTGGCCCTTTTGGAACAGAAAATCCTAACCCCCTTTTTCGAATTACTAACCCCATCGTTTCAGAAGTAAAATGGCTTAAAAATCAGCATTTAAAACTTGTCTTAAGTGAAAATGGTCTTAATTATGAAGCCCTAGCCTTTTTTGCCCAAGGCCAGTACCAGGTGAAAAAAGGCGAGAACATCGAACTTCTTGCAGAACCGAGTTGGAATTATTTCCGCGGCCGCCGAAAACTCCAGTTTCTCATCCGAGATTTAAAACCTCTCCAAGTCAAATTTTAACTCTGGCCTCACTATTACCCACAACTTTAAAACTAAGTTCTTTTGAGTCGGCCCAAACCCAATTGCCATTCGGGTATAGGACGCTCTTCCCCCTTCGGG
This sequence comes from Deltaproteobacteria bacterium, assembly GCA_013287405.1. Next base: position 20,882 of record JABDDW010000019.1, read on the forward strand.
GCCATGACGGTACCGGTCGGCAGGGGCTCTGGCCCAGGGAGGGCGGCCAATGCCGCCGCCTTCGGACCCCAAAGGCCTTGTGCTGTCTTGTGGGAAGCTAATTACCAGATTGGTCTGTACCTCTGAGTCCTTTGTACTTCCCCCTTGTGAAGACCCCTCTATATATGTTAACTTCACGCCCTCACATGAGGAGGCCCAAATGGCTAAAATCTCAATCGATGTAGACGAAATCAAAAAAAATCTTAAGACCCAAGCCTTGAATGCAGGAGCGCAGTTAAAGAGCTTTGCAAAGAAAGCGCAAAAGGATTTGGAGGCTCACCAGGTCTATAAAAAAATGGAGACGGTTTTAGAAAAGGTAAAATCCCAAGGTTTTGCCCAAGAATTGATGAAAAATCCAAAAGTTCAAGAAATCACAAAGCGTTTGATCGCTGCTTCTGAGCAATTGGAAAAAGCAATTTCCAAAAATGCTGCCACTATTATTGAAGAAGTTAAGTCAAGAGTTAATAAACCTGCACCGAAGACCAAAACAAAAAAAGCGAGTTCGAAGGCCTCTGAGAAGACCGAAGAATAAAGGCAGTTAGGGTTTTATGTTCGAACTGAAGGTTCGTAGTCATTTTTCTGCCGCCCATAAAATTTGGGAGCATACGGGAAAGTGTGCTCGTCTTCACGGACACAACTGGAATGTTGATGTTATCGTCCGCTCACAAGAGCTCAACCGCATCGGGTTAGCGGTGGACTTTAGTGAGCTTAAAGAAATTGTGAAGCAAGTGATTGAACCCCTTGACCATGTGTACTTAAACGAACTTCCGATGTTTTCAACGGCGGAGAACAATCCTACCGCTGAAGTGATCTCTCGATATATTTTTAAAGAAGTCTCTGGAAAGCTTCGCGCCATCGCCCCTCAGGCGGGGTTAAAGCGAGTTGATCTCTATGAGACCGAAACTTGTTCAGCTTCTTATTTTGAGTGACCCATGACTCAAAGTTTTAAGTTTATTTCACTTCTCTCCGGTGGCCTCGATTCAGTTGTAAATCTGTTCTTAGCTCATAAGTCGGGCCTGGTCCTGCGCGCCTTGACTTTCGATTATGGCCAAAGAGCGGCCGCCCAAGAAATAAAAGCAGCAAAATATTTTTCTAACTTTTTAGACGTCTCCCATGAGGTGATTACGCTCCCGTGGCTCGGAAAGCTAACTCAAACCGCCTTAGTGAACATAGATATGGAGATGCCTGCAATTAAGAATCTAGATGATCTTGAAGAAGGCCTTGGATCCGCACGAAAGGTTTGGGTCCCCAATCGCAATGGGGTTTTCTTAAATATTGCTTCAAGTTTTGCTGAATCTATGGGGGCGGACTACGTCGTTCCTGGCTTTAATAAAGAGGAAGCGGCTACTTTTCCGGATAATTCTCAAGAGTATATTGAAGCTTGTGACAAAGCTTTGAGTTTGAGCACCTTAAGTCATGTGAAAGTGAAATGTTTTACAACGTCCTTTGATAAAGTGGCCATGGCCCAGGAGGCCGCAAAGTTAGGAATTGATTTTAGAAAACTTTGGAGCTGCTATGAAGGAAATAGCACTCCCTGTTTAAAATGCGAAAGCTGTAAGCGAACGACCCGGGCTCTCGAAGTCATGGGCCTATGAAGTCCGATTGAGTTAGAAGTTATGAAGTATAAATTTCTGCCAGAAAATCTAAAATACGACGGAAGTCAGCTCCGTAGTTTATTTGGTTATCTTGATTGTGGAGTCTTAGGTGATTCCGTAATTTCTTTTATTGGGCCTTGCGATATTCCTTTTAGCAATATGGTGGATGGCGAGGACTTTCTTGCACGCTCTGAAATTAGAGGGGGGCTTATGCTTCACTTCATTATTGAAGAGTTTGGCAAGACCCTAGAACTCGCCGTGACAAAGCAGAGGTTGTTAGCTTGCCTTGTTGTTGAAGTCTTAAGCGAAATGTGCCCTCAGAAAAAATTTCTCAGAGAAGGGGACGATATTTTTTTTGATGATGGAAAGCTTTCTATAAGCATAGCAACCGTTTCTCCGGTTTCTGCGATGATTCACTTCGCACTCAATTTGACGAATGAGGGAACTCCGGTCAAAACCAGTTGCCTCCAAGATCTTAAGCTTGACTTTAAGAAAGTAGCCGGCTCGATAGCTTCAAAGTATTTAAAGGAGCACGACACCATCGTCCAAGCGACCCAAAAAGTGCATTGGGTGAAGTAAGCTCAATTTCGGCCATCTGTTTAAAAAAAAACACCTCCCGTGTCTCACCTTGACTTCGACTGGGCCAAAATCAAAAAGAGAAGGCACGCCTATTGCTTCTGTCCACCTTACCTATGAAACCTCATTCTAGATCTGTTCTCGCATTTTTTCTCAGTGTGCAAATTTCCCTAGGCAGCCTGCCTTTGTCCGCAAGCGTTGGAGACCATCAACCCTCTCCCTCCACACCCTCACAGAGACCCGTCCCCCCCGGAGTAGGAAGCCCCTTTACAGATGGGTTCGAGCAGGAAGTTGCCGACCTTGAGCAGAGTATTCAAAAATCCGTTGAAGAAACTCCTACTCCTCGTCTGGATGACATACTGCATATGACTTCGGAGTTTCATCGAAAGTACGTAAAAAATCCAAAGGGATCGGGATTTTTTACTGTTGGGGAGGATTTATCTCTCAACGATGTCAGCATGGAAAACGAAAAAATCTCTGTCCTCAATCCCATGAAGGAATTACGCCTCAGATATGACGATGAAAAAAAAGAGCTGGAGTTCATAAGAATCACTCACGACAAAAAAACTGGCGAAGAAATCTGGACCGACAGCCACGTCATGAAAAATATTGAATTGACCGCTCAGCCCCTAACCGACCCCAATTTTGTGTATTTTTCAACTAAAGAAGGCATTCACTTGCTGCCGTGGTTTCAGGTTCTCGATGCCTTTTGCATGGCTCCGTTTTTTGCCCCTGCTATTATTAAAATCCCTGGTTACAGGATTACAGAGCTCCTAAGTCTCAGCCGCAATGTGAAACCTGAAGAGCTGGCCATTCGTCAAGGTGATGGAGAGTTCACGGATAGGCATAAAGAGTTTGATCTTGCCGTTCACCTTCAAAATTTAGAAACGGGCAAGGTTCATGGGGAGCGCTTTACTCGGGCGGAGCTGCTTTCACAGTATCGGATGTATCTGGCGTTTTTCTTGAGATATCTTCAGGCGACAAATCCTGACATAATGGAAGCGGATGCCGTCCAAACGCTGGTTCAAGAAGAACTTTATGATAAGTATGTGTCCGACCGTCAGAGAACGGCCCTTCTTGACGAAACGCCGAGTGATCCCAAATATGACGTTGTCTTGAGAGCCCTGGCTGCCCATGGGCAGATCGTTGGTCTACAAAAATATATTGCACTTATGAAGAAGGACCCTAGCGGCAAAGACGCCTTGGCCAAACTTGCTGAAGCGCCACGGGATATTTTCCCGGCATCGGCGGCTCCTGATAGTCGGTGGGCCCAAGATCATAATCGAATCCAGGTCACTGCGGGGGTCGCTGAGCAGTACGGACTTAATAAGACGTGGAAGGAACTCCTTATTGATTCTTATGAACATCGCGATCCACGTCAACTTGAAGCCGAATATCAATATCAAAGTAAACTCCAACACAATCTCCTATTTCGTTGGCAAGAAAAATTCAGGAAGTTAGCCACACCAACGGTTCTGAGAAGAACGGCGTATATCACTTCAGCGGTTGTTGGAGGTTTTGTTGCCGACCGGGTCTCTGGGGGAGCGGCTTCGGCTTGGACCGCGGCTGTGTTTTTAAGAGTTTTGGATTGGTCAACCCGGGTGCCCGTACTTGGAGCACTCACCGCTGATATGAACTCTGCTATCCACTGGTTTAACTCCCCTGCACATATCGCAGAAACGGCTATTGGATTTGGGCTTATGGCGGCTTTAAATCCTCTCTCTTATTTTCTCGCCGGGCGAGCGGCCCGAATGAAAGGCTACGCTTGGAGCAGTACCCAAGCTCTTTTTAGCTTCGGAATTCAAATCTATGCCAAAGCGGCGAGGCCCATCCAAAAAATTATTTTAGACAAAATGGGGTACGGCGGGTTTTACAACTGGATCGATAATAATTTGGATCCGACTGATCACCCGGAGGCCATGAAGGCCTTTGACCCAAGAGCTAAAAGAGAAGCCCGAGAAAATGCCTTGAGGCCAGAAACCATGACGGCTGTGGCCTATAGAGAGATTACTAGAAAAGCCAAAGCGCTTTTGTTGGCCGCAGCCATCGTCTCCCGCGGTTCGGAAGAAACTTCAACTCCAGTGGACATTGGCACATTACTTCTGGCAGGGCGCCAAGAACAAGTTAAAAGTCTACTTCAATTGTCGATGAGCGCTCCAGAGGACGCAAGCTGGCAAGAAGCCACTCTTCTGGCCTATAAAGGGTTAGCGGACCTTGGAGATAGTGGCGGTGAACCTGTTACTCCAGAAACTCTCGCTGCCCACGTGGCCGTTTACACCCAGGTCTGTCAAGATTTGCAAAAGCACGCCTCCGGAACCTCTAAAGAAGCGCGGTCCTTTAGCGCGCGCTTAAAAGTGGCTTTTCAAAACGGGAAGCGATTTTTATCCCACCAGGCCCTCTCTTTTGCTCTCTTTGGCTCTGGAGCGTACAAAAATGTTTTTCAAAAATATCGAAATGCCGAGGTCGACGCGGATACCACCCAAATCGCTAAACGGGCCTATAACAAAGATTATGTAGTGTCGGCCCTGTACTTTGCGGGAATTGCTCCTGACGCATTTGCGGCCATTCCGTTTTTTGGAAGATCAGGGTGGAGAATTGACTTTGATCAGTTCGCCCAGGTCTTTATTTATGGCCTTCAAGGGGCTGTAGACCCTCTTTCCAATACGCAGGAGGCTCTTTTAGAAAATCCTTCGCAGTCAATTTCTGAAATGCAGCTTAGTGCAAATCGCAACCGAAGTCAGACATTAACCGAAGGGCTCAGATCAGTCTGGAATCAATATTTAGGAGATAACCGCTCAGGGTTTTGTTCTTTTCACGCTCAATGCCAAATCAATATGCTTGAAGGCCTTCAACCACGATTTTTCGTTGATTCAGTGACTCGTCTTTTTGGCTTGGCCCTCACCGGAATCGGAACCTACACTGTGGCCCAATATCTCGGCCTTCCTATGAAAGTCTTTGCCCTCAGTAATGTGTATTTATTCAGCAAGATTTCTTTTATGTACACGTACGGCACTGGTTTTGCCATCGGTTATGCTGTGGTTTGGCCTTACGTGAGTCTTATGATGAGATATATGCTCAATTCTGTCGGCGACAACAATCAAAGAATTCGCGCAGCAGATTATTTTATGACCACAGCCCTAGAGGTTCAATCTCGCAGGCCCCTTAACGAAGAAGATATCTCACTGATGCGCCAAGGCGTGGATCTTCTCCAAGATATGTATGCTGAAGACAATCATCGACTTCCAGACGAGTTCAATATTCCAAACGACCAATACACTATGGATCTTGCGCGAAGGCTCCATGAGTATTCTCAGACAAATGTTCCTCTTCCCACGCGCATCAGTTCAAGTATGGATTTTGGATTAAACTTGGGATTGGGCACGATTGTAAGTACGGTTTTAGGGAATATTTTATCTAAGACGTTATACGGTAATCACATAAATTCGCTGCATCTTTTCGTTTATAGCGTGGCTGGGTTTGCCGCTTCTTATTTGTTACTCAAGTACCCCGGTACCTATGTTGAACGTAAGGTTAGGGACTTCATCAATTCACGAGAACAGCCCCCTCAACTTGATGACTGCGAACAAACCCTCAACCACGCCCGGCGAGGCTAACTCTGCCGCGGCCACAGGCCTAAAGTTTTTTCAATGCGGTGTGACAATTTTTGGTAGTATTCGCCAATTTTGGCAAATCCGGTGGGCCATGGTTCTTTATGATGCTGTG